>JAJDTN010000088.1 GCA_022827165.1 Candidatus Latescibacterota bacterium
CGAGGGGCGGCGCAGGCGCCAGGGATCGCTGGGCCGGCGCCTGGTCTTCATCTTCGTCACCCTGGCCCTGGCAGGGCTCGGGGGCACGGGCTGGGTCCTCTACCGGCAGGCCCTCGACAGCCTCGAGGACCAGCTCGCCTCGCACCTGAAGGTGGAGTCGCAGATGATCGCCGCCGAGCTGGCCCGGGGCCAGGTGACCAAGCTGAGGCAGGGCATGGAGGGGACCTTCCTGCACCAGCTGCTCCGGCGGCGCATGCGCGAGACCCGGGAGGCCCTGGGGGCGCGCCGCATCTACGTCTTCGACCGCAGCGGCCGCAGTCTCCTCGACACCGAGGAGGGCAAGCGCATCGGCCGCGAGATCCACCTCCTCGCCTTCCACAAGCCCCAGGTGGCGGCCATGTGGGAGGGAGAGCCGGCGAACACGCCGCGCTTCACCGACGAGGACACGGGCGATCACTACATGACCGGCTACGCGCCGATCCACAACCGGCAGGGGAGGATCGTCGCCGGCGTGGGGGTGGACATCGGCGCCGGGTACATGGACGCCATCGTCGGCTTCAAGCGCTCCGTCTATCTCCTCGCCGGCCTCGGCACCCTGCTGACCTTCCTCGTGGGCCTCGCCGTGGCCCGCCACATCACCGGCCCCATCCACACCCTGGTGACGGCGGCGCGCCGGATCGGCCGCGGCAACCTCCGCCGGGCGGTGAAGGTGCAGGCCCACGACGAGATCGGCTACCTCGGGCAGACGATGGAGGAGATGCGCCGCAAGCTGCTGGAGCGCGACGCCCAGCTGCGCCAGATGCTGGCCGGCGTCGCCCACGAGATCCGCAACCCCTTGAGCGGTATCGAGATCTACGCCGGCCTCATCGCCGACGAGCTGCCCGGCCAGGACCCGCGGCGCGAGCACATCCACAAGGTCATCGCCCAGGTCCACGCCATGAACCTGGTGATCTCCGAGTTCCTCCACTTCGCGCGTCCGCCCTCGCCCCAACCCGGGGAGGTGGTGCTGTCGCAACTGGTGGACGACGCCCGTTTCCTGCTGTCGCCGGAGATGGAGGCCGCCGGCGTCACCTTCCGCACCGAGGTCTCTCCCGAGGCGCGGGTCTACGCCGACCCCGAGCAGGTGAAGCGCGCCGTCGTGAATCTCATGAAGAACGCGGTGCAGGCGATGGCCGAAGGCGGGGCCCTGACGGTGCGCGCCGTGGGTGCCGCCGGCGATGTCGCCCTGGAGGTGGAGGACACCGGCCCGGGGATGGCCGAGGAGGTCCGGCAGCGCCTCTTCGAGCCCTTCTTCACCACCCGCGAGAAGGGCTCCGGCCTGGGTCTGGCCATCGTGCGGCAGGCGGCCGAGACCAACGGCGGCCGTGTCGAGGTCGAGTCCGCTCCCGGCCGCGGCTCGGTCTTCCGCCTGGTCCTGCCGGCCGCCGGCTCGGTGCCCGCGGCCGAGAGGTCGGAGGTCGGCGCGTGAACCGCATCCTCTTCGTCGACGACTACGAGCCCCTGCGCGACGGCTGGGCCCTGCGCCTGGGCCGCCTGGGTCACGAGGCGGCCACCGCCGGCAGCGGCGCCGAGGCCCTGGAGAGCCTGCGCCGGTCCGAGGCCGACCTGGTGATCACCGACTACCGCATGGAGGGCATGGACGGGCTGGAGCTGCTGGAAGAGCTGAGGAAGCTCTACCCCGAGACCGACGTGATCATGGTCACCGGCCACGGCAGCATCGAGGTGGCGGTGCGGGCGATGCAGAAGGGGGCGGCCGACTTCGTGGTCAAGGACAACCTCGACCAGGTGCTGCCGGAGAAGGTCCGCACGGTCCTGGAGAACCGGCGGGCGCGGCTGGAGCGGGACCGCCTGGAGGAGGAGAACGAGTACCTGCGCGAGGAGATCGGCGACCGCTACGAGAAGATCGTCGGCGACTCGCGGCGGATGCGGCAGGTGATGGCGGCGGTGGAGCGCGTGGGGGCCACCGACTCCTCGGTGATGATCTACGGGGAGAGCGGCACCGGCAAGGAGCTGGTGGCCCGCGCCCTGCACCGCGGCAGCCGGCGCCGGGAGGGGCCGTTCGTGCGCGTCAACTGCGGCGCCCTGCCCCGGGAGCTGGCCGAGAGCGAGCTCTTCGGCCACGAGCGCGGCGCCTTCACCGGCGCGGTGCGCACCAAGAAGGGCAAGTTCGAGCTGGCCGAAGGCGGGACGATCTTCCTCGACGAGGTGGCCGACCTGTCGCCGGAGCTGCAGGTGAGTCTGCTGCGCGTGCTCCAGGCCCGGGAGTTCGACCGCGTCGGCGGCGAGCGCACCCTGCACGCCGATGTGCGCGTCGTGGCCGCCACCAACCGTCCCCTGAAGGAGATGGTCGAGGAAAAGGCCTTCCGCCAGGACCTGTTCTACCGGCTGGAGGTGATCCCCCTCCACCTGCCGCCCCTGCGCGAGTGCCGCGAGGACATCCCCCTGCTCGTCGACCACTACCTGAGGAAGAAGTCGCGGGAAATCAACCGGCCCCTCAGGCGTCTGACCGCCCAGGCCCTGGAGATCCTCTGCGACTACGCCTGGCCCGGCAACGTGCGCGAGCTGGAGAACGTCATCGAGCGCACCATCGTCCTCAGCGACGGCGACGCGATCGAGCCCTCCGACCTGCCCCTGGAGACGATGGGGCGGACGGGGGAGGAGGCGGAGGAGACCGGCGACGGCGGGCGCCTGAACGAGCAGATGGAGCGGCTGGAGCGCGAGCTGATCACGCGGGCCATGGAGGAGGCGCGGGGCGTGAAGACCCGGGCGGCGCAGATCCTCGGCTTGAAGACCCCCACCCTCGACTACAAACTCAAGAAGCACGGCGTCAGCTACGCCGAACCGGCATGACCCGATTTCTCCCCCTGACGCTGCTGGCCCTCATGGGCATGCTGCGGCCGGCGGGCGGTCAGCTCGACGAGCTGGCCGCTCTCAAGGCGTCGCGGGAGCGCGTCGACCGGGTCTCGCAGTCGCTGCAGCAGATCCGCAGCCGCTTCATGGCGCGCCGGGACTCCCTCTCCTCCCGGATCGACAGCCTCCGCAGCCGCGCCCCGGGGATCCCGGACCTGCGGCGCCTGCAGCTCGAGTCGCGGCAACTGCTGCACCGGCTGAACAACGTCGAGGTCCGCCTCGACAGCGCCGCCGCCGAGATGGAAGCCCTCGACGAGAAGCTGCGCGCCGCCTACGACTGGGAGATCAGCCAGCTGATCCGCCTGCTGGAGGACGGCGGCTGGGACGCCGGACTCTACCGCCAACTGGAGGTCTTCCAGGAGGAGCGCCGGGTCCTGGGCTACAGCATCGGCCAGGGCCACTACCGCCTCGACGACGCGCACGAGCTGGCCCTCGCCGACGGCGACGGCCCGGAGGAGATCCGCCAGAAGCTGGAGCTGGCCCAGTACATGGCGGTGCGGGCCCGGAAGGACTGGCACCGCCTCTCCCACCGCCTCGACTCCATCGAACGGGAGCTGCTGCTGCTGCAGCAGTTCGGCCCCGGCGAGGCGGCCCTGGTCTCCCGCGCCGGCGCGGGCTCGCAGCGGCAGCAGGTGGGCGACATCCCGCCGGGCGAGGCGGTGGCGCCTCCTCCCGCCGAGGCGCCGCTGCTGCTGGAGTCGCAGCGCCTGAAGGCGAGACAGCAGGAGCTGCGCGAGGTGCTGGCCTTCCTGCAGGGGCGCATCAGCGCCTTCAACGCGCGCATGGACCAGATCCTCAATGGCGCGGAGTAGGTCCCCCGGGCCGGTGACGGACGACTTCACCCGGGTCTTCGAGCAGCTCTGGGTCGAGTTCCGGGCGCGCTGGTGCGTCTCCCGCGACCTCGGCGGGGCCCGGGCCTTCCACCACGACGACGTGAAGATCCCCATGCTGCACCGGGTGGTGCAGGTCGACGCCGCACCCGGCGACGTGGACCGGCTCGTCGACGCGGCCCTGGACCACTTCCGCCGCCAGGCCTTCGACTGCGCCTTCACCCTGACGCCCCTGGACCGCCCCGCCGATCTCGGCGAGCGCCTCCTGGGGCGGGGGTTCGACCTCGCGCTCCGGGCCACCGCCATGCTCTGCGACCGCCCCGCCGAGCCGCTGCGGGCCCCGGAGGTGGAGGTCGTCGTCCCCGAGGCCGGCGACTACGGCCCCTGGGCGCCGGTCTGGTGCCGGAGCTTCGACCTGCCGCCCGAGGCCGGGGAACTGGGCCGCACCGTCCTCGACATTCCCCGGGTGCGGCTCTACCTGGCCCGCCGCGGCGGAGAGCCGGCGGGCACCGCCCTGCTCTACTCCGATCACGGCATGGGTTACGTCGACCTCGTGGGCACCCTCCCGGGCCATCGCCGTCGGGGCGTGGCCTCGGCCCTGGTGGCGCGCGCCGCGGCCGACTCGGCGGCCCTGGGCAACCGCTGGACGACGCTGGAGACCGAGCCCGACAGCGGCGCCGAGAGGGTCTACCGCCGCCGCGGCTTCCGCCGCGCGCACCTGCGTCCGCGCTACGTCCGCGCCGCCGGCTGAGGCGCGCCGGCCTTGCTTCGCCCGTGACCGGTCTCGCCGCCCTGCGCCGCCGCCTCGACCCGGGCGGCCCCGTCATCGACGCCCACGTCCACCCGCTGGACAACTTCGGCGGCTTCCCCCTCTCCGGCGCCGCCGAGGACGCGCGGCGTCTGGGCGATGCCGCCCGCCGGGCCGGGGTCACCCGGGCGGTCCTGTTCTCCCTGCACTCGAGCACGCCGAGGGAGCCGACGCCCGACCAGTGCCGCGAGGCCAACGACTACGCCCTGGCCATGCGCGACGTCTCGGAGGGGTTCTTCCTGCCCTTCTGCTACGTCTCGCCGGCGTTCCCGCGGGAGGCGGCGGCCGAGGTCGACCGCTGCGTCGCCGGCGAGGGCATGGTGGGGGTCAAGCTGTGGGTCGCCCGCCGCGCCCGCGAGCCCGGCCTCGACCCGATCCTGGAGCGCGCGGTGGCCCACGGGGTGCCGGTGCTGCAGCACGCCTGGCGCAAGACCACGGGCAACCTGGCGGGGGAGTCCTTCCCCGCCGACGTGGCCCACCTGGCCCGCCGCCACCCGGGGGCGCGGATCATCATGGCCCACCTCAACGGCTGCAATCCCCGCGGCGTCGAGGACGTGCGCGGCTGCGCCAACGTCTTCGTCGACACCTCGGGCGGCGATCCGGAGAGCGGCATGGTGGAGCTGGCGGTGCGGCGCCTGGGCGCCGGCCGCGTGGTCTACGGGTCGGACGCGCCGATCCGCCACTTCGGCATCACCCTGGCCAAGGTCCTGGGGGCGGACCTGGAAGCCGCGGAGAAGCGCCGCATCCTGTGGGACAACCTGCGGGGGCTGCTGCCGGCGCGGGCCTGCCTGGGGGACTGAGGAGAACCGTGGAGATCGTCGACGTCTGCGCCTGGACCGGCCACTGGGCGTCGCTGCGGCTGCCCGGCTCGGCGGACCGGGTGGTGGCCTCCCTGGAGCAGGTGGGCGTCGGGCGGGTGCTCCTGTCGCCCCTGGACGCCGCCTTCGCCCACAACCCGCACCTGGCCAACGCCGACGTGTACGCGGCGGCGGAGTGCTTTCCCGCGGTGCGGCCCGTCCCCGTCCTCGACCCGGGTCTGGCCACCTGGCGCGAGGAGCTGGCCCTGGCCGTCGACAGGGGAGCCCCCGCCGTGCGCTGGCTGCCGGCTTACGGCGGCTACGATCTGAAGGACGTGGACGAGTGCGCCGCCGCCGTGGGCGAGGCGGGTCTCGTCCTCTTCGTGCAGACGCGGCTGGAGGACCCCCGGCGGCAGCACCCGGGGGCGGTGGTCCCCGACGTGGACCCCGCGGCGGTGGCGGCCCTGGCGCGGCGGAACCCCCGGGTGCCGGTGGTCATCGGCGGAGCCACCTGGAAGGCGGTCCTCGACCTCGGGCCGCAGATCCTCGCCCTGGAGCGGCTCCACGCCGACGTCTCCCAGGCCGACGGCATGGACAGCCTCCTGCGCATGGTCGAGGCGGGCCTGGCGCCGCGGCTGCTCTTCGGCACCCACGCCCCGTTCTTCGTGCCCCTCGCCGGCCTCGCCCGCGTGGTGCTGGACCTGGAGGCGCCCGAGGCGGAGGCGATCCTCGGGGGCAACGCCCGGCGGCTGCTGCCTCAGCGGGACTGAGCCGCGGCCCTCTCCCGGCGCACCCGCGCCGGCACGTCGTCCTCGCGGATCTCCGACGACAGGATCCCCAGGCCGCGGTCGGCCAGGGGCAGCTCGACCTTCACGCACCCGCGCCGGTGGGACTCGCGCAGGGCCACCGCCACCTCCAGGGCCGCGCGCCCGTCGTCGCCGGAGCAGCGCGGGTCGCCGCCGGACTCGATGCAGCCGATCAGGTCGTCGACGATGGTCAGGCCCATGCCCTGCATGCGCGCCGGCCACGGGAAGGGGACCCGCGCCGCCAGGCCGCGGTTGCGGGGGCCTCCCTCCACGGGGCGCCACATCTCCCAGTCGAGGGCGTTGGACCCCGAGCGCACCCGGCCCCCGGTGCCGATGACGTCGACCTCCCAGGAGGCGAGGCCGCCGTCGGTCGACCGCAGGTAGGCGCGGACGCCGTTGTCGAAGGCGAGGTAGGCGTTGCCCTGCAGGTCGGTCTCGCCGGCGGCGGCCTCGTCGGACTCCATCTCGCCGAAGACCCAGCTCACGTCGCCGCCGGCGAGGTAGCGGATGATGTCGATGGCGTGAGAGCCGTTGTGGGAGAGGCCGCACTGGGCGTACGCGGTGACCTGCAGGACCCGGCCCAGGTCGCCGCTGTCGATGCGCTTGCGGGTCTCGGCGTAGAACGGGTTCCAGCGGCGGGCGCAGTTGACGGCCAGGGCGGCGCCGCGGCGGCGGCAGGCGTCGACCATGTCGTCGGCCTCGGCCAGGGTCAGGGCCAGGGGCTTCTCGGCCCAGATCGCCCGCACCCCGGCGGCGGCGCAGTCGACGACGATGCGGCGGCGGACCCGCGCCGTGGTGCAGACGCTCACCAGGTCGAGCCGCTCCCCGGCGAGCATCTCGCGGTAGTCGGCGTAGAGATGGCCGGACTCCAGGCCCCAGCGCTCGCCGAAGATGGCCCGCTGCTCGTCGTGGGGGTCGGCGCCGGCCACCAGCTCGACCCCGGGGTGGGCGTGGTAGCTGGGGCCGTGGCAGTAGGGCAGGAAGATCGAGCCGCCCCACTCGATCTCGTCGTCGAAGGTGCTGCCCATGCGGCCGAGGCCGATGACGGCGGCGCGGTACGCCATGGGGGATTCTCCTTGGAAGGGGTTCTCGTGGGGGAGTGCGGGCTCGAAGGAAAGCGGGGCCCTTGCCTCTGTCCACCGGCGCCGGGTACCCTTGGCCGCGTGCGCATCTACGGAATCTCCGACCTGCACGTCGACTTCGCCCCCAACCTCGAGCAGGTGGCCTCCCTGCCCGTGGGGCCCCACCGCGGCGACACCCTGCTGGTGGCCGGCGATATCTGCCACCGGATGGACCGCGCCGAGCAGGCCCTCGGCCTGCTGGCGGAGCGCTTCGAGCGGGTCTTCCTCGTGCCCGGCAACCACGACCTGTGGGTGGAGGACCCGAGAGCGGACGCGGGCGGGACGGGGGCGCAGACCTCCCTGGACCGGCTGGAGGCGCTTCGGCGCCTGGCCGCGCGCCTCGGCATCGAGATGGAACCGGGCGCCGCGGGGTCCGAGTGGTGGGTCCTGCCCCTCCACGGCTGGTACGAGCCGGGCTTCGGCGCCGCCGGCGCCCCGGAGGTGGCCGTGTCGCGCCACTGGTCGGACCCCAACCGCTGCCGCTGGCCGCCGGAGCAGTCGAGCGACGCCGACCGCTGCGCCTACTTCGAGGGGCTCAACCGCCCGGCCCTGAGGACCCCTCCGGGCCGCCGCGTGCTCAGCTTCTCGCACTTCGTGCCGCGGCCGGAGCTGATCCCGCCGCTGGAGGGGCTGCGGTTCAAGGAGCTGCCGCGGGTCTCCGGCACCCTGCGCCTGGACCGCCAGCTGCGCGCCGCGGGGTCGCGCCTGCACCTGTTCGGCCACACCCACATCGCCTGGGACGCCGTCATCGACGGCGTGCGCTACGTGCAGCGGCCCCTGGCCTACCCCCACGAGCGGGCCCGCCGGGGCGAGTCGGGGATCGAGCTGCTGCGGCTGGTCTGAGGGGCTGCCTTACTCGTAGCGCAGGGCGTCGATGGGGTTGAGCAGGGCCGCCTGGCGGGCGGGGTAGTAGCCGAAGCCGATGCCGACGCCGGCGGCGACCCCGAAGGCGAGGGCGATCGTCCACGTCTCGACGATCGTCTTCCATCCGGCGTAGAGGGTGATGACCTCGGTCATGAAGTAGCCGAGGAGCACGCCGATGAGGCCGCCGATGAGGCTCACCATCACCGCCTCGACCAGGAACTGGGCCAGGACATCGCGCCGGCGCGCGCCCAGGGCGCGGCGGATGCCGATCTCCCGGGTGCGCTCGAGGACGGAGGCGAGCATGATGTTCATGATGCCGATGCCGCCGACGACGAGGGAGATGCCGGCGATGCAGCCCATGACGATGTTGAAGATCGCCTGGGTGCGCTGGCTCTGGCGCATCAGCTCCTCGGGGATGGCGATCTTGAAGTCGTCGACGCCGCGGTGGCGCCGGTGCAGGATGGCGCGCACGATGTTGGCCGCCTCCTGCAGACGGCCGGGGTCGCTCACCTTCACCGTGACCTGCGTCAGCTCGGGGTCGGTGGGCGCCCACTTGAACCGCTTGAGGAGCGTGTTCAGCGGGACGTAGATGTCCTCGTCGGTGTTCCGCACCTCGAGAACGCCGCCGATCTTGCCGCCCGCCGCCCCCTTGTCGCGCAGGACGCCGATGACGGTGTACCACTGGTCCTGGACCTTGATCTGCTGACCCAGGGCCTCCTCGAAGTAGAACAGGCTGCGCTTGGCGTCGCTGCCGAGGACGCAGACGCGGCGCGCCTGCAGCAGGTCCTCCTCCGAGAGGAAGACCCCCTCCTTCAGAGACGCGTCGAGGACCTGGATGTACTCGGGGGTGGTGCCCACGAGCATGGTCTGGAAGGTGTTGCTGCGGTAGCGGGCCTTGACCTTCAGCTCGCGCTGGGGGGTCACCGTCCGGGCCAGGGGGCAGATCTCGCGCACCGCCCGGGCGTCGGCCCGCGTCAGCCCCTCCGACAGGTTGCTGCTGCCGGCGTCCTCGTCCCCGAGGCCCTCCTCCTCCTCGGGGTTCCAGTGCTGCACGATGATGTTGTGGATGCCCATCTGGCTGATCTGCTGCAGGGCCTCCTGCTTGGCCCCCTCGCCGATGGAGAGCATGGCGATGACGGCGCCGACACCGAAGATGATGCCGAGCATCGTGAGGATGGTGCGCAGCTTGTGGGACGTCAGACCCGCCACCGACAGGTCGAAGGTCTCGCGCAGGTCCACTCCCGCTACTCCAG
>JAJDTN010000344.1 GCA_022827165.1 Candidatus Latescibacterota bacterium
GGAGATGGACAAGTGCATCGGCTGCGCCCGGTGCGTGCGCGCCTGCGACGAGGTGCAGGGCTCCTTCATCCTGCAGATGTCCGGCCGGGGCTACGACACCAAGGTGATCGCCGGCAACGACACCGGCTTCGAGGAGGCCGACTGCGTCAGCTGCGGCCAGTGCGTCTTCGAGTGTCCCGTGGCCGCCCTCGAGGAGCCGGGCACCCGCGGCTTCGGCCTGCCCGACGAGACGACGACCACCACCTGCTCCTACTGCGGCGTCGGCTGCGCCCTGGACGTGCACACCAAGGACGGCCAGGTGGTCAACATCACGCCCTCGAAGTCGGGATCGGCCAACCTCGGCCACACCTGCGTGAAGGGCCGCTTCGCGCACCAGTTCGCCCACTCCGACGACCGCCTGCGCACGCCCCTGATCCGGGAGAACGGCAACTTCCGGGAAGCCGGCTGGGAGGAGGCCCTCGACCTGGTCGCTTCCAGGCTCGGCGGCATCGCCCGCGAGCACGGCCCCGACGCGGTGGCCCTCATCTCCTCGTCGCGCTGCACCAACGAGGAGAACTACCTGATGCAGAAGCTGGCCCGCGTCGGGTTGGGGACCAACTCCATCGACAACTGCTCCCGCGTCTGCCACTCGCCATCGTCCTATGCCCTCGGCCAGGCCCTCGGCACCGGCGCCGGCACCAACAGCTTCCAGGACGTGGCCGACTCCGACGTGCTGATGATCGTCGGCGCCAACCCGACCGAGGCGCACCCCGTCTTCGGCGCCCGCATCAAGCAGGCCGTCCTCGCCGGCTGCAGGCTCATCGCCCTCGATCCCCGCAACACCGAGATCGCGCGCCTGGCCGACCTGCACCTGCCGGTGCGCCCGGGATCGAACGTGGCCGTCATCAACGCCCTGCAGCACGTCCTGATCGAGGAGGACCTCACCGACCCCGACTTCATCGGCCGCTGCGCCGAGGGGCTCGAGGAGGTGCGGTCCACGGTGGCCGAATGCACCCCCGAGTGGGCGGCGGAGATCGCCGCCATCGACCCGGACCTGATCCGCCGGGCGGCCCGTCTCTACGCCTCGGGCCGGGCCTCGCAGATCCTGTGGGGGCTGGGGGTCACCGAGGCGGGGCACGGCTCCAACGCCGTCTTCGGCATGATCAACATGGCGGTCATGACCGGCAACATCGGCCGCCCGGGCACCGGCGCCTGCCCGATCCGAGGGCAGAACAACGTGCAGGGGGCCTCGGACTCAGGCGCCTTGCCGAATGTGTTCTCGGATTACCGCCCCGTCACCGATCCCGTGGCGCGGGCCGAGCACGCCGAGACCTGGGGAGTGGAGCCGCCCGACAACGCCGGCCTGCGCATACCCGACATGTTCGAAGCCGCCCACGCGGGCACCCTCAAGGCGATGTACATCCTGGCCGAAGACGTGGCCCAGTCCGACCCGGACACGAACCACGTGGTCGGCGCCATGGAGAGTCTCGACTTCCTGGTGGTGCAGGAGATCTTCATGACCCCCACCGCCGAGCTGGCCGACGTCGTGCTGCCGGGCACGACCTTCCTCGAGAAGTCGGGCACCTTCGTCAACTCCGACCGCCGCATCCAGCGCGTCCGCCCCGCCATCGAGCCCCTGGAGGGAGCGCGCGTCGACGGCGAGGTCGTCCACGAGATCGCCCGGCGCATGGGGACCGACCTCGGCTTTGCCGACGGCGATGGCGGCGTCGATCCATCCAAGGTGATGGACGAGCTGGCCAGCCTGAGCCCGATGTGGCGGGGCGTCAGCTACGCCCGGCTGGAGGAGAAGGGATTCCTGCAGTGGCCCTGCGTCGACGCCGACGACCCGGGCAGCGACATCGTCCATCGAGACGGCGCCTTCCTGCGCGGGAAGGCGCGGCTCACGGCCACGCCCTGGCAGCCGCCGGCCGAGTTGCCCGACGACGAATACCCGTGGATGCTGACCACGGGGCGCCAGCTCTTCCACTACAACGTGGGGACGATGACGCGCCGCACCGACCTGTCGAAGCTGAACAAGGCCGCCGAGGAGACCCTGCGCATCCACCCCGGCGACGCCCGGCGGGTCGGTTTGCGCAACGGCGATCTGGTGGAGGTGGAGTCGCGCCGCGGGGCGGTGACAGTGCGCGCCGAGGTCACCCGGGCCTCGAACAGGGGAACGGTCTTCATGACCTTCCACTTCCCCGAGTCGAGGACCAACCTCCTCACCGGCGACGGCAAGGACGAGTTCACGGGCTGCCCGGAGTACAAGGTCTGCGCCGTGCGGCTGAAGAAGGTGGCCGGCGAAGGGCCCGTCGCGACGAACGGACGCAACGGCGAGCCGGCCGCCGCCGGCTGAGCCCTCAGCCGGCGCTCACCTCACCAGGACCATCTTCCTCACCTGCGAGACCTGTCCCTCCGCCTCCAGGCGGCACAGGTACACCCCCGAAGCCCGCCCGGATGCGTCCCACCGGAGGGAGTGGCTGCCGGCGCCCCGGCGCTCATTCAGCAGGACCTCGGCGAGCTGCCCGTTGAGGGCGTGGACCGACAGGGTCACGTGCCGCGGTTCCGCGAGGGTGAAGCGGATGGTGGCGGCCGGGTTGAACGGATTGGGGTAGACCTCGTCCAGCTTTGCCCGCGCGGGTGCCTCCCCGTGAGCGGCTCCGGGGCCGGCGACCGATGTCGCGAAGCCTTCCTCCACTCCCTCCACCTCGATGGGCCAGCCCTCCAGCAGCTCGTGCCACTGCGGGATCGGCAGGTTGCCGTCCTGGTCGCGGGCGTACCCGAAGATCCGCCAGCTGCCGCCGACGGCCTGCTCCGAGAGCCGGAACCTGGCCCGGAGGCGAACCCGGTGGAGGCCGCGGCCCGACCACTTGCTCGAGGCGCCGTCGACGAAGGATCCCTCGACTCCGGTGACATCGCTCCAGTCGGGGGAGCCCTCGGTCGCCCGCGAGCCGAGGGAGTCCCTGGTGCCGCGGATGAAGTAGCTCTCGGCGGCGGAGAAGTTCTGTTGCTGGAGGCGGTCCTCCCGATTCGGGGGCAGGCTCCGGGTGCGGGCGATGTGCACGCCGATCTCGGCGATGTCCCTCCAGCCCTGGGGATCGACGGCCAGGGCGTGCAGGTCGTACCAAAGGCCGGCCTCGATTCGGCGGACCCGCTCGTCCGAGTCGGGCAGGGTGACGTAGATCTGTCCGACGAAGGGTTTGGGGCTCTCGCCGGGGTAGGGGTGCCAGGGCGCGTTGTCCATGGCGCTGTTGTGCTTGAAGAGGCGGCCGTCGACGAAGACGTTGTAAGCCACGAACCGGGTCTCGCCCTCGTACTCCCAGTCGTAGACCCACAGCAGCCGGCGCCAGGGGTCGGTGTCGTTGACGTTGTCGGCGATGTAGATGTCGTGGAGGATCGCCTCGGGGATGAAGTTGCCGTTGTGCGTGGGCGGGCCGAAGTCGAGCATGCGCGAGTACCCGCCCACCTCGTAGTCGCCGCAGCCGGGGTCGATGTAGTTGCCCGTGATCTCGATGCTGCCGCTCTTGAAGCCCATGGGCGTGGTGCGCTCGAAGATGTTGTCGCGCACCACGGCGCGTATCGTGTAGCCGCCCTGGGGGTGGATGTCGACACACGCCTGCCCCTGCACCAGGTCGTTGTCGTGGAAGTAGTTGTCCTCCACCGTGAAGCGCGTCTCGGGGCTGTTGGAGGCGATGCCGTGACGGTTGAGGGTGAACTCGTTGCGGTAGATCGACACCTCGGAACCGCCGGACTCCATGCTCGGCCCGGAGATGGCGACCCCGTAGCCGTAGCCGTTGCGGTAGTTCTCGTGCAGGTAGCTCCCGGTGACAACGCTCCGGAGCGAGTTCCTGATGTCGACTCCCCTGAGAAAGCGGGTGATCTCGCAGTTGCGCACCACGAGCCGGTCGTGCCCGAAGACCGAGATTCCCTCGCAGGTCCCCGTCTCGTGGGTGACCACTCCCACGAGCTTCAGGCGCTCGAAGGTCACATCGTCGCTCTCCACCTGGAAGAGGCGCAGGTCCGGGTCTTCCGTCAGGCACACGGAGGCCGCGCCGCTCCAGTACGGCGGGTCGTTCGGCTCGCCCGGCTCGACCACGCCCACGTCCAGGAGCTCGGCCGCGCCCAGGAGGGTCAGGCTCCGGTCGATGACGACCGTCCCGGTGAAGACGTACTCCCCCGCCGGGAAGTACAGGGTGTCCCCGGCGGCGGCCGCGTACACGGCCTCCTGGACCGCCTCGCTGGTGAGACCATCGACCTGCAGGCCCGGGGCGGGACCCGCCAGCAGAAGCAGGAGGGGCAGCACGCGCATAGCCGGAACCCCGGCCTTCCAGTCGATCCTCTCCATCGGGATCATGGCTCTCTCTCCTCGCTGCAGGCCCGACAGCCCTTGCGGCACCTCGGCCCCTTCGTCAACGCGGGGCATGCTGACCGGGCTCATCTGACCAGGACCATCTTCCGCACCCGCGAGACCCCGACCTCCGCCTCCAGCCGGCAGAGGTAGACCCCCGAGGCCCGCCCGGAAGCGTCCCACCTGACGGTGTGGCTCCCGGCACTCCTGGGCCCACTGAGCACGGTCTCCACAAGTTGGCCGTTGAGCGCGTGGATGGACAGGGTGACGCGCTGCGGTTCCGGGAGGGTGAAGCGGATGGTGGCCGACGGGTTGAAGGGATTGGGGTAGATCTCGTCCAGCTTCGCCCCCGCGGGTGCCGCCCCCAGACCGGCACCGGGCCCGGCGACCGACGTCGCGGCCCCCTCCTCCACGCCCTCCACCTCGATGGGCCAGCCCTCCAGCTGCTCGTGCCATGGCGGGACCGGCAGATGGCCGTCCTGGTCGCGGGCGTAGCCGAAGATCCGCCAGCTTCCGCCGACGGCCTGGTCCGACAGCCGGAACCGCGTCCTCAGTCGGACGCGGTGGCGGCCGCGGCCGGACCACTTGCTCGAGGCGCCGTCGACGTAGGATCCCTCGACTCCCGTGACGTCGCTCCAGTCGGGGGAACCATCGGTTTCCCGCGAGTGCAGGGAGGTCCCGGTGCCACGGATGAAGTAGCTCTCCACGGCCGAGAAGTCCTGGTGCCGGAGACGGTCCTCCGGGTCGGGAGGGAGGCTCCGGACACTTGCGATCTGCACGCCGATCTCGGCGATGTCCTCGTATCCCTGGGGGTCGACGGCGAAGGCGTGCAGGTCGTACCAGGGGCCGGCATCGATGTTGTGAACGCGTTCCTCGGAGTCGGGAAGGGTGACGTACACATGTCCCACGAAGGGGCTGGCGCTCGAGTCGGGGAAGGGGTGCCAGGGCGCCGAGGTCAGGGCGCTGTTGTGCCTGAACAGCCGGCCGTCGACGAAGACGTTGTAGGCCACGAACTTCGTCTCCCCCTCGTAGTCCCAGTCGTCGACCCAGAGCAGCCGGCGCCAGGGATCGGTGGCGTTCACGTTGTCGGCGATGTAGATGTCGTGGAGGATCGCCTGGGGGATGAACTCCCCGTTGTGGGTGGGGATGCTGAGATCGACCATGCGGGAGTAACCGCCCACCGAGTAGTCGCCGCAGCCGGGGTCGAAGTAGTTGCCCGTGATCTCCAGGCTGCCGCTCTTGAAGCCCATGGGCCGGGTACGCTCGAAGATGTTGTCGCGCACGACCGCGCGAATGGTGTGGCCGCCCTGGGCGTGGGTATCGACGCACGCCTGCCACTCCTCCAGATCGTTGTCGTGGAAGTAGTTGTTCTCCACCGTGAAACGCGTCTCGGGGCTGTTGGAGGCGATGGAGTGGCGGTTGAAGGTGAACTCGTTGCGGTAGATGGAGACTTCGGATCCTCCCGTGGCCATCACCGGCCCGGTGATGCTGACCCCGTAGCCGAAGCCGTTGCGGTAGTTCTCGTGCAGGTAGCTGCCGGTCACCACGCTCCGGCGGGAGTTCATGAAATCGACCCCCTTGCGAAAACGGGTAATCTCGCAGTTCCGCACCACGAGCCGGTCGTGATCCAGGACGGCGATTCCGTCTCCACTGCCGGCCTCATGGGTGATCGCTCCCACGAGCTCGAGGTCCTCGAAGGTCACGGCCTCGCTCTCCACCCGGAAGAGCAGGAGATCGGGATCTGCGGTGCTACACACGGAGGCAGGGCCGTCCCAGTACGGCGGGTCGTTCGGCTCTCCCGGCTCGACTACGCCCACGTCCATGAGCTGCGCCGCTCCGCGAAGGGTCAGGCTCCGGTCGATGACGACGGTCCCCGTGAAGGCGTACTCCCCCGCCGGGAAGAGCAGCGTGTCCCCATCGGCAGCCGCGAACACGGCCTCCTGAACCGCATCGCTGGTGAAGCCGTCGACCTGCAGGCCCGGGGCCGGACCCGCCAACAGGGAAAGGAGAGGCAGTGACCGCATCGCGCCGGCCCACGGCCGCATCTTCTGGTTCGCCGTTGTCATTCTCTCCCCCCTTCTCGACTCGACTGGATTCCGTTGTGCCGGATCAGCAGCCGGGCCAGTTCGGGCATCGGCAGACCCACCGCCCTCTGCCAGGCCCTGGCCCGGTGCTCCAGTGTCCCGGCAGCGGGCACGCGCCCCCCCGGCAGTCCATGGGCGACGTGGTTGCTGCGGCCGGGCACCGGCAGGCCGAGGACGCGCTCGAAGGAGGCATGCAGGAGCTCCTGGACCCGGCCCTTCAGGTCCGTGTCGAAGCCGTACCACAGGTTCGCGGAGAACACGCCGCCGTCGGCCGTGGCCCGGCGGCAGGCGGGCAGGAAGTCTTCCTCCCGGACCACCGGCGCCATGCCCTGGCCCGTGTGCAGGTCCAGAAGGACAAGGTCGTAAGGCTCCCCGGTGTGCTCGAGGAGGAAGCGACGGCCGTCGGTGACGTGGATTTGCAGCCGGTCGTGGGACCGGGGGAGGGCGAAGAACCGCTGCGCCACCTCCACGATCCGCGGGCGCAGCTCCACCACCTCGACCCGGCAGCCGGGCAGGTGGTGCAGCAGGAACTTCACCAGGGAGCCGCCTCCCAGGCCCAGCATCAGGGCCCGCCCGGGCGGGGCTTCGCCCAGGATCAGGGCCGACATGAGGCAGCGCGTGTACTCCAGCGTCAGCTCCTCGGGGCGGTCCACGAACATCGTGCTCTGCCGCGCAGTGCTCCCGAACTGAAGGGAGAGCAGGCCCCCTTCCTCCTCCTCCACCACGTCGATGGGGCCGTGCTCGTCCTCATCGTGGAACAGAACCCGGCCGAGGTAGGGGAGCCGGCTCGAGGACCGCCAGAAGCGCATGGTGCCCCGTCACTCCCGGAGGCGGCCCCACCGGGTGGCGATGAAGGCATCGACGAAGATCTGACCGAGGTGGGAGGTGATGCAGGGGATGGCGAGCAGGCCCTTGAGCCCCGGAGCGATGGCCTCGTCCGGGATCAGGGCGAGGACGGTGAGGGCCACGGGCAGGGTCTTCTGGCTCGCCATCAGCACCACCGCCTTGCGCGTCGGCCCGTCGAACCGCAGCAGTCGCGCCGCGGCGTCGTTCATCGCCAGGTAGACGCCGTGAATGACCAGGCCCGCGAGAACCAGCATGAGGAGGCCGGCCAGGGCCACCGCCGCCAGGCGCTCGGAGGAGTCGGAGAACTTCATCCACGGGATGCTGATCAGGGCCAGATTGCTCAGGGCGGTGATTCGCGCCCGGTTGGCGTCGGCCCACGACCCCAGGGGCCGGCGCAGCCAGCGGCCGACGGCCAGTGGCAGCAGGATCGAGAGGCACAGCTTCCCGAGCAGGTCCGTCGCCGACAGCTCCACCTCGCCCATGGCGCCGAGAACGGCGACGAGGACGAAGGGGATGGTGAAGACGCCGACGAGGTTCGTGGTCACTGTCAGGAGCAGGGCCAGGGCCACGTTGCCGCGCGCCTGACTGGTCAGGGCGACCCCCGAGGAGAGGGTCGTCGGCATGCAGACGAAGAGGGCCAGGCCGATCTGGTAGGCGGGCTCCAGGGGCGTGCGGAAGGCGATCAGGGCGCCCACGGCGGGGGTCAGGAGGAGGATGGAGAGGGAGCCCCAGGCGGTGGCCTTCCAGGCGCTCAGGGCGGCGCGGATCTCGTCGGTGCGCAGCAGCAGCCCGGCGCAGGCGAAGATGATGCTGACCGCCACGTACTGGGTCGGCAGCCGGCCCATGGCCCTCCCCGGCTCGGGCCAGGCGAGGCCGACGACGGCGGCCAGCACCAGGCCGACGGGCAGCATCTGGCGCTGCAGAAACCCCGCGATATGGGTCAAGAGCGGGGGCTGCCGGGACCGCAGGGTGGCACCGCCCGCCGAGGGTGGGCGGAGGACATCAGTTGCCCCGCAGGACGGACAACTCCGGCTGCATGAAGCAGACCTCGTCGCACAGCAGGCAGCTGGCGACGTCCTTCTTGCACTCCAGGTGGTGCGCGGAGAGGGCGCCTCGGAAGACGGCCAGGAACTCGGTGGCGATGGGATCCTCGGAGAACAGGAAGCGGAGGAACCCAACCAGGTGCCCCCTGGCCTCGGAGCTGATCAGGTGCTCGACCTTGCAGGCGTCGATCTCGGCGTCGTCCTCGTCCATGCCGAGGGCGTCGGAGAGGAACTTCTTCACCACCATGCGCGTGGCTTCGGTCTCCCAGACGACCCGCAGACCCTTGTCGGTCAGCTCGAGGAAGCGGTTGTGGTCTTCCTTGATATAGCCCCGTTCCTTCAGGTGCTTCATCGCCGAGGAGACGCTGCCCTTGGTGATCTTCAGGTGCTTGGCGATATCGGAGACGCGGGCGTAACCGTGCATCTGGCGCAGCTCGTGCACCGACATAAGGTGGTGAGCGGCCGAGTGGGTGAGCTCGTTCTCGTCGTAGTGCTTCCAGACGTCCTCGAACATGGGCCTTACTCCTCGCCTGCTGGCTTCGCCGGTGACCGGGCCGGGTTCAAGCCGCCATCCGCGGTATGAGATCCACGCAGCGGTTGGCGTAGCCCCACTCGTTGTCGTACCACCCGAGCACCTTTACCAATGTAGCGCCGACGACGTTCGTCGACCCGGCGTCGAAGACGCAGGAGGCCGGGTTGCCGATGATGTCGGAGAGCACGAGGGGCTCCTCCGAGTACTCCAGAATGCCCCTGAGGTCGGTCTCGGCGGCCCGGGCGAAGGCCTGATTGACCTGCTCGCGCGTCACCTCAGCGGAGAGGTGGGCGGTGAAGTCCACAAGCGACCCGTCCGGCGTGGGCACGCGGATCGACAGGCCGTCGAGCTTTCCCTGCAGCTCGGGCAATACCTTGCCGACGGCCGCCGCAGCCCCCGTGGTCGTGGGGATCATATTCACAGCCGCCGAGCGAGCCCGCCTCAAATCCTCGTGCGGCAGATCGAGGATGCGCTGGTCGTTGGTGTAGGAGTGGATGGTGTTCATCATCCCGTGCACGACGCCGAAGCTCTCGTGGAGGACCTTGACCATGGGCGCCAGACAGTTGGTCGTGCACGACGCGTTGGAGACGATGGCGTGTCCAGGCTGCAGGTCGTCCTCGTTGACGCCGATCACCACGGTCAGGTCCTCTTCCTTGGCCGGGGCCGAGATCAGCACCTTCCGCGCACCAGCGGACAGGTGAGCGGCGGCGGACCCGCGGCGGGTGAACAACCCCGTCGACTCGACAACGATCTCCACGCCCACCCTCCCCCAGGGGAGGCTTGCCGGATCGCGCTCGGCGTAGACCGGGATCCGCTTCCCGCCGACCACCAAGTGCTGTCCATCGGTCGCCACCTCGCTGTCGAAGCGGCCGTGGGTGGAATCGTATTTGAGCAGGTGGGCCAGCGTGGCCGCGTCGGTCAGGTCGTTGATGCCACGCACGTCGAGACCTGCCTTGCAGGCGGCGCGGAACACGAGTCTGCCGATCCGGCCGAAACCATTGATGCCGACCCGAATCTCTGCCATGGATTCCTTCTCGTCCCGGGAACGGTTTTCGCCGGTAGACCGCCAACGCTCCACCCTCGACCCTCGGGGCGTCTTTTCCAGGTCGAGAGGATTGGTGCTGGCGAGGCGGAAGACCGCCCGGGGAGAAGCGTCTTGGGCGGACGCCGGTGAGTGGAGTGCGGCGGGAGCCGCGGGTCTTCCGTTTGCCGTCAATTCGCGGCGTCAATTAGGGTAAGCAACCATCTCCGTACCGGCAAGGCAGCCCGAGGCCGACTTGCCGTTCAGTACCCGGCCCACTATCGTAAGTCGTTTCCCTCGTGACCGACCTTCTCACGCAAGATCACGTCGCCCGATTCCGCCGCGACGGGTGGTGCCTGGTGAGCCCCTTCTTCGACGCTCGCGAGGTTCGGGCCCTGGCGGCGGAGGTGGCGCGCTTCCGCCGCCAAGGGCTGCTGCGCAACGTCCGCACCGACGGCGACGGGCAGACCCATTCCGAGTCGCGCGCCAACCTGCAACTGATCCCCCTCTACGACAAGAGCGACCTGATCCGGGCCCTTCCCTTCGCGCCCAAGGTCGCCGCCACCGTGAGCCGCCTGATCGGTGATCCCTTCCTCCTCCACCTGGACCAGCTGTTCCTCAAGCCGGGCCGCACCGGCACCGGGACCCACTGGCATCAGGACAACGCCTACTTCAAGATCGACGATCCGCTCAAGGGGACGGCCATGTGGGTCGCCGTGCACGACGCCACCCTGGCCAACGGGACCCTGCGCCTGATTCCGGGTAGCCACCGGCACAGCTATGCCCACGAGCGCGACCCGTACTCCGACCACCACATCCACTGCTCCCCTCCGGAGAACGAGGCCGTGGCCGTGGAAGTTGCTGCGGGGGGCGCCGTGTTCTTCTGCTACGGCATGGCCCACAGCACCGGCGACAACGCCACCGACGAGGAGCGCGCCGGCATGGCCTTTCACTTCCTCCACGGCGACTACGCCAGCGCCGACCTGGTCGAGGCCGGGCGCGCCCACCGCCCGTGGATCACCGGCCCGGAGGCCACCGGCGGCCTCCGGGAATACGGCGTCGATCTCGGCAGCCGCGCCTTCGAGGACGAGGTCGGCAAGCTGGAAGCCGCCGCCTGATTCATGCGCCGCTTCCCGCCCGAATCCCTGACCCGCATCGCACGCTCCCTCTTCGAGGCCTCGGGCTGCTCCGCCGAAGATGCCGCCACCGTGGCCGACCACCTGGTCGAGTCGAGCCTCTTCGGCCACGACTCGCACGGGACCATCCGCATCTACGAATACGTCGACCAGATGGCCGACGGCACCTTCGAACCCGCCGGACGGCCAACGGTGGTCCGTGAGCGCGGGGCCATGGCCGTCCTCGACGGCGGCGGCGCCCTCGGCCAGGTGGCAGGCCGCCACGCCGTCGACAAGGCCGTCGAGCTGGCCCGAGCCCAAGGAATCGGCAGCGTCGGCCTGCGCAACTGCTCCCATCTCGGGCGGATCGGGGCCTACACCCTGGCCGTCGCCCGCCAGGGGCTGGTCGGCATGGCCTGGGTCAACGCCGGGCGCCTCGGCCGCCAGATCCCGCCCTACGGCGGCATCGACGGGAAACTGTCCACCAACCCGGTCTCCTTCGCCGCCCCTCGTCGCGGCGCCGACCCGATCCTCGTCGACATGACCACCTCGGTCGTCGCCGAGGGCAAGATCCGCCTCGCCCACAACCAGGGCGTCCGGGTCCCCGAGGGCTGGATCACCGACGCCGAGGGCCGTCCCACCACCGACCCCGCCGACTTCGTCGGACCGCCCCAGGGCGCCATCCTGCCCATGGGCGGGGTGGTCGCCTACAAGGGCTACTGCCTGAGCATGATGGTGGAGATCCTGGGAGGCCTGCTGTCCGGCGAGGGCTGCGCCGCGGGCGAGGTGGAGATGAGGAGCAACGGCCTCATGCTGATCGTGTGGGACTCCGCCTTCTTCTGCGAGGACGAGCACTACGACCGCGAGGTGGAGGCCTTGGTGGCCCACGTGACCTCGAGCCGGGTCGACCCAAGGGTTGGGAGTATTCAGCTGCCCGGCTCGCCCGAGTTCACCACCGCCGCCGAGCGCCGCCGGACCGGCATCGCCATCGACGACACCACCTGGAGCCGCATCTGCGACCGGGCCCGGCGCCTCGGGCTTGATCCCGGCCCTTGGGAAGGGGAGGTCTGCCGGGAGGGTTGAGCGGGCCCGTCCGCCGTGTCGTGGCTGCGGCTGGTCTCGACCACGCGCTTGAGCAGCCCCGCCGGCTTCGCGGGCTTGCCGCGCAAATCCGGGGATGGCGCACGGGAGCCCTTCTACTGAAGGCCGCGCTGTTCCAGCCGGAAGATGCGCTGCTCCAAGTCTCCGATCAGGGCCTTGCTGCCCCACAACGACCGGTGATGCGGCAGCCGGCAGCTCCGGATCCCCTGGTGGCGTTCGAGGGACCGGAGGCTCCGGTCCAGCGAGCGGATGGCCGTCTGCGCGTCCGGTGACAGCAGCCGGGGACGGAGGGTTCGGATCTCCGGCCGGCCGGTGCTCTCGCACAGCCGGCGCAGCCGGGTCGCCAGCTGCTCCACCCGCTCGCCTTCCCTGGTGGCGCCCCGAGCCCACACGACGACCGCCGCCGGGAGGATGACGGCAACGGCGGCGAGCGGGAGAAAGGCGATCACGGGAAGCAGCTGATGAAGAGCATCCTCTGACATAGCCATCGCACGGTCTGCACAACGGGTGACCGACTGGTCAGGGCGTCGGCTCGGGGTCCGGGGGCGGCACAAGCCTCCGTGACGGCATCGCAGGGTACACCACCGGCAAGTCCCAGTCCAGCCGGCGCTCGAGGTCGGACCCCAGGCCTTCGATGACGAGGGAGACCCGCCGGCTGTCGCCGGTGAGGATCGGGGTCCGGCGGTCGGCCCGCCGGTTGGGGAAGTACACCCGATAGACGGCCGTCTTCTCGAGGTGGTCGTGACCGGGGCGGTCGAACTCGTACGGATAGGCCCCGGCCGTCCCGCTCGGCGCGTAACGGCCCCCCGCTTCGTCGATGAGGAAGGTGCGCTCGCCGATGTCGGCGATGTAGGGGTGCGCCCCCGACTCCTCTCCGTCGATGTAGATGGTGAAGACCAGGCGGCTGTAGAGGCCGTACCCCCAGCGCTCGTCGTAGACCGGTCGGAGCAGGGGATACTTGCTGTCGTACAGGATGCCGAGGAGGCGGCGCACGTACTGCCCCCGCCAGGTGTCGAACTGCGCCTTCTGCAGCGGATTGGTGACGTCGAAGTCGGGGTTGACGTAGACCAGGTACTGGAGGTACAGGCTGTTGACGTCGGTGCCGTCCTCCGTGGGATAGGGCGCGTCGATGTAGGCGTAGACGAACTCCCGCAGCCGGCTGGTGACCTGCTCCTGCCCGAGGCCGGCGGTCTCGGCCTCGGCATAGATGCGGGCGGTCTCGTAGGCGAAGGTGCGAAAGGTAGCCTGAACGAAGATCCCGTCGGCGCCGGTGTGGCTGCGGTTGACGAGGCGCCAGACGCGGTCCTCGGTCTGCTCGAAGGGCCCCGGGCCGTCCTGAGGAGCACAGGAGGCCAGCAGGAGAGATCCAAGGACGGAGAGGGGGACCTTCACGAGTACCGAGGCCTGTCCGGAGCACCTGAACCCGGACCGCGGCAGGGGCGATGCCACCGGGGGGCGTCCTCTCGGCGCTACTCCTTCACGACCCAGAGCTTGACGGTGGCCTTCACCCCGGTGTGAAGCTGAACCGGCACGCTGTAAACACCCAGGGCGCGGATCGGCTCCTCCAGCTCGATGTCTCGACGATCGACGTCGTGTCCCTGCTCTTTGAGCAGATCGGAGATGTTCTGGGCCGTCACCGATCCGAACAGGCGATCTCCCTCGCCGACCTTGACCTGGGCCGTGAGCGACGCCTTCTCCAACTCCACGGCCACGTCCTCGGCGGCCCGTTTCTCGCGCTCGGCGGCGGCCTCGTGCTGCCGGCGCCGGGACTCGAAGAGGGCCACGTTGGCGTCGGTTGCCAGCAGGGCCTGCCGCTTGGGGATCAGGGCATTGCGTCCATAGCCGTCGGCCACGGTCACGATCTGGCCGGCGGTCCCAAGGGTGTCCACGTCTCTGAGCAGTATGACCTTCACTTGTCCACCTCCTGATCGGATTCGCGTTCGCGCCGGTGTCCGATCCGGCGCCAGTCGAACCAGTTGTCCGCCAGTCCCGAGAACGCCAGGGCCATCACCGAGAAACTGGAGGTGAAGGCCAGCAGCGCGTACACCAGGACGACGAGGAAGCGCTGGGCGCCCAGGCGCCACAGCAGGTGCCGGACCAGCCCCAGGCCCTGGGCCGCATACAGCAGCATCATGACCAGCGCGGCGTTGACAGCCAGCCCGCGAAAGGTCTCGCCGCCGATCAGCAGCAGGGCCAGGGCGCCGATCGCGACCCAGATCAACTCCTCCCACATCCGCCAATGGCGCAGGGGCACGGCCGGCGGCAGGGTGGTGCCCACCCATGGGCAGGCCGCCTGGGCGAGGCGGTAGCCGCAGACGGCGATCAGCAGGATGGAGAGATAGGCGACCCCGGGCAGCAAGACCAGGACCATCTCCACCAACTGCTGAAGCATCTCCGGGTCCCCCAGTTGGGCCTCGGCGGCGCTTCCCTCCAGGAAGCGGGTCACTTCGGACGCCACTTGCTCACGCTGGCCGTCCACCCCGAGAAAGCCGCCCACCTGGGCCAGGCCCAGGACCAGGCCCGGCAGGGAAGCGAAGGCGATGATCTGGCCGTAGCCCCGGCCCCTCTCGACCTGCACCGCCGCCAGCCAGCCGATCAACGGCGCCGGCGCCAGCCCCATCGCCCAGTGAAAGGCCCCGCTGAAGGACAACAGGATGGGCAGGCAGGCGGGCAGGGCCACGCTGCGCACTCCGAACCGGCGCGCGCCGAGAAGGGTTGCCGCCACGAGGACCAGACTGGCCAACAGGGACAAGGTTCAGTTCCCCGTGCCGGGCAGCGGTCGCCGACGCCGTCTCAGGCGGCCTCCTCTCCTCCGTCCTCTCCCCTGGCCGGGCGGTCCGGGGTGGCCACCCCGGCGACTTCGGCGCCCTCGGCCGGTCCACGACCGTCCCGGTCGGGACGGGGGGGGCCGTCCTCGCGGCGGTCCCGGTCACGCCGGGGCCCGCGGCGGTCCCGGCCTCGGTCGGGAGACTGGTAGATGTAGACGTTCTCCGGCGCCAGTTGCGGCACGCTCAGGAACTCGCCCGGAACGGCGACTACCAGGTGGCGGAGCACGGACTCGTCCAGCTTGAGGTCCTCCTCCACCGGACCGAGTCGCTCACTGTCGGCCGAGAACTGGTAGAGGACGTAGAAGCCCTGTTGCCGCTGCCGCAGGGCGATCGACGTGTAGGCCAGCTTGCGCAGGCCCCACTTGACGACCTGCTCCACCTCGGCGCCGGCCGCCTCCAGCCGCTTCTTGTAGTTCTCGACGGCGGTCTCCAGCTGGGTGTCGCCGGCCTGGGGATCGAGTATGAGGACCAGCTCGTACTTCTTTGCCATACGCTTGTCTGCCTCGCTTCGGGATCAGAAAAGGTTCAGGCCGTAGTCGACGAACAGCGGGGCCAGGACCAGGGAGATGACGGACATCAGCTTGATCAGGATGTTCATCGAGGGGCCCGAGGTGTCCTTGAAGGGATCGCCCACGGTATCGCCGACGACGGCCGCCCGGTGCGGCTCCGAGCCCTTGCCGCCGAGATGGCCCTGCTCGATGTACTTCTTGGCGTTGTCCCAGGCGCCGCCGCTGTTGGCCATCATCAATGCCACGAGCACGCCCGATACGGTCGCCCCGGCCAGCATGCCGCCGAGGGCCTTGGGACCCAGAAGGAATCCGACCGCCACCGGGGCCAGGACGGCCAGCAGGCCCGGGGCGATCATCTTGCGCAGGGCCGCCACGGTGGCGATGTCGACGCAGCTCCGCGTGTCGGGCCTCGCCGTCCCCTCCATCAGCCCGGGAATCTCGCGAAACTGCCGGCGCACCTCCTCGATCATCTGGAAGGCGGCACCGCCGACGGCGGTCATGGTCATGGCGGCGCCGAGATAGGGGATCATGGCGCCGATGAACAGCCCGATGACGACCACGGGAGCGGTGACGTCGACGACCAGCTCCTGCCCTCCCATGGCCTGCTGCACGGTGTTGTTGTAGGCCGAGAACAGGGCCAGGGCGGTGAGCGCCGCCGATCCGATGGCGAACCCCTTGCCGATGGCCGCCGTGGTGTTGCCGAGGGCGTCGAGCCCATCGGTGATCCGACGCGTGTCCTCGCCGAGGCCGGCCTGCTCGCTGATGCCGCCTGCATTGTCGGCGATGGGGCCGTAGGCGTCGACGGACATGGTCACGCCCACGGTAGCCAGCATGCCCACGGCGGCGATGCCGATGCCGTAGAGGCCGGCGAAGTGGAAGGCCAGACCGATGGCGAGGGCGATGAACAGAATCGGGAAGGCGACGCTCTCGAAGCCCACCGCCAGCCCGCCGATGATGTTGGTGGCCACGCCCGTCCTGGACGACTCGGCGATCTTCCGCACCGGCTTGCCGCCGGTGTAGTACTCCGTGAGGAGTCCGATGACGATGCCCGCCAGACTGCCGAAGAGGACGGCCAGGAAGGCCCCGGTGCCGAGTCCCAGCAGGTCTCCCGTCCACCAGGCGCCGGCGACCATGAGAGCCGCTGACAGGAAGGTGGCGTATCGCAGAGCGGCGCCGGGGTCCGTGTTCTGGAGGATCCGCACGGCCAGCACGCCCGCAAGGCTTGCGATCAGGCCCACCATGATGACGGTGAGGGGATAGGCCATGGCGACCAGACGGGCCTGGTCTGCGGCCAGCCCTGGCGCCAGCGCGCCAAGGGTTGCCACCGTGGCGGTGGCGGCGATGGCGATGGTGGCGATGACGGAGCCGACGTAAGACTCGAAGATGTCGGCGCCCATGCCCGCTACGTCGCCCACGTTGTCACCCACGTTGTCGGCGATGACCGCAGGGTTGCGGGGATCGTCCTCGGGGATGTTCTGCTCCACCTTCCCCACCAGGTCGGCGCCGACATCGGCCGCCTTGGTGAAAATCCCGCCGCCGACGCGGGCGAAGAGGGCGATGGACGAGGCCCCCATGGCGAAGCCGTTGATGACGGCGGCGTTGGACGCGTCTTCCCAGACTCCGAACAGTTGCGCGAGCAGGGAGATGCCTAGCAGCCCCAGGCTGGCTACGGCCAGCCCCATCACGGCGCCGCCGGCGAAGGCCATGGAAAGGGCCGGCCCCTGGCCAGCCCGGTTGGCCGCCTGCGTGGTGCGGACGTTGGCGCGTGTGGCCGCCTTCATGCCCGAGAATCCCGCCAGAATCGAAGATCCCGCTCCGGCGAGAAAGGCCGCCGCCGTGCGCGCCCCCACACCCAGCCACAGGGCGACGAAGACCACGGCGACGAACAGGAGAAGGATGGAGTACTCCCGTTTGAGGAAGGCCATCGCCCCTTCGTGGATGTCGTCGGAGATCTCCACCATCTCCGCCGATCCGGTATCCCCCGCCTTGAGGCGGACATATATGATGAATGCGACGACCAGACCCGCCACGCCCAGCCAGGGGGCCGTCGTCGTCCACGCTTCCATGAGCCTACCTATCCTCCTCGTCCTTTTTTGATGCGACGGACGGTGGAGCCGTCCGCTCCAGTGCCGGGTATCCGTTGAAGCGATTCATGGCCGCCTCGATGCCCTCCGCCGCCCAGCAGCGCGCCGCCGCGCAGCCTCGCTCGACCAGTCCCGCCACCTCTTCGCCAGGTGCGAAGGGGGCCAGCACGAAGTCGATGTCGCTCTCACCCGGCGGCACCGGCCCGACGCCCAGTCGCAGCCGGGGAACCCGGTCCGTCTGCAGGACCTCCAGCACCGACGCCAGCCCGTTGTGGCCGCCGTCGGAGCCTCCCCGCCGGAGCCGCAGGCGGCCGAAGTCGAGGAGGAAGTCGTCGAGGACCACCAGGATCTCCTCCGGCGCGAGCCCTCCGCGCTCCCACAGGACCCGAACCGCCTCGCCGCTGCGGTTCATGAAACTCTGAGGCCTGACGAGCAGCACCTCTTCGCCGGCAATCCGTACCCGGGCGGTCTCGGCGGCCTCCTCCCTCACCCACGTGCCCCTGCCACCCAGGAGAGCCTGGGCCACACGAAAGCCGATGTTGTGCCGGGTGCCGGCATACCTTGGGCCGGGATTGCCCAGCCCGACGAGGACGGGCATCGGTGCGGTCGACGGGGCTCAGTCCTGGCTCTCGGTGCCGCCCTCGGAGGCCTCGCCGCTCTCGGCGTCCCCGTCTCCTTCCTCCCCTTCGCCCTCGCCTTCGCCTTCCATGTCCTCCCCCTCCTCGGCTTCCTCGGCGGCGGCGGCGGCCTCCTCTTCCTCGATGGTCAGCCGTGGGGAGAGCACGCTGACGATGGTGACTCCGCCATCGGTTACGATGCGCGGTTCCACCTCGAGCAGGTCGCTCACGTGGATGCTGTCCCCGATTTCGAGGTCGCTGATGTCGATCGAGACCTGGGAGGGAAGCTCGGAGGCGATGCAACTCATGGTGATGGAGGTCAGGCTGTGCTGCACGGCACCACCGCCGACCCGCACTCCAACCGGGGTGCCCGTGGTCATCATGGGCACGGCGACGGTCAGCTCCTCGTCCGGATCGATGCGCAGGAAATCGATGTGCATGACGTCGCCGCGCACTTTGTGGTACTGGATCTCCCGGACCACGGCCCGCTCCACCTTTTCGTCCTCCTTCTCGTGGAGCATGAAGATCGAGTTCTGACCTCCACCGAAGAGGGCGCGCTCCAGATCATGGGCGACGATCTTGAAGGCCAGCGGCTCCTGCTTGTGCCCGTAGAGGATGCCGGGAAGCATGGCCTGCTCGCGCCGCAGGCGGCCCACGGCACCCTTGCCCCGCTCCTGGCGGGGCTCGATGGTCAGTTCGATCGTGTCGCGCTGAGAGATCTGCAAGGCAACCGCCATGACCTACCTTCTTCGAAGTATTGGCTGCCCGGCGAGGACTCGAACCTCGATAGACGGAACCAAAATCCGTTGTCCTACCAGTTGAACGACCGGGCAACCTGCCCGTCCGCCGCTCATGGAGAGGACGGACACGGCGTACACAGAAAGACCGGAAACCCCGCTTCGCGCAGCCCCTGGGCGGCGCGATTCGCGGCGGTCCGGTCGTCGTAGATGCCGTAAACGGTGGCGCCGCTGCCCGACATCGAATGGGCCAGCGGGTCCGTGGCGGCCAGCGACTGGCTGGCTCGGGCGACGATGGGTTTGGCGCGTTCGACGAGCGGCTGGAAGTCGTTGTGCAGCACCGACCACAACCGATTCGGGTCGACGAGCCCGCCGCGTACGTGCTTCAGGAACGTACGATACGGGTCGGGTTCCGACAAGTCGATGGGGCTGTCCCGCCGCTGCCGGTCCAGCTCCGCGTACGCCCAGGCGGTGTCGACCGGAACCGGCGGACAGACGAGGACGTACCACACGGGCTCCGCGCTCCACCGCAGTGGCAGGAGCCGTTCCCCGCGGCCTTCGACCAGGGCGGTCCCCCCCTCGAGGGCGAAGGGCACGTCGGAGCCCAGTTGTCCAGCCATCCGCGACAGGGCCCCCATGCCCAGCGGGCGAGAGGCGGCCCGGTCCAGCCCCCTGAGCACGGCGGCGGCGTCGGCGCTGCCTCCGCCCAGTCCGGCGGCTGCGGGAATCGCCTTCTCGATGTGCACGTGCCGGGGCACGGCGCCGGCCTCCCGCAGATAGAGCTCGGCGGCCCGGTAGGCCAGATTTTCGGGGCCTGAGGGCACGGCCGGGTCGGAGCAGGTCACCTCGAGATGCCGCGCCGGGCGCATGTACAGCCGGTCCTCGAGGCTGACGGTCTGGAACAATCCGACTAGGTCATGAAACCCGTCCTGCCGCTGCGACAGCACCCGCAACCCGAGGTTCAGCTTCGCCCGGGCGCTCTCCACCAACTCGCCACCAGAGGACGTAAGTGATTGCTTTGACACGTCTTGACCCTGATCCGAAGGACTGGTATACTCGCGGAACAGATTGAATATAAGGCACCCGTCCGGGTGCCCTCATCCGAAAGACCTGCCGCCATGGCGGCCCTGCCTCCACCCTCCAGCATGGATCGATCCCCGGCGAGGAACCGTCCAGGCGGTTCCCATGCCGCCCTCGTCTGCCTCACCCTCCTGGGGGCCGTCCCCGCATGGCCCGACGCCGATGACGAGTGGCTGCTGGCCCGCAACCTCTACCGCCAGATGGCCGACTACGCCACCGCCGCCCAGCTCTTCGCCGACTTCATCCGCAACCACCCCGGCCACGCCAACGTGCCCGATGCCCGGCTGCTGCTGGCCCGCTCCTATGCCCGCAGCTCGCGCTGCGCAGAGGCCGTGCCGGCGTACGACAGCTTTGTCGAGCGACACTCCGGGCACCTCTCGGTGGCCGAGGCCCGGCGCGAGCGCGCCGACTGCCTGCAGCAACTGGACCGCTTCGAGGAGGCCGCCGAGGCCTTCGAGGAGGTGCAACGCCTCTACAGCGAGAGCGGGTTCGCCGCCGGCGCCCTCTTGCAGGCGGCCGGCAACCACCTGCGCGCTGGCGACGCGGCCAACGCCGTGCGGGTATACGACGAACTCCTCTCCGAGTATGGCGCCACGCGGTCGGCGCGCCAGGGCCGGCTCCAACTGGCCAGGGTCCGTTTTGCCGGCGGCGACCCCGAGGCCGCCCAGGATCTGCTGGGCGCGGTGCGGAAGGCCGCCCCGGCCAGCGAAGAGGCCCGGGACGCCCTGCTGCTGTCCGGGCAGATCCACCTGTTCCTCGGCCGCACCGCGGCTGGCGCCACCGCCTTCAGGAGGCTGCATCAGGCCTTCCCCCGCAGCGCCGAGAGCGACTCCGCCCACCTGGTCCTGGCCAGCCACCACATGGACCGCGGCCGCTACCACGAAGCGGTGACCGCCTATCGGGAAGCGGCCACGGCGATCCGGGATCCAGGCCGGAGGGCCAGGGCCCGGGTCGGGTATGCCGATGCCCTCCGGCTTTCCGGGCGTCACAAGGAGGCCCTGGCGCTCTACGAACCGCTGTCGCAGACCGGCGCACCGGGCGTGGACGACCCGTTGCGTGGCCGAGCGATGCTCGGACGCGCAATCTCTCTAGGACAGACCGGCCGATTCGCACCCGCGGTACGCCTGTTCCTGGACCTCGTGCAAAGTCCTTCGAGCGGGGGTGCCCCCCCGGCGCACGCGGCCGCGGCCGTGCGCCAGCTCGGGGCCCTCTACCGCCGCCAGGGGGACCTCCCCCGGGCCCGTTCGTGGTTCCTCCGCTATCTCGACGACGCCGAGCGCCTGGGGGCCGCCTTCCCGGAGTCGGAGGCCGAACGCGACCTCACCCGCCTTCACCTGGCCCAGGTCTACGACGCCAGCGGCTACCATGACGAAGCGGTCCGGTTGTTCACGGCCCTGAGTCGAGACTCCGGTCCGTTGGCCGCGGATGCCCAGTACGGGCTTGCCGACGCCTACGACGGCGCCGGCGCCCGCAGGCTGGCGGTCGCCGAGTACCGCAACTTCCTCGAGCGTTTTCCGCGCCATCCCCGCGCCTCCCGGGTAAGTCAGCGCGTCGAATATCTCGACGGTTACACCATCACCGACGCGGACGGCCTCGCCCTGGCCCTGCAGCAGAAGTGGATCGACGAGCTGACGGGAGTGCCCCGCCGCCGGATCCTGCTCGACGTGGCCCGCATCCTGCGCGACCACCAGGACTTCCCGGGTGCCGTGCGGGCCTGGGGCATCTATGCCGCATCCTATCCGGACGACCCGACCGCGGCCGAGGCCCGGTTCCACCTGGCCGACTGCCTCTACCGGCTCGCCCGCCAGCGTCGGCTCGAGGGGCGGAGCGCCGCCGGCGACTCCCTGTACGCGCTGGCCCTGGAGGAGGACGCCCTTCTGGGGGAGAGCGGAGCCGGCGAGTGGTCGAGGATGGCCCAGCTTCGCCGTGCGGAGTCGATCGCCGACTCCGCGCCCCAGGATCGGAGACAGCGCACGCTGGAGGCCGGCTACGCCGCCTTCCTCGAGCGGAACCCGTTGTCCGGGGACACCCGCGAGACCCGCGCCCGGGCCCTGATCGGCCTCGCCGACGCACGGCTCGAGGCAGCCCAGGGCGATACCGGCCGGCTGGCTGGAGCGGACTCGGTGTACGCCCGTCTGCTGAGCGAGGCCGGCGACACCCAATGGGCGACCCACGCCCGCTTCGGCCGGGCCGTCGTGCGCTTGCGGACGGGAGAGATCGAAGGGGCCGTCGACGCTCTGAGCGCGCTGCTGCCCCAGGTCTCCGGAAGCGATCTGCAGCCGCGGGTGCTGGCCACCCTCGGAGGCGCCCTGGCCCGTTCGGGCCGCTTCGAGGAGGCGGCGATGACCCTCGGCGAGCTGCAGGCCTATCCCGACTTCGACGGTCGGCGGGAGTCGCAAGAACTCCTGGCCGACATCCACTTCCGCCTCGGAGAGCCGCGGCGGGCGGGGGAACTGCTCTCCTCCCTGGTCTCAACGGATCCCGACGGCGATCTGGACGGGGTGTTGCGATTCCGGCTTGCCCGCGCCCACGACCGGGCGGGGGACCTCCCGGCGGCCCTGGCCCTCTACGAGCGCCTCCTCGCCGAGGGTGCCGGTTCCGCGGACTCGCTGCAGTTGGCCAGAGGCCGGTTGCTCGCCCGCCTCGGTCGGGCCGACGAGGCGTTGGCCGCCTATTCGAGGGTCCGGGGCCCCCCGCGCACCGCCGCAGACCTGGGCGCCGGCGAGCTCCACTTCGAGGCGGAGCGCTACGGCAGGGCCTGGACCGTGTACGCGCCCCGGCTCGAGAGCGACGAAGCCACGGCTGGCGACATCGGCCGCGCCGTGGTCAGCCTCTTCGAGCTGGGCAGGACCAAGGAGGCCAAGAGCTGGGCCAAGCGGCACCGGGAGCGCTTTGGAGACGACGGCGTGTGGCCCTATCTGTTCCGTCTGTACGAAGGCCGGGTGCTGCTGAAGGCCGGCAAGTGGGAGGCGGCGCGCAAGCACTTCGCCGAGGTCGCCGAGGACGCCGCCAAGAAGCCCGCTCAGGCCTCCTGGGGCCGGGATCCGGAGGGCCTGCTGGCGCGCATGGCCTCCGACCCGGCCGGGGCCGGAGCCTACTTCGCCGCCACGGCGGAGTGGGAACGCATGCGTTCGGAGCCGAGCGAGGAGAGCACCGAGCAGGCCCTGAAGGCCCAGTCCGAGTTCGCCGCCGGCTACCCGGACTCGCCTTTCTCGGCCGATGTCCATCTCCGACTCGGGGCCTTTCACCAGACCCTGGGCAACCTGCTTCCGGCGGCAGGGGCGTACCGCCGCGTCTTCGAGTCGCCGCGGGCGACCCGGGCGCAACGCCAGGAAGCCGCCTACAAGCTGTTGCGCTGCTACTCGCGGCTCTACCAGTGGGACGAGGCGCTGCGGGTGGCGCGGCGCATCGAGAGGGAGTTTCCCGAGCACCCGGACCGCCGGGACGTTCAGTTGGAGATCGGATACATCCTCAAGGAGACCGGCCAGTACGGAGCGGCCATCTCGTACCTGGAGGAGGTACTGGAGTGGGCCAAGGGAGAGGACGCGGCCGAGGCCCGCTACTACATCGGTCAGTGTTACCAGAACATGAGCGAGTACCGGATGGCGATCCAGGCTTTCGCCCAGGTCGCCTTCCACGGCGCCGATGCCAGCGTCAACTGGATCAACTCCGCGGACTTCCAGCGCGCCGGCTGCCACGAACAGCTGGGAGAGTTCGATCAGGCGCGCAGCATCTACCAGAGGATCATCAACCGCGAAGGCGCCGGCAGCGAATACGGCCGCGCCGCCCACGAGCGCATCCAGGGGATTCCTGGAGGCACCGCCCGGTAAGAGGACGCTCCCGCATGGTCTGCAAAGCGTCGCGTCCAACCCGGACCGGCCGGGGGTCCCGCCGGGGGCGTTCGATTCCCGGCCGCCTCCTCTGAGTTCCACCCATGGCCCGCAACCGCTACCTGCTGCTCACCCAGGACCCCGCACTGGCCGACGCCTGCAGCCGGGAGCTTCAGGACGGGTCGTGCGAGGTCATCGAGGTGCGCGATGCCGGCCGGCTCCCCGTGCTCCTCGACCGGGGCGCCGGCCTCGTCCTCGTCGATCTCAACCTCCCCGACCTCAGCCTGCGGTCGATCGCCGAGGTGCTGGCCGAGCGCCGCGAGTTGCCGGTCGTCGTCCTGGCCGCGGGCTCCACTGCCGCCTGGGACGAGCTCTCCCGGGGCAGCCCCCTCGAGCAGGTGGTCGAGGTGCCGGTCGACGGCGGCCAGCTCACGGCGGCCGTCTCCCGCCTGCTCGAACGCAGCCGCTTCCTGTGCCAACACCTGGTCGGCAACTCCGAGGCCATCCGGACCCTGCGCGAGCAGATCCTCCTCGTGGGCCCGACGCCGGTGACCGTCCTCATCACCGGGGAGAGCGGCTCCGGCAAGGATGTCGTGGCCCGCGCCCTCCACCACTTCAGCGGCCGCGACGACAAGCCCTACAAGCCGATCAACTGCGCCGCCATCCCCGAGAACCTTCTGGAGAACGAGTTGTTCGGCCACGAGCGCGGCGCCTTCACCGATGCCCGGTCGCAGACCCGGGGCATCTTCGAGCAGGCCCACAAAGGCACGGTGTTCCTCGACGAGATCGGAGAGATGGCCCGCTCGGCGCAGGTGCGCCTGCTGCGGGTCCTCGAGGAGCGGCGCGTCACCCGCATCGGCGGCGACGAGTCGATCGAGGTCGATGTGCGCATGCTGGCGGCCAGCAACAAGGACCTGCTCTCCTCGGTGAGCCGGGGCGAGTTCAGGCGCGATCTCTACCACCGCCTGAAGGTCGTCGAGCTCTACCTGCCGCCATTGCGTGAGCGGCGCGAGGACATCCCACTGCTCCTCGAGCACTTCGTCGAGATCTACAGCCGGGGCCGGAAGGACCGTATCCGGTTCCACGGATTCACCACGCGGGGCCTCGACCTCCTCGCCCAGTACGACTGGCCCGGGAACATCCGCGAGTTGCGCAACCTGGTGGAACATCTCGTCTTCCTGGGACCGGCCGGCCGGGTCGATGCCGACGACCTGCTTCCCCATCTGGAGCGGGCGCCGGATCTCGGTGTCAACCTGCCCGTCCCGACCTTGAAGACCCCGGATCAGTCGGAGCGCGAGCTGATCTACTTCGCCCTCCTCGACCTCAAGCGGGAGGTCGCCGACCTGAGGCGGACCATCGAGGAAGGCAGAGCGACGGCCGTACCCCGTCCCGTGCGGCCCGTGTACCAAGTCGACGAGGACGCGGGAGCAGGCGAGGCCGCCGACCTGGGGGAGGACGACAACGGGGTGCCGCCGTCGCTGAAGGAGCTGGAGCGCGACGCCATCTCCCGGGCCCTGGAGCAGGTGGGCAACAACCGCCGCAAGGCGGCCGAGCTGCTCGGGATCGGGGAGCGCACCCTGTACCGCAAGCTCG
>JAJDTN010000148.1 GCA_022827165.1 Candidatus Latescibacterota bacterium
GAATCGTCGTCGTAGCGGGATGGGTCTTCGCCGGCGCCGACGAGCAGGCCGTCGACGAAGTGGCTGGAGAAACGGTTCACGGAGAGTTCCAAGGGCGTGAGCAGGTAGGCGGTGGAAGAGACAAAGGGAGGTTCCTCGTCAGTGTCGTAGAGCCAGAGATCGAAACCGATGGTCTTGCCCGGGTACAGCTCCGAGGCTTGGGAAAGACCCTCGTCGTTGTAGACGAGGGCGTCGAAGGGCGTCACCTTGACTTCGAAGACCCAGGTCGCCGGGGTGCGGCCGACGGCGCTGCCGCCGGCGGCTGCGTACGGGTCCTCCGTGAGCCACTCGCCGCTCCCGCTGAAGCGAACGAATTGGTCCCCCGCCGGGTCGATCGGCATCCAGTACTTCTGGGCCTGGCGAAAGTTCAACAGATCCAACTCTTCCTCGGTATGGTCGCCGGCAGGGAACCTGCGATACCGACCACCGGAGTGATCTCCGTCAATGAAAAACTCCATGCAGGCGTCCCATGCCCAGCAGTAGTTTGCTGTTTCCTCTTCGTCTCCGAGGGCCCCTACGTAGCGGGCATCGTAGGCCTCCACGGCGACCCAGATGGTACTGCTGTTCCCGTGCCAGGCGAGCCAGACGCGGACATCCAGGGTCGTGGGATCGCTGGGCCAGCTTTCCGAGCCCCTCCAGAAGTCGGAGGTGAACAGGGACGGCTCCCCGATGACCTCGAGCCAGTCCTCGACGCTGCCGTCGGTCAGGTCGATGCGGTGCAGGTCTTCGTCGAGCAACTCGTAGAAGGGGTAGACTTCGTCGCCGACGTGGGCGTGGGCCTGGCTCGCGAGGCCCAGGAGCGGGGCCAGGGTCAGCAGGGAAACGAGGCAGGCAAGCATGGTGCTCCTCCTTTGCGGCGGGGGCTTACTCGAGGGCGGCCTTGATGCGCGCCCAGGAGGACGGCCCCACGGCGGAGACGTCGTCGTAGCGGGAGGGGTCTTCTCCGGCGCCGAGGAGCAGGCCGTCGACGAAGAGATCGGCCAGGCTGAGGGTGGACACCCTGTCGGACAGCCACTGGTACTCCTTTGGCCCATATCCGTCGGGGTACTCGGTGGCGTCGTTGTCGATCGTGCGGATGTTGAAGCCGATGACCTTGCCAGGGTACAGCTGCGAGGCCGTGGAAGCGGCCTCGTCGTCGTAGATGAGGTCGTCGAAGGGGGTTACCATCAACTCGGTGACCGAGGTGGCGGGAGTCGCGCCGAGGACACCGCCCCCGGCCGCGGCGTACGGCTCCCTCACGACCCACTCGCCGGCGCCGTCATAGCCCACGTGCTGGCCGTCCGTCGTCTCGGCGATGGCCTGCCAGTGCTGGGCCTGGCGGTTGTTGAGGAGCTTGGTCTCCTCTACCGTGCACCCGTCGCAGCTGTTGCGTCCAAACAGGTAGCGGCCGCCGGAGTGGTCGCCGTCGACCAGGAAGCCGAAGTAGGAATCCCAGCGGAACATCGTAGGGCGAAACATCTTGGGGAGCCCGGCCTCGAGAATCTCTCCCGCATAGTTGTTGAGGTAGATGTCATCGAAGCGCTCCATGGCGACCCAGAGGGTGCCGCTGCGCCGGTGCCAGGCGAGCCAGAAACGGTTGTCGCAGTTGGTTGGATCGTAGCTGGAGTACGGGTAGTAGAAGTCGGCCCCCGTCAGCGACGGCTCGCCGAGGACGTCGTACCAGTCCTCGATGCTGCCGTCGGTCTGGTCGATGCGGTGCAGGTCCTCGTCGAGCAGCTCGAAGATGGGGTAGATCTGGTCGCCGACGTGGGCGTGGGCGGCGGGGGCGACTCCCAGGAGAGTGGCCAGGACCAGCAGGCCGGGACGGCAGGTTCGCATGGCCAAGACACTCACTGCGCGGGAGACACCCCATCCCCCCGCCGCTCCATCACGTAGATCCGCGGGTAGATCCCCCCGGTCTCGACGACGCGCACGTGGAGGCGGCGGAACCGGCGGGCGGGCCGGTTCGCCTTGTCGATGAGACCCCGCTTCCACGCCAGGAAGACCAGGCGGCCCCCGGGTCGCAGCAGGTGGGAGGCCACGTCGAGGAAGCGGGCGTAGAAGGCGGGGAAGTTCATGCCGCGGCCGAGGCGCACGCCGAAGGGGGGGTTGGTGACGATGGCGTCGAAGCCCCCCGGCGGGTGGACCTCGGGCAGGTCCGTCATGTCGTGGAGAGCCAGGGAGACGCGCCCGTCCAGCCCCTCGGCCTCGAGGTTGCGTCGGGCGCCGTCCACGGCGCGGGGGGAGTAGTCGCTGGCCGCGATCTCCAGCCCCGGGTGCAGGCGCGCCGCCTCGATGGGAATGGTGGCCGAGCCGCAGAAGGGGTCGAGCAGGCGCCCGCGCTCCACCCCGGCCAGGCGCAGCAGGGCGCAGGCGACGTTGGCCTTCAGCGCCGCCCCCGGGTTGTAGAGGCGGTGCTGCCGGCGGCTGAGGGGGTCCCGGGTGAGCTGCACGCTCACGAGGCAGCGGTGGCCGCGCACGTCGACGCGGACCTCGCGGTCGAAGCCGGTGAGGTCCACGGCCCGCCGGTAACGCTCGAAGAGCGCGGCGCCGGCCCGCCGCTGCACGTCGATGCTGGAGAAGGGGTGCTCGCCGCTGCGCCGGGTGGTGACGCGGAAGGAGGCGACGCCGTCCTCGCCGAGGGCGGGGACGCCGCGCTCGCCCAGTTGCGCGTGGATGTGGTCGAGGCCGGCGCCGGGGTCGGCGGGCAAGTCGAAGCCGTAGAGGGGGTGCAGGACGTGGTGGATGGTGCCCATGGCGAGGGCCGCGGCGGTGACCGCGTCGTCGACCCGCGGCAGCAGCACCAGGAGATGGCCGCCGAAGCCCCAGGGCTTGAGCTGCAGGCGGATCTCCGGCGCCGCCAGGCCGAGGGGCGCCAGGCCCTCGCACAACTCCGCGGCGGCGAGATCCTCGAGGCCGGGGTTGGTGGTGAACAGCAGGGCGCCGCCCTCCAGGCCGCTCTGCAGGGCCTCGTCGAGGCCGGCCTCCGAGGCCGGCAGGTGCGGGGGCTGGCGGGGCATGCCGCGGGCGGCCGGGTCAGGGGGCGGCCGCCATGAGGGGCACGTACATCTCCTCCGCCGTGAGGCCGGCGTGGCTGCCGCGCTGGAGGGTCTTGCCGCGGCCGTAGTCGTAGACCAGCTGCCGGCCCGGCCCCGCCAGGGCCACCACATCGCCGAGGCGGGAGCGGATGCCGTCGCAGGGGCCGCCGAACCAGCCCGCGTCGACGGCCTCGTCCGCCGGCAGCAGCCGTTCCGTCGCTTCCCGCAAGCCCTCGTCGGACAGCAGGCGCTCCGGGTCGCGGGCGGTCAGGTAGAGGGCGCGCCGGCCGCCGCCGGGGGGGCGGGAGAGGGCCTCCCGCAGCGGTCCCTCGACGACAAGGGCGAGGTCGGGATCGACCCGGGTCTGCCCGTGGTCGGCGGTGACGAGCAGGCTGCAGCCATGCTCCCGGCAGAGGCCGTGCACCTTGCCGACCATCAGGTCGATGAACTCCATCTCCAGGCGGCAGGCCTCCGACGGCTCGGCGCCGTCCGGTCCGTAGAGGTGGGAGAGGGTGTCGATGACGGGCCAGTAGAGGGAGTAGAAGGCGCGCCTCCCCGGGGCCTCGCCGAGGGCCTGCCCCAACAGGTGGCACAGGTGCGACAGGCTGCGGTGGCCCAGGAACCGCGCCCCCTCCTGGATCAGGTTGGTGAAGGGGGCGCCCTCGTATGCGGCGTCGGTGATCAGCGTCGACGGCACGCCGGCGCGGGCGAGGCGCTCGTAGACCGTGGGCACGCGGCGCACCGCTTCCTCCGAGAGCGGCTCGTCCTCTCCGAGGGGGCGGAGGGTGAGCATGCCGACCATCGAGCCCACCTCCTCCAGCCAGAGGGTGTGGCCGAGGACGCCGTGGGCCGACGGCGGCTGGGCGGTGGCCAGGCTGTTGAGGGCGGCGGCCGTGGTGGAGGGGAAGATCGAGGTCAGCCGCTGCAGGCCGCCCGGCGTCTCCGCGGCCAGGCGCCTCAGGTGCGGGGTGCGGTCGCCGAGGACCGAACCGAGGGAGGCGTGGCCGAGGGCGTCGATCACCAGCAGGACCACGCCGCCGCCGCCGGCGAGG
>JAJDTN010000179.1 GCA_022827165.1 Candidatus Latescibacterota bacterium
TACCTCGATCGTGTGCGGTCTGGATGTCCTGAAGGAGAACCGGCCCAGGTTGTCGCCGTTCCAGCGCAGCTCGAAGGCCTGGGAGGTGTTCTTGGACCCCTTGAAGTGCACCCTCGCGAGGACGGGGACCTCCGGCAGCGCGTCGTCGACGACGAAGGTGAAGTTGCGGGCGTTGCCTGCGAACTCTTCCCAGAACCACTCGTACCCCGAACTGGCCCCATTCAACTGAAAGGCGATCAGGTGATCGTCCTCCTCGTGGAGACGCGCCCGGTAGCGGTCGACGACCGCGAAGGGAGCACCGCCGGGGCCGGATCCCTCGCTGGCACGGAGACCGTCCACGTCACCGTCGAGGTCGATCCAGTACACGTTGTCCTTCGTGTAGGGGTTCTTCTGCCAGACGAAGCCGGGGCCGGTCTTCCACACCCACCGCTCCGGTCCCACGCCATAGAACAGGATGTGGTCCTCCCCGTCGAAGCGGCCGTCGCCGCCGGACTCCACGACTGACGCCACCGTCCGCAGGGACGGGCCGGACGGTATGCCGCTGGTTATCCCGATGGCCCAGCCGCCGCCGTACAGGAGGCGGATCCGGGCCGGGTCTACGCCCTCGAGATCGGCCCCCGCCTGCTCCAGGTCAGCAGCCGTCACCCGGTAGATCCCCTCGCCGCGAACCTCGACCCGGAACATCCCGGTCCGGGGAGTCACCGCCGGGGCCGCCGGTCTCGCTGCCGCGGGCCTCGGCTGCCGCCATCGGCGGGCCTGCTCGTAGTTGAGGATGGTCGCCCGGTAGGATGTCTCGAAGGCGTCCGGCCGGGGCGGCCGGCCCGGGTCCTGGGCGAACCGGACCTCCACCAGGACGCTGTCGTAGATGACGGCCGACCCGTCCGCGTTCCGGCGGGGCCCGAAGGCGAGTGTCACGACCCGCTGGTGGCGCAGCATCGCCGGGGGCTCCAGGCGTGCAGGGCCGTCCGGCGGCGCGTCCTCCGGCACCTCGGCGAGGGTGGTTGTGCCGGCCTCCCGGGCCGCCAGAACCTCCAGTTCCGCCTGTCCCTGGAGGGGCACGCCGAGAAGGGCCGAGTCCACGAACCGGTGGAGGGGCGGCGCCGCCAGCGAGTCCGCGAGCCCAGGTCCCTCGTAGAGGACGCGGGCGAAACCCGGGCCGGCGGCGACGAGGCGAACCTCCGCGGAGAGGGTGGACGCCGCCGCCGCAAGGACCGCGATCCCGAATCTTGCCGTTCGGTGACAGAGATGGGGGCGATGCAACCGCAGGTGAGCGCTCTCGAGTCGGTTCAGCAGGTGGGGACCTTCTTGGGCTTCGGATAGAGAAGCCTGAGAAGCATGAGAAGTTCCCTCTGCCACCCTGGACTGTCAAGGCCTGCCGGGTTGACCTATCTCCTTGTGATTTCTATCATTTTGCGTTTCCACTCCGCTGATGGAAGGTGACGATGGCCAGGGTCTGTCAGGTCTCCGGCAAACGCCGAATGGCGGGCAACAACGTCAGCCACTCGCAACGCAAGACCAAGCGCGTTCAGCGCCCCAATCTCATCAAGAAGCGCATCTACATCCCCGAGGAAGGCCGCACGGTCACCCTCCGGCTGTCGGCGCGGGCCCTTCGCACCATGAACAAGAAGGGTGTCCTCAAGTACCTCAAGGAGCAGGGCGTCCGGGTCTGAGCGGGGATTCGCAGTGACCACCGCGTCCGCCTCGGCCGCCGGACCCGCCCTCCTCGGCGGCGCCCCCCTCCGATCCGATCCGTTCCCGTCCTGGCCCGTCTTCGGGGCCGAGGACGAGTCCGCGATCCTCGAGGTCCTGCGCTCCGGGAGCTGGTTTCTCGGAGACCGCGTCGCCGAGATCGAGCGCCGCTTCCCTCGCTTCCACCAGGCACGGCACGGAATCGCCGTCAGCAGCGGCACGGCGGCCCTGCAGGTGGCCCTGGAGGCCGCCGGCGTCCGCCTCGGGGACGAGGTGATCGTCCCCTCCTACACCTTCGTCGCCACCGCCGCCTCCGTCGCCCTCGTGGGGGCGGTGCCCGTCTTCGTCGACGTCGACCCCGCCACATACTGCATCGATCCGGACTCCGTCGAAGCCGCTGTCACGGAGCGTACCCGCGCCGTCGTCGCCGTCCACTTCGCCGGCCAGCCGGCCGACCTCGACGCCTTGGCCCGGCACTGCCGGTCCCGCGGCATCGTTCTGATCGAGGATGCCGCGCAGGCGCACTGCGCCGAGTGGCGAAACCGCCGCGTCGGCGCCATCGGCGATCTCGGCACCTTCAGCTTCCAGGCCAGCAAGAATCTCAACGCCGGCGAGGGCGGCTTCATCCTCAGCGACGACGACGATCTGGCCGAGGCCGCCTGGTCGATCCACAACTGCGGGCGCACCCGCACCGGCGCCTGGTACGAGCATGCCCTCGTGGGCGGCAACTACCGCATGTCCGAGTTCCAGGCGGCCCTGCTCCTCAGCCAGATGCGCAACCTCGAGGACCAGAGCCTGCTGCGATCCCGCAACGCGGCCCTCCTGGCCGAGCGGCTGTCCGAGATCGAGGGGATCCGCCCCCTCGACGTGGACGCGCGCGTCAGCCGCCACGCCTACCACTTGTTCGTCTTCCGTTACGATCCAGCCGCCTTCGCCGGCGTGTCCAGGGAGCGCTTCCTGGAAGCCCTGAGCGCCGAGGGCATCCCCTGCGCCTCCGGGTACAGACCTCTCTACCGCGAGCCGGCCTTCCAGGCCCGCTTCCGCGATTACCCTCTGGACTCCCCCGCCTTCGGCGGACGCCCGGACTACTCCACCGTGAACCACCCCGTCACGGAGCGCATCTGCGCCGAGGAGGCGGTCTGGCTCACCCAGAACCTGCTCCTCGGCAGCGAGGAGGACACGGCCGGCATCGCCGAGGCGGTCGCCAAGATCCAGCAGCACGCCCACCGGCTGGCCGACTAGGCGGCGCTCTCCACGGCCTACCGGGTCAGCCTCTCGATCTCGTGCTGCACCCGTTCCTCCCGGATCTGGTCGATCACCTCCTGGAAGGACTTCGCCGTACCGCTCACCACGAGCCTCTCGATGGCGTGGACCTCATCCTCGGTGTACCACCCCGAGTCCCTTACGCGCGCCACGTAGGCGAGTCGGTCCTCGATGGGGAGACGGGCGATGGCTCCCAGCCTCTCGAACAGCTTGTACGCCGCCTCGCTCTCGAGGCAGCGTTCGACGACGGCGGCGAGCCTCTCCTCGCGGCCGGGCGTCTGCGGGGTATCGATCGTTTCCACGGTCGTCCTCTCTTCGACAGGGGTCCGAAGGACTGGCTCCCTGGCTCCCATGCAATGCCCGGGCCGGACCGTGGAAAAGCTCGTGAGAAACTTCCGCAAGTACCATATTTTACTGCCCCTTGGAGACACTTCCCCCGAGAGGGTATGGCGGGGCTCGAGGTGGGCCGGACCGGAACAATCCGGACCTCGAGGGGAAGGAATTTCCCCCCGGGGCCGGCTGTCCGGATCGCTGGCCCCCCGCTATCTTCTGGTGCCCCGAGCCCGGACCTGGAGCGGTGAGAGATGATCGACAAGGAACTGCTGGAGATCCTCGCCTGTCCCGAGACGAAGGAGCCGATCCACGTGGCCGATCAGGCCCTGGTGGATGAGGTCAACGCCCGGATCGAACGCGGCGAGCTGACCAATCGGGGAGGATCGAAGGTCGAACGGAAGATCGACGGAGGCCTGGTGCGGGAGGACCGGAGGTACCTCTACCCGATCGAGGACGAGATCCCCATCATGCTGATCGACGAGGCGATCCCGCTCGAGGGGATCGAGCAGGGCCAGGGGGACGCTCCCGGCCAGCCCTGACGCCGCCCCGTCCGGGCGGCTCCGATTCCCTGCCGATGGACGAAAGGCGCCCGCAACTGATCTGCAGGCGCCGTTCTCATGAGTGGTGCGGAAGCGGGGACTCGAACCCCGACGCCCGAAGGCACTGCCCCCTCAAGACAGCGTGTCTACCAATTTCACCACTTCCGCAAGCTATTGTGGGAGGGCCGCATCCGACTCTTCCGGCTGATCCCCCTCCTGCGGCTGATAGGGGGTGGGAGCGACCGGCGCCGCCCCTTCCTCCGCCTGCAGCAGACGCTCGCTCGCCGTCGTCGGGAGTCCCTCGTCCTCGTCGTAGGCCACGGCCAGGGCGAGACACAGAAGCAGGAAGCCTGCGGCCAGGTAGGTCGTCGTCTTGGTGAGGAAGGTGCTCGCCGCCCGGCCCCCGAGGACGGAGGAGGAGCTCAGGCCGCCGCCCACGGATGCGGCCAGGCCGCCGCCCTTGCCGGACTGGAGCAGCACGGCGACGACCAGCAGAATGCAGACGAGGATGTGGAGGATGGTCAGCAGGATGGTCATGGCTGGCTCTGCTTCTCAGGTAGCGGCGCGGACGATGGCGGCGAAATCTCCGGCCCGCAGGGAGGCGCCGCCGATCAAGCCTCCGTCGATGTCGGCCTGACCGAACAACTCGGCGGCATTCTCGGGCTTGACGCTGCCTCCGTAGAGGATGCGGACGGCGTCGGCCGCCTCGCCGAATCTCTCGCGCAGGCGGTCACGGATCAGAGCGTGAACGCTCTGGGCCTCCTCGGGGGTGGCGGTGCGGCCCGTGCCGATCGCCCAGACCGGCTCGTAGGCCACGGCGACCGGAAGCACTTCCTCGGCAGCAAGCCCGTCGAGGCCCCGGTCCAACTGGCCCAGCACGGTGCTCTCCGCCTGACCGGCGTCGCGCTGACCGAGGGTTTCGCCGATGCAGAAGATCGGCTTGAGACCGGTTGCGAGGGCAGCCCGTGTACGCTGGTTCACGCCCTCGTCGGTCTCTCCGAACAGCTGCCGCCGCTCAGAATGGCCTAGTATAACCCATTGGCACGCAAGGGTCAACAGCATCCCGGGTGAGACCTCGCCGGTGTAGGCGCCGCTCTCCTCCCAGTGCGAGTTCTGGGCCCCCAGGCCGACCGCTCCGTCCTCCAGCACGGCGGCGACGGCCGCCAGGCCGGGGTACGGCGGGCACAGGACGACGTCGACGGAACCGGTCTCCTCGCGGATTTGCGGAAGCAGCTCGCGAGCCAGGGCGGCGCCCTCCTGCGGCAGCAGGTTCATCTTCCAGTTGGCGGCGACGAGAGGCCGTCTCGGCATCGACCGCGTCATCCCCCCTCGTCGAGGGCCTCGACCCCCGGCAGGACCCGGCCGCCCAGGGCTTCGAGGGAGGCACCGCCGCCGGTGGAGATGTGGGACATGCGCTTGGCGGCTCCGGCCTTGTCCACCGCCGCGGCGGTGTCGCCGCCGCCGATGATGCTCACCGCCCCCGACTCCCAGGTGACCTGCTCCAGGGCCTGGGCCACGGCCGTGGTGCCGGCGGCGAAGTCGTCGATCTCGAAGACGCCGAGGGGGCCGTTCCAGAGGATGGTCCCGGCCTGGCTGAGGTGCTCGATGAAGCGCTCCCGGGTCCGGGGCCCGATGTCGACGCCGGCGCGGTCGCCGGGGATGGCGTCGACAGGGACGGCCTCGTGCTCAGCCCCCGGGGCCACCTTGCGGGCGACGACGATGTCCTCGGGCAGGATCAGCCTGTCGCCGGCCTTGGCCAGCAGGTCGGCGGCCACCGACACCGACTCCTCGTCACACAGGGACTCGCCGATCTCCTGCCCGCGCGCCTTCAGGAAGGTGTAGGACATGCCGCCGCCGATGAGCAGGGCGTCGACCTTGCCGAGGAGGTTCTCGATCACCTCGATCTTGTCCGCCACCTTGGCGCCGCCGAGGATGGCGACGAAGGGGCGCGCCGGTTCGGAGAGGGCCTCCTGCAGGTACCGGAGCTCCTTCTTCATCAGGTAGCCGGCGACACTGTGGTCCACGTGCCGGGTGATGCCCTCCGTCGAGGCGTGGGCGCGGTGGGCGGCTCCGAAGGCGTCGTTGACGTAGATGCCGTCGCCGAGGTCGGCCAGTTGCCGGGCGAAATCGCCGTCGTTGGCCTCCTCCCCGGGGTGGAAGCGCAGGTTTTCCAGAAGCAGCACGCTGCCCGGTCTCACCTCCGAGGCCAGGGCCGCCGTCTCTTCGCCGATGCAGTCGGGCGCCAGGTGCACGCTGGTGCCCAGATGCCGGTGCAGGTCCTGGGCGATCGGTTCCAGGGAGAGGCCGGACCGGACCTGGCCGCGGGGCCGGCCGAGGTGCGACATGAGCACCAGGGAGGAGCCCTTCTCGAGCAGCTGCCACAAGGAGGGCAGGGCGGCGAGGACCCGCCGGTCGTCGATGATCTGCCCGTCGCCGTCGAGAGGGACGTTGAAGTCCTCGCGCACCAGCACGCGCTTCCCCGCCACATCGATGTCGTCTATCGTCCGCTTGGCCATGTCACATGGCTCCTTCCGGTCACCCGAAGAATACGCGCGAGATGTCGTACAGCTCCTGCCCCACCCTCTTCAGCTCACCGACCCCCTTCTCCAGGGGCAGAGTGACGATCTCGTCGCCCTGGAGTGCGACCATCCTGCCCCAGTCGCCGGCGCGAACCAGGTCGATGGCGGCGATGCCGTAGCGCGTACCGAGGACGCGGTCGAAAGCGGTGGGAGTCCCGCCGCGCTGCAGGTGCCCGAGGACGATGACGCGCGTCTCGAAGCCGGTCTCCTTCTCGATCACGTCCCCCACGAGCTGTCCGACGCCGCCCAGCTTGACATGGCCGAACTCGTCGGTACCCCCCTCCTGCACGGTGTACTCGCCGCCGCCGAACTTCACCCCTTCGGCGACGACGACGATGCTGAAGTCCTTGCCGCGGTCGTGGCGCATCTTGATGGTGTCGACCATCTCCTGTATCGACGTGCTCTGCTCCGGTATCAGGATCAGGTCGGCGCCCCCGGCGATGCCGGCGTAGGTGGCGATCCACCCCGAGTGCCGGCCCATCACCTCGACGACCATCACCCGGTTGTGGGACTCGGCCGTCGTGTGGATGCGATCCAGGGCTTCGGTGACGATGTTGATGGCCGTGTCGAAGCCGAAGGTGTAGTCGGTGTTGGAGATGTCGTTGTCGATCGTCTTGGGCACGCCCACCACGGGGGCGCCGGCGGCGGCCAGCTTGAGGGCCACGCTGAGGGTGTCGTCGCCGCCGATGGCGATCAGGGCGTCGAGCTTCATGCGCTTCATGTTCTCGAGGACGATGTCGCCGCCGTCGGGAACCTTGTAGGGGTTGGTTCGCGAGGTCCCCAGGATCGTGCCGCCCTTTGGCAGGATGCCGGAGACCTCCTCGTGGCCCAGGGGCTCCCACAGGCACTCCAGCATGCCCTTCCAGCCCTTCTCGACCCCGCGGAACCGGTATCCGTAGTGGGAGATCCCCTTGCGGACGGCCGCCCGGATGACCGCGTTCAGTCCCGGGCAGTCGCCGCCGCCGGTGAGGATGCCGACTGTCTTGATGGTCATCTTCCTGGCCTGCGGAGGGGTTCCATCGGCAGATCGCGGCCCCGGAGGCCGGGAAGCGCGCGGCCCCGGCTCTCGGGGCCGCGGCCGCCGCCGGGGCAAATGCACAAAGCTAGGTTCCCCGGAGGTCAGGTCAACGACGGCCGGCGAAAGGGGCCCGCCACGGCGACCGCCCGGACCTCGGCACCGGGGGCGGCTTCCGCCAGGACGGCGGCGCAGGCAGACAAGGTCGAGCCCGTGGTGAGGACGTCGTCCACCAGGCCGATGATGCGCGGGGAGCCCGCCGCCGGACCCGCGGGGGCGAAGGCTCCGGCCAGGTTGCCGGCCCGGTCCGCGGCCTCCAGGCGCGCCTGCTGGCGGGTCGGCCGGACCCGGCGTACCAGGTCCCCGCGGACCGGCACGCCGAGGGCCTCGGCGGCCCCCCGGGCGATCAGATCGGCCTGGTTGAAGCCGCGCTCCCGCTGCCGCGCCGGGTGCAGGGGCACGGGTACCATCAGATCCAGGTCGGACAAGGCCCCGGCGGTCTCCGGGGCGGTCGCCAGCAGACGGCCGAGGAGGGGTCCGATCCTCCGGATCCCGCTGAACTTGAGAGCGTGGACGGCGGACTGGGCGGGACCCTCCAGGTCGGTGAGCACCACCGCCCGCGAGAAGTCCACCTCGCGCCAGCCGGCACAGTTCGGGCACTCCGGCCCGGAGGAGCCGCTCTCCTGCCGCGGCGAGGCTTGCGGGGCCCCGCAGCGCAGGCACCGCGGCCCGAGGGGCTCCTGGAGGTCGGCGATGCAGCCGCCGCAGAGGGCCTCGCGGTCCCCCGGGGCCTGCCACGACTCGCAGGCCGGACAGTGGGGGGGATAGACGAAATCGAGAAGGGCGGCCAGGAGGCCGGAGATCCGGGTGCCGGGGGACACGTTTGCGGCTCCTGGAGGTGACGGTGGGATGGGGGCTCCCTGCCCCGAGGTAGACGGGCCCGCAAGAGCCGTGCCCGTCGCCGGGCCGGTCCGCCCTGGCGGGTCGCCCCTGTCTCCCGGGTTCGCTATACTCCGCCGCCCGATGCCCCCAAGACCGCCGATGTCCGGGGCCGCCTTCCTCGGAACCACCTCCCGGAGAACCCCATCCACGGCTTCAGGGAACTTCCCACCGATTCCGACAGCCTGACCCTGATCGCCGCCCCGGAGGGCCGGCCGGGGGCGGACTTCGCAGGCGACGTGCGCGCCGGGCTCACCGCCAGCCCCAAGCGGCTCCCCTGCCTCTACTTCTACGACGAGCGGGGATCGCGGCTCTTCGAGCGCATCTGCGAGCTGCCGGAGTACTACCTGACGCGGGCGGAGCGGTCCATCCTCGAGGCCCGTGCCGACGAGCTGGGCGCGCTCCTCGCGGGGCCGGTGGACCTGGTCGACCTGGGTTCCGGCAACTCCGGCAAGACCCGCCTCGTCGTCGAGGCCCTGCTGCGCCGCCAGGGGCGGCTGCGCTTCATCCCCGTCGACATCTCCAGCTCCATGCTGCGGGAGAGCTCCCTGGCCCTGGTGGAGACCTACGCCGGCCTGGAGGTCCTGGCCGTGGCCGGCGAGTACCAGGACGGCCTCGACTACCTCGAGGCCGAGGGAGGTCCGCCGCGGCTCGTCCTGTGGCTGGGCTCCAACGTGGGCAACTTCACCCCGCGGGAGGCGGTGGGATTCCTGCGGCGCCTGGGCGGCGCCATGCGCCCCGGGGACGCGCTGCTCATCGGCATCGACCTGCGCAAGGACCCGGCGGCCCTGGTGGCCGCTTACGACGACGCAGCGGGGGTGACGGCGCAGTTCAACCTGAACCTGCTGGCCCGCATCAACCGCGAGCTGGGGGGCCGCTTCGACCTCGACGCCTTCGCCCACGAGGCGCGCTGGAACGAGGCCGGGGGCCGCATGGAGATGCACCTGCGTTCCCTGCGCGGCCAGAGCGTGGAGATCGCCGACATCGGCCTGCGGGTCTCCTTCGCCGAGGGCGAGACGATCCACACCGAGAGCTCCTGCAAGTACTCCCTCGAAGGGATCGAGGAACTGGCGGCGGCTTCCGGCTTCGCCATCGAGAGGCAGTGGCTCGACGGCGGCAGCCGGTTCAGCCTCAGTCTGATGACCCGCGGCGGCGCATCGGGCACCTGAGCGCGCTTCGGGGCGTCCTCAGTCGGCCACGGCCAGGGAGGCCCCCGAGGCCAGCCGCAGCCGCCGCCGCACCACCTGCGAGATCGAGTCGATCCCCATGTTGAGCAGGGCCGTGAAGCCGATGAGGACCACCGCCTGGTCGAGCTTGTCCTCGGCGATGGCGCTGTCGATGAAGAACCCGAGGGTTGTGACCCCCAGGATCCCGAGGATCGCCGACTCCCGCATCATCACCTCCCAGCGATAGAACAGGAAGGCCAGGAACTGCCCGTAGACCCGGGGCAGGATCTCCCAGGCGTAGCGGTCGAGGGCGCGGCGCGGCGCGTCGAGCCTCAGGCGCATCACGTTCGCCGAGCCGGCGCCGAGGTAGGAGAGGATGGCGCCGTTGTGCAGCAGGATCGCCACCAGGGCGGGGAGCATCGACGGCCCCCACAGCTGCAGAAAGACGTAGGCGAGGAGGTACTCCGGCGTCGTGCGCCCGACGATCAGGCCGAAGTGCACCAGCCGCCGCACCGGGGCCGGGCTCACGTGGCGGCAGGCCACGCCGAGGAAGACGACGGCGAAGAGGCCGGTGGCCGCCAGCGCCGCCTGGGTGAGCAGGACCGTGTTCCACACCCCCGGCAGGGCCTGGTGGCGCACCAGCACGTCGAACCAGGACCACACCTGTTCGACGGGAAAGGCGATGTCGAGGCTGCCGTCCTGGAACCCCTCCCGGCGCATCGGCCAGGGCAGGATCTCCCAGGTCAGGAAGCGCTTCACGTTGACCCAGGAGAGGTGCACCTCGGGCGACACGGCCCACGCCGACAGGGCCGCGTAGAGGACCACCAGCCGCGGCCGGACCCAGTATCTCAGAGACGCGATGAGGAGGTAGAAGACGTAGAGCAAGGCCGCCGCCTCGCCGTAGAGGCCCTCCCGGAAGGCGGTCTCCAGGTGGAAGCCGAGGGTGGGCAGGCCGATGAAGCCGAGGACGGCGCTGGAGCGCAGGGCGCACTCCAGGCGGTAGGAGGTGTAGGCCTTGAGGTTGGGCCAGATCGTGGGCAGGATCCCGTAGCAGAACCGGCTCGCCGGACTCGAGCCCGGCGGCAGGGCCTGCATGGGGCGCCGGTCGGCCTCCTGCAGGATCTCGGCGTAGACCTTGGCGAAGACCCCGGCGTAGGGGATGGCGATGGCGAGCACGCCGCAGACCGGGTTGAGCCCCACCATGGGCAGGAACAGGAAGGCCCAGAAGATCTCGTGGACGGCGCGCACGGCGGCGCAGCCGAGGCGCACCACCCGGTGCTCGAAGACGAAGGCGAGCCCCGAACCGAGGAGCACCGCCAGGGAGAGGCCGCAGAAGGCGAAGGTGACGGTGTTGAGCAGGGCCTGGCCCATGGCCGGCAGGGCCCGCAGGTCGGGCCGCGCGAACCCCGAGAGCAGGCGCCCCAGCTCGCCCCAGGGGTCGAGGGTGACGATCTCGATGTCGGCCAGGGCCAGGCAGGCGAGGCCCACCGCCAGGAACCACAGGCTCGCCTTCAGCACGGCGGACGGCTCAGGTCGATGGTTCGGCGCCCGCTTCGCCGCGGTACAGGGCCTCCAGCCGCGCCGCTCCGACGTCGGCGGAGCCCAGGTCGAAGGCGACCCGCCCCTCGCGCAGTCCCACGGCCCGGTCGAAGTGCCGCAGCGCCAGGTCGACGTCGTGCATGGCCACCACCGCCGTCTCGCAGCCGGCCTTGAGCAGCTCGAGGACGTCGCCGGCCTGGTGGGGATCGACCGCCGAGACCGGCTCGTCGGCGAGGACGACGGCGCCCCCCTGGTAGAGGGCGCGGCCCACGGCGACCCGCTGCTGCTGGCCGCCGGAGAGCTGGCTCACCGCCTCGAAGAGCTTGTCCTCCAGGCCGAGGTCGCGGAAGAGGGGGCGCAGCTCCTCCACCACCCGCCGCCGGGGCCGCGCCAGGTCCACGAGATTGGCCAGGGTCGAGTTGCGGTCCAGCCGGCCCGCGTAGACGTTGTGGAACGCCGACAGCTGCGGCACCAGGGCGTAGTCCTGGTGCACGCAGGCGCAGTCGGCCGGCCGGCGGGCCTGGAGCAGCCGCAGCAGCGTCGTCTTGCCGGCGCCGCTGGGTCCTATGACGACCACCTTCTCGCCGCGGTCTACCCGCAGGTCGACGCCGCGCAGGGCCTCGGTGGCCCCGGCGCGGACGTGCTCGTCCCGCAGGTCGAAGAGCTCTCCGGCCGCCGGAGGGCCCTGGGCGGCCGCGGCGGGCATGGAGGCCAATCAGTCCTCGAGGATGCCGATGGTCCTGCCGGTCTCGAGGATCGGCGCGTACATGGAGTTGTCGGCGGCGATGAAGGCCGCGCGCGGGAAGGAGTCGAGCAGGTC
>JAJDTN010000367.1 GCA_022827165.1 Candidatus Latescibacterota bacterium
GGCGAGATCGCCGTCGGCGTCTCCACGGCCCGCCTGGTGGCGCGTGTCCTGGGGCGCCAGGCCTTGCCCGGCGGCGTCGTCCTGTGCGCTCCGGGCGACGAGGACCGCGTCCTGGCGCGCACCGAGCTGGCCGATCTGCCCGGCCTCGGCCCGGTCTGCCGCGAACGGGCCGCCCGCTACGGCATCCACACGGTGGGCCAGGTGCTGCCCCTCGACCGGCGGGCCCTGCGGCGGCGCTTCGGCCGCCGGACGGGGGAGCGCCTCTACGGGGTGGTCCGCGGCCTGGAGGTCGAGGCGCGTCCGGGCGCGTCCGGGGCGATCGAGGCCGAGACCGTGCTCCGCGAGGACGCCAACGACGACGGCCTGCTGCGCGCGGCCGTGGCCCTCACCGTCGACCGGGCCTGCCACGAGCTGCGGTTGCGCGGCCTGGCCGCAAAGTCCCTGACCCTGCGTATCGCCTACACCGACGACCGCCGGGCCCGCAGAACGTCGCGGCTTCCCGCGGCCACCGACGACTTCCCGGTCCTGTGCGCCGCCGCCGAGGAGCTGTTCCGCCGGATCCACGTGCGCCGCGCCGCGGTCCGGACGATCGCGGCCGTGCCGTCGCGCACCAGTCCGGCCAGCGGCCAGCAGGATCTGTTCGACGGCGAGGCCGGCCGCCGGCGCCGGTGTCTGGGGGCGGCGATCACCGACATCCGGTCGCGCATGGGGTTCGGCGCCGTCGTCGGCGCCGACGCGCTGGAGGTGGCGGCCTCCGGACAGGACTTCCTTGACGGAAGATGATCCGCCTTGCTAATTCTGGAGCTTGCGGCGCCGATGGGCGTTGGCGCCTCGCGATCCATCGCCGGGCGGTCTCCCCCGCCTGCGGTCACCCCCTGGAATTCGCGCCCAAAACCGACGTGGCACGAATCCCCTTCTCCAATTCTACCGGCACCCGCGTTCTTCGCTTCGCGACGATCGCCGCCATGCTGTGCTTCGCGGCGATCGCCGCCGTGCTGTGCCTCCCGGGCGCATACGGCGGCTCCACGGTTCCGACCGACACCGAGAGACTGGCACCCGGCGTCTGGCACCACTCCATCGATCTGGTCGACGGTCCGTGGGCCATCCACGTCGTCGAGATCGACCTGCTCGAGGCGCGCAAGGCCGGCATCCGGCTGCGCACCGCGAGACCGCCGGCCGAGGGCCTCGGACTGGTCAGGACGAGCGACCTCGCCGCCGACGCCCTGGCCGCCATCAACGGCGACTTCTTCCAGGCCGGCACCCCCGGCCGCCCCCTCGGGGTGCAGATCTCCGAAGGCGAGCTGATCGGCGAGCCCCGCTCGCGCTCCGCCTTCGCCCTGGCTGCCGACGGTCGCCCGCAGACGGCGGTCTTCGAGCTCGACGCCGGCCTGATCACCCGGTCGGGCCAGGTGCTGCCCCTCTCCCGTCTCAACCGGGCGCCGCGCTCCGACGGTGAGCTCACCCTCTACAATCGCCACGCCGGCAGCCGGGAGGACTCGGTGCGGGCGCCGGTGGGGTTCTTCCTCCAGAGCCTCGACGGCACGACCTCGCTGGTCAACGACACGGCCGCGGTGCGGGTCGTGCAGATGCGCCGCCAGGCGTGGCCCCTGCTCCTGCAGCGCGGCCAGTGGCTGGTGGCCGGCGGCGCCGACTTCGCCCGCCAGGCGGCGATCAGCCCCGGGGACACGGTTCATCTATACTGCGCCCTGCCTCCCTCCAAGGGGAGCCTCGACGTGGCCATCGGCGGCGGGCCGCGCATCATCCGGGACGGCCGCGTCTCCATCGAGCACGAGCGCGAGCACCTGGGCGAGTCCTTCGCCAACGACCGGCATCCGCGCTCGGCCATCGGACTGTCCCGGGGCGGGCGCCACGTCTTCCTGGTCACCGTCGACGGCCGGCAGCCCGGCCACAGCGTCGGCATGACCTTGCCCGAGCTGGCCGAGTTGCTGTCCGCCGACCTGGCCGGCTTCACGAAGAGCCGCCACAACGCCTGGCAGGCGATCAACCTCGACGGAGGCGGATCGACGACCATGGTGGTGCGCGAGCAGGTCGTGAACCGGCCGTCCGATCAGACCGGCGAACGGCCGGTGGCCAACGCCCTGGTGGTCATGCCGCCGGCGGCCGCCGGCTGACGGCTCTTCCCAACCGCCGTCTCACAGAGGTTCCACTCATCCGCAGGAGGGGAGTGTGCCCCGGTTCCGCGCCCAGGACCTGAAGCGACTCGGCCGCGACCTGTTCATCACGGTCGGCGTGCCCCCCGAGGAGGCCGACCTGGTCTCCGGCCACATGGTCGACTCCGGCCTGCTGGGCCACGACTCCCACTCGGTGCTGCGTTTCCCCCAGTACACGGATATGGTCCGCAAGGGGCAGGTGAAGCCCGGCGCCGAGCTCGAGATCCTGCACGACCGGGGCGGCGTGGTGCAGGTCAGCGGCGGCTGGAACTTCGGCCCCGTCACCGCCACCCGCGCCGCCGAGCTGGCCATCGAGCGCGCCCGGTCCCACGCCATCGTGGCGGTGACCGTCAGGGACTGCAACCACGTGGCGCGGCTGGGGCGCTTCGTCGACCTCATCGCGCGCGAGGGGAACCTGATCGGGATCCTGTGCGCCAACGGCCACGGCTCCGACCTGGCCGTGGCCCCGTACGGGGGCCGCGAGCGGCGCCTGCCGACCAATCCCCTGGCCGTGGGCATCCCCACGCGCAGGAGCTGGCCCATCGTCCTCGACATGACGACGAGCATGACCTCCGGCGGCGCCCTGCGCGACTACCGCAACCGCGCGGCCGCGGCCCCCGAGGGCTCCCTCATCGACGGGCACGGCCGGCTGACGACGGACGTGGAGGACTATTACGGAGACCCGCCGGGGGCCATGCTTCCACTGGGCTTTCCCACGGTGGGGCACAAGGGATTCGGGCTGGCCCTCGTCATCGACATCCTGGCCGGCGGCCTCTCGGGCGGCGGCTGCAGCCAGGCCGACCCGCCACAGACGGGCAATGCCCTGTTCTTCACGGTCTACGACATCGCCGCCTTCCGCGGCCTCGACGACTTTCTCGGAGAGGTCGACGACTTCATCGACTGGCTCAAGTCCTGTCCGCCCATGGAGGGCTTCGAGGAGGTCATGCTTCCGGGCGAGAACTCGCACCGCATCCACGAGGGCCGGCAGAGAGAGGGGATGGAGGTGGACGACACCGCCTGGGGCCAGATCGCGGCCCTGGCCGGGGAGCTGGGGGTGAACCTCCCCGACCCCGTCGAAGGCTCCTGACCCGCGGTCCGGCAAGAGGAGGAAGAGGATGGGCAAGCAGCTTCGGATCGCCGTCGTGGGGATGGGCGGCATCGGCAACAACCACGCCAGGTGCTACCAGGCCAACCCCCACGCCGAGGTGGTGGCCGTGTGCGACGTCAGCCAGGAGCGGGCCGACGCGGCGGCCTCGGCCCACGGGGCGCAGGCGTTTTACAGCGTCCGCCGAATGCTCAACAGCGGCCTCGCCATCGATGCCGCCAGCGTCGCCACGGCGGGGGTGGAGAACGGCGGCGACCACTACACGCCGACGATGCAGCTGCTGAAGGCGGGGATCCCGGTGCTGGGAGAGAAGCCGATCTCCAACGAGATCCCCAAGGCCCGCCGCCTGGTGCGGCTGGCCCGCGAGATGGGCCTGCCCTACGGCATCAACCTCAACCACCGGTTCACGCCGGCGGCGGTGAAGGCCCGGGAGTGGCTCGAGCAGGGCCGGCTGGGGGAGCTGCACATGGTCAACATGACGATGTGGATCAACAACCCCAACGAGTCCTCGCCGTGGTTCCACATCCGCGCCCTGCACCCCCACTCCCTCGACGTGATGCGCTACTTCGCCGGCGACCTGGAGCGGGTGCAGGCGTTCTTCAAGAAGGGCGAGGGGCGCAGGATCTGGTCGAACGTGCAGGCCAACCTGCTCTTCGCCAACGGCGTCATCGGCCATCTCACCGGATCGTACGACGCCGGCGGCAGCTACGGCCTGGAAACCCTCGAGGTGGTCGGATCCAAGGGCCGCGTGGTCATCGAGGAGGCCTGCGAGCGGCTGACCTTCTACCCCCGGTTCTCGAAGGAGGTGGAGAGCTACGACCACCCCGGCGGGATGATGGGCTTCGCCGACACCTTCCCGTCGCGGATCGGCGCCTGGATCGACGATCTGCGGAAGGGCACGCCCCCGGACGAGGTCGACGCCAAGGCCGAGGACGCCCTCAAGGTGCAACTCGCCATCGAGAGCATCATCCAGAGCTGGCAGAAGGGCCGCGTCGTCAAGGTGCCGCAGCGGTGAGCGCAGCCCCGCGGGCTCAGCCGGCGGCCAGCGGCCCCTTCGGCGTCTCGGCGTTGTAGAGACCGCCCCTGCGCTCGTAGTCGGCCTGGACGCGCCCGTCCTCCACCGCCAGCCGCGGCACGTTGCCGTTGTGGTTGTCCCGGTCGGGGCCGCGCATGACGGCCAGCTGGGCGTCGGTCATCCCCTCCACAAGATCCCCCCAGCGCGCTGACGGGTGCACCATCTCTCCGCCGGAGCGGTTGAAGTTCCGGGAGGAGTACTTCACGAGGATCCCCCGGCGCGGGACCTCGCTCCGCCAGGCCAGGGTGCCGTGGGTCTGGGCGCCGTCCATGAACAGCAGCACGTCCCCGGCCCGGAAGGTCGGGTGGGCCACCAGTCCCATGTGGTCGTCGCAGGTGCGCACCCCGTCCGGCATGGGGTACTGCGCCTTGTGGCTGCCGGGCACGCAGGCGAAGCCGCCGTCCTCCTCGCCCAGGTCGCGCAGCTGCCAGGTGACGGTGACCGCCTCGCAGTAGCTGCGCCCGTTCCTGAAGACGTACGAGCGGCTGGGGTTCAGCGGCTCGTTGGCGTCGTGCAGGGCGTGGCCCGAGGTGCCCTTGACGGCGCAGAAGGCGGCGGGCTGGTCGCAGCGGAAGCCGCTGCCGCCCATCCAGGTGAGGCGCTGGACCACGGCGGGATGGGCGACCATGCGGCGGAAGGGCTCGCACCAGGGCGCCGGCAACTGCAGCAGGCCGCCCAGGGTGGGGCGTCCCGTGCCGGCCAGGGACTTCGAGCCGCGGGCCAGCTCCTCCCCGACGACGATGCGGTCCTCGAAGCGGTCGATCGCCTCGTTGGCCAGGGCCAGGTCGTCCGGGTCCATCACCTGGCGCAGGACGAGGTGGCCGCACAGGTCCCAGAAGAACAGCTCGTCGTGGTCGATGCCGCTGGCCGGGTCGGGGGCCAGGAAGGAGGGGTGCACCGGTTCCGGCGATTCCGAGACCCGGGTGCCGCCGCCGTCGGCGGCCAGCACCGGCGGCGGCGTGTCGGCGCGGCGGCCGGGCCGGTAGAGCACGGCGCGCTGATCCGGCGCCAGCTCGTCGTGCCAGTCCGGGCGGCCCGGCTCGCCGGCCTGCGGTCCGGTGCCGGACTCGAGGCAGACGCCGCGGGCGGCGAAGCCGTAGTCGAGCAGGCGCAGGGGGCCGCGGCCCTTCCAGGGGCGCAGCCCGTGGATCACCGTGTCGGCCAGCAGCAGCAGGTCACCGGCCCGCAGCCGGATCCCGCGCACCAGGCCCAGGTCGCGCTCGCCCTCCAGGAATCCGGGGGGCGGAGGCACGTTGGTCTTGTGGCTCGCCTGCACGAAGACCAGGCCGCCGTCGCCCTCCTCAACGTCGGAGAGGGCCCAGAGGGCGCGCACCAGCTGGCACTGGCGGCGGTGGTTCTGGTGGTAGTAGGCCCGCGCCGGGTCGCGGGGCTCGTCGCCGCCGGAAAGGGTGCCGTCGAGGGCGGTTCCCGCAGCCGGGTCGTCGGAGATCAGCCGCGGCAGCTGTTCCAGGCGGAAACCGGTGCCGCAGATCTCGTTCAGGTAAGCCGCCAGGACCGGGTGCACGAGCAGGTCGCGGAAGGGCTCGCGCTCCTTCCCCGGCCAGCCGAGCATCCCCTCCGGCCGTCCGACGCGGTCGAGAGCCGAGCCGAGGGCCAGCACCTCCCGAGGCTGCAGGGCGCCCCTCACGACCAGGTAACCGCCGACGTCGAAGCAGTAGCTCTCCTCGTTGGTCATCCCGTCTCTCCCATGGCCCGCGTGATCGTCTCGATCGCCTTCCTCGCGTCGCCGACCCGGTCCTCCCCCCACTCCCGCTCCACCAGCAGGTCGCCGGTGTAGCCGCCCTCGGCCAGGGTGCGGATGAAGGCGGGCCAGTCGACCTGGCCCTCGCCGACGACGGCCTCGGCGCCCCACTCTCCGGGCGTCACGGTGCGGACGGCGTCCTTGATGTGGATCGACCGCACCCGCGGCAGGAGCCTGCGCAGCGCCTCGATCGGGTCGCCCTTGTCGTAGAGGATCATGTTGGCGGGGTCGAAGTTGACGCCCAGGTTGCTCACGCCTCGAGCCTCGATGTGGTCGAAGAAGGACCACAGGTCGTCGGCCGTCTCCTGGCCCGTCTCGAAGAGCAGGTCGATGCCCTGGTCGCCGAAGATCCCGGCCACGACCTCGATGCGGTCGGCGAGCTTGCGGAACCCGGCGCTCTCCATGTCGTGGGGCAGGAAGCCGGCGTGGAAGGAGACCAGGGGCAGCCCGAGTTCCCGGGCCTTGGCCGCGGCCTCGCGGGCCACCTGCTGGTTGGCCTCCCAGTGCTCGTCGGGGACGATGCCGCCCGTGCGCCGGATCGTCTCCATCGTCGTGTAGTCCTCGCCCACGGTGCCGAACATGCCCGAGACGACGCGGGCGCCGATCCGGGCGATAGCCTCGGGGACGCCGTCAACGAGGCCGGCGTCGTCGCGGTGGGGGACCAGGCCGAGCTGCAGCTTCCTGACGCCCAGCTCCTCCATGATGGCGGCCATGTGGCCGGCGTGGCGCGGCCGCATCGACCAGCTGCAGAGGCCGATCCGCTCCGGGGTCCGGGGGGTCATGAATCCCTCCCCGGCTGCGGTTCCAGCCGTCCGCGGAGGATGTCGTCGACGATCTCGCAGAGGCAGTCGGCGATCGCCTCGAGCATGCGTTCGCCCTTCTCGGCGCTGGCCGCCGTGGGGTCTCCGAAGTGGCCCCGGGGGCTGACCTCCTCGAGCATGTGGAACCGCTGCACCTGGCTCTCGTGGGCGGAGGGGGCGCGCACGCCGCCGCGGGTCATGCGGTCGGTGCGCACCAGGCCGGGATGGAGGTGCAGCATCAGCGAGGTCTCGGTCTCGCCGGCGTGGCCGGAGCCGTCCGCTCCGGCGGTGCGCACCTCGTCCAGCCCCGCCTGCGCCACCTCCCACCAGGAGGCGCCGTAGACGCGGGCCTCCATGTGGCGCTCGCGCAGGTCCTGCAGGGCGACGCGCATGTCCGCCTGGTTGCCGCCGTGGCCGTTGAGGATCAGGACCTTGTCGAAGCCGGCCCTCAGCAGGCCGTCCACCGTCTCCACGATCATGCTCACGTGGGTCCCGGAGGTGGCCGTCAGGCTGCCGCCGAAGTGGATGTGGTGGAAGGAGTAGCCCAGCCACTGCGTGGGCAGGACGACGATGCGGTCGCCGGCGCGCTCCTCCATGGCGGCGGTGATGCCTTCGCACTCCAGGGTGTCGGTGAGCAGGGGCAGGTGGTCGCCGTGCTGCTCGAAGGACGCGATCGGGTAGACGGCGACGAAGCGCTCGCGGTCGAGGTCGCCGATCTCGGGCCAGGTCATCTCGCCAAGCTTCATCTTCTCTGATCCTCTGGCAGGTTCGGGTGAGAGGGCGGCAAGGATATGGAATCAAGGATTGCGGGGCACGCCGGGTTGACGGGAGTTCGATGGCGGCTAGACTCGCTCGGCTCCTCACGAAGAGCAGGGAGGCAGATGATGACGGACCACCCGCAGTTGGACCCCCGGCCGGGGCCGGATGGCGAGATCGCGGTGGAGGCGTGGGTGCGGACCTCGGCCGACCGGACCGAGGCGATGCAGCCCCTGGTCTCGCAGTGGAGGCCCGCGGAGACCCCCGAGTTCTCGGCGTACGACGCGACCCGCACCGGCGGCCTCCTGTGCGCCGGCCACTACGGCGCCGTCTTCGACGGCCGCCACGTCTACTACTGTCCGATCCGCCCCTTCCGGCGCCGCGACAGCGTCCACGGCCACGTCCTCCGCTGCGACACCCACGCCGACTTCCGCGATCCCTCGGCCTGGGAGGCCTTCGACGCGGGCCACACGGACGGCCTGACGACGGTGAGCTACTACGGGGCCTCCTTCGACGGGCGCCACGTGATCTTCACCCCCCGGGAGGACCTGCAGGGCTACCACAGCCGCGTCCTGCGCTTCGAGGTGGGCCGCCCCTTCGGCGATCCCGCCTCGTGGAGCGCCCACGACGCCGGCCTGCCGGTCTCGGGGCAGGGGGCGGCCACCGACGGCCGCTACGTCTACTTCCCCCCGGGCTACGAGAGCGTCCCCGGCCGGCCCTTCGACGAGAGCGTGCTCAGCGGCCGGGTGCTGCGCCTGGACACGCACGGAGAGTTCCGCGATCCCGGCAGCTACCAGGTCTTCGACACCTCCCGCCTGTCGCCCGAGGCGGTCTGCTTCGACGGCGGCGCCTTCGACGGGCGCTACATCTACCTCGTCCCCCTCATCCACGGCGTCGTCGCCCGCCACGACACCCAGGGCCGCTTCGACGACCCCGCCGCCTGGGAGGTCCACGACGCCCGCCCCCACGGACTGGGCATGAACGTGGGCGCCGTCTTCGACGGCCGCTGGCTCTACTTCTGCGCCTACGGCCACAGCCGCATGGTGCGCTACGACACGACCCGCCCCTTCGCCGCCGCCGACGCCTGGGAGAGTTGGGAAGCCGGCGGCACCGACGGGCTGGACACGGGCGGTTTCGACGGCGGCTTCTTCGACGGCCGCTACGTCTACTACTGCCCCTGGACGCGGACCGTGGCGCCGGGCGAGATCCCCTTTCACTGCAACTTCCTGCGCTACGACACGACCCGCCCCTTCGCCGAGGCCGGCAGCTGGGCGGCGTACGACGCCTCCAGTACCGACGGCCTTCACACCGTCGGCTACAACGCCGGCGCCTTCGACGGCCGCTACTTCTACGGGGCGCCGCTCTTCGACGGGCGGGGGGAGGCCTACCACGGCCGGGTGCTGCGCTGCGACACCCTCGGCGGCGGCGGCGCCTTCAGCCTGCGCTACGGGGACTACGGGCACAACGGCGGCCTCTGCGCCGCGGTCCCGGGGCCCAGCTTCCTGATCAACACCGAGCAAGGCGTGCGCAGCGTCGCCGCGCACCGCAGGCTGGAGCCGGGGGCCCACCACCTGGCCGGGGTCTACGACGGCCGCAGCCTGAGCCTGTATGTCGACGGCGAGCTGGCCGCCCGGCGCCAGGCCTCGGGCCGGCTGGTGGAGTGCGACGCCGAGGTGACCGTGGGCGGGCTGAGCGGCGGCTCGGCCCGCTTCGAGGGCACGGTGGAACGGGCGCGGATCACGCCGGCGGCGGTGGGGCCATGAGGATCACCTCCCTGGAGCCGATCCCGGTCCTGGTGCCCCTGAAGAAGGGGATGACGACGAAGACCGCCCACGGCGAGCACATCGATTCGCCGTACGTGATGGTGAAGGTCCACACCGACGAGGGTATCGTCGGGCTGGGGGAGGCGACCCTGTCGCCGCGCTGGAGCGGCGAGACCAGCCCCGGGTGCGCCGCCGCCATCTCGCAGGTCCTGGAACCGGCCGTGAAAGGCGCCGACCCCCGGGACGTGCGCGGCGTCGCGCGGCGGATGGAGCAGGCCCTGAGCCTCAACCCCTTCACCCGGGCGGCGGTGGAGATGGCCTGCTGGGACATCGCCGGCAAGGCCGCCGGCCTGCCCGTGTACCGCCTTCTCGGCGGCAAGGTGCGGGACACGGCGCCGATGAAGATGGTGGTGGGGGCCTTCGACCCGCCGAGGGCGGCCGACCTGGCGCAGCGGTTCCTCGACCGGGGGGTGCGCCACCTCAAAGTGAAGGTCGGCCTCGATCCGGCCGGCGACATCGAGCGCGTGCGCCGCGTGCGCGAGCTCGCCGGCCCCGGCGTCACCATCGGCGTCGACGCCAACTGCGGCTGGGACCTGGGGACGGCGCGCCGGACCTTGGCGGCGCTGGAGGCCTTCGGCATCACCTTCGCCGAGCAGCCCGTGGGCACGGAAGACCCGCGGGCCCTGGCCGCGGTGCGCCGCTCGACGCCGATCCCGGTCATGGCCGACGAGAGCGTCTTCACCCCCCGGGAGGCGCTGGACCTGGTGCGCGCCGACGCCGCCGACATCCTCGCCGTCTACCCCGGCAAGAACGCGGGCCTTCTCGGGTCGCTCGCCGTGGCCGGGATCGCCGCCGCCGCCGGCCTGGTCTGCAGCATGGGCAGCAACCTCGAGCTGGGCGTGGCCACGGCGGCCATGCTGCACCTGGCCGTGGCCTGTCCGGCCATCGACAGCGAGCGCTATCCGGGGGACCTGCTCGGCCCCCTGTACCACGACGCCGACATGATCACCGAGCCCCTGGAGCTGGGGCCCGTGCACGCCGCCGTGCCGGAGGGCCCCGGCCTCGGCGTCGAGCTCGACGAGGACCAGGTCTCCCGCTACCGCGACCCCGGGCCGCCGTGAGCCGGCTATACCCCACGGTGGAGGGCCGCGTCATCCCTCCCTGTGCGAGGAACTCGACCTGCCGGCTGCCTCGGCGCCGGCCGGGGTCTTCCTGCCGGCGCGGCCGTATCCGGGCCACACCTGGCCCCTGCGGCTGGCCGTGAACGCGCGGAAGCGCCGGCCGTGGAGCCGTAGGGCCCCGTCCCTGGTGTGGGAGCGGCGGGACCTGGAGAGGGGCGTCGGCATGTTCCCGGGCTTCGGCGGCGACCGCTGGTTCGACGATCCGCCGGCGGGGTTTGCGGGCCGACGGCGCGGGGCCTGACCCACGTTTACAGGGTGAAGCCCCTATGCTATACTCCGATTCATGTCGATCGTGACCTCTCCCCGCCCCCGGGGCGGCGGCGCCCGCCAGTACGGATCCTCCATCATCGTCGCCGTCGGTCTCGCCCTGCTCATCCGCAGCTCGGTGGTGCAGGCCTTCTACATCCCCTCCGCCTCCATGGAGGACACCCTCCTCAAGGGCGACTACCTGCTGGCCAACAAGTTCATCTACGGCGCCCCCCTCGAGCTGCCGGGCATGGACGGACCCCTCTTCCGGCTGCCCGCCCTCCGGGACCCGCAGCCGGGGGACATCGTCATCTTCCGCTCCCTCACCGAGCCGGGGCGCGATCTCATCAAGCGCTGCGTCGCCGTGGGGGGGCAGGTGGTGGAGATCCGTGACAAGGCGCTCATCGTCGACGGGAAGCCGTCCCGGCTGCCGACTCTGGGGAAGTACACCGAGGCGGCCTTCATGCCGGGCTCGATGAGCTCACGCGACAACCTGGGGCCCCTGCGCGTCCCGGGGGGCCACTTCTTCATGATGGGAGACAACCGCGACAACAGCAAGGACAGCCGCATCTTCGGGCCCGTCCCCAAGGAGCGCATCAAGGGGAAGGCGATGATCATCTACTGGTCCTCGACCCTGGTCCACGGCCCCCTGATCCGCGGCCTGCCGCAGATGGTGCTCGACGCGGGCAACTTCCTCCTGAACCTTCCCACCCTGCCCTTCCGGTCCCGCTACAGCAGACTGGGCACGGTCATCCACTAGGAGCCTCTTCGCCATCGCCGAGGACGGAGAACGCCCCGGCCGCCGCCCCCGCGGCGACGAGATCGACCCCTTCGAGGACGAGCGTTTCCGAGGCGGCGAGCCCGAGGAGGAGCAGCACGACGACGAGCCCCTGCGGCTCGTCGACCAGATCCTGCTGAGCCTGCCCGAGCGCGACCCGGCGCGTCCCCTGCTCTACCACCTGCGGCGGCAGCTGATGGAGCGCGAGATCACCTTCCAGGAGGCGCGGCGGACCCTCGTCGAGCTGGAGACGGCGCTGGAGAAGGTCACGGCCCCCGCCAACCGGGTGGGCATCTTCCTCGGGTCGCCGAAGGAGGGGGTGGCCACCGTCTTCGTCAGCGGTTCCGAGTACTACGCCAACATCGACCCGCGCGTGAACCCCGCCGATCTCACCGTGGGGGCGCGGGTGCTGATCAACGAGGCCTACGCCATCGTCGGGCTCCTGGGCTCCGCCCCGGCGGGGCCCGTGGCCCGCATCTCCGACCTGCTGGAGGACGGCCGGCTGCGCCTCGGCAACGAGCACGGCACCACCGACCTGGTCATCGAGCGCGCCCAGGCCCTCGCCGGCGTCGACCTGAAGGTGGGCGACGAGGTGCGCACCGACCCGTCGATGAAGGTCGCCCTGGAACGGCTGGCCTCGAAGGAGAGCCGCGAGTACTTCCTCGAGGACATCCCGCCCGTGCCCTGGAGCCGCATCGGCGGCCAGGAGGAGGCGATCCGGGCGATCCGCGACACGATCGAGCTGCCCGCCCTGCACCCGGAGCTGTTCGAGAGGTTCGAGTACTCCACGCCCAAGGGATTCCTGCTCTACGGCCCCCCGGGCTGCGGCAAGACCCTGATCGGCAAGGCCACCGCCTACAGCCTGGTGCAGCACCTGCGCGAGGAGGAGGGCCTGCAGGTGGAGGAGTACTTCATGCACATCAAGGGGCCGGAGATCCTCAACATGTGGCTCGGCGAGACCGAGCGCATGGTCCGCGAGGTCTTCGCCCAGGCCCGGCAGAAGCGCAAGGAGGGCTTCCTGCCCTTCATCTTCATCGACGAGGCCGAGTCGATCCTGGGCACGCGCCGGTCGATGCGCAGCCACCACATCGCCCACACCGTGGTCCCCATGTTCTGCACCGAGATGGACGGCATCGAGTCGCTGCAGGACGTGGTCATCATCCTCGCCTCCAACCGCCACGACCTGATCGACCCGGCGATCCTGCGCCCGGGGCGGATCGACCGCAAGATCAAGGTCGACCGGCCGGGGCGGGAGGCCGCCGAGGAGATCTTCGGCCTCTACCTGGCGCCCGGCCTGCCCCTCGACCCCGGGGCGGTGAGCGAGCACGGCGGCGCCGAGGAGGCGCGCCAGGCCCTGATCGCGGCGGCGGCGGCGGCCCTCTTCGCGCGCACCGAGGAGACCCGGGTGCTGGAGGTGGCGCTGCGCAGCGGCCGCACCGAGAGCCTCCACTTCGGAGACCTGGCCTCCGGGGCCCTCATCGACAACGTCGTGCAGCGCGCCAAGGAGACGGCGATCAAGCGGGCCATCGCCGCCGAGGACGCGGAGGCCGCCGGCGTCAGCGAGCAGGACCTGCTCGGGGCGGTGCGCGCCGAGTTCCGCGAGAGCGAGGTCTTCCCGCCCACCGACAGCGTCGAGGACTGGCTCAAGCTCCTCGACTACGACCCCGACAACGTGGTGCGCGTCAACCCCCGCTCCGCCGCCGCCGACCGCCCCGCTCCCGCGGGCGCCTCCGGAAGCGTCATCTGACGGATGTTCGGCCTGGAGACCGAGTACGGGATCCAGGTCGACGGCGTCGACGATCTCGACGTCGTCGTCGAGTCGATGGAGCTGATCCGCTGCTACCTGCGGGAGGACTTCGTCGCCCGCTGGGACTACGGCCTCGAGAACCCGCGCCGCGACATGCGCGGCTTCGAGGTCGACGGGCTGCTGAACGACCGCGACGAGACCGAGCACCTGCAGAAGGACCGGGCCCGCAAGATCCCCCTGAAGGACCTCAAGTCCGACCTCATCCTCGGCAACGGCGCCCGCCTCTACAACGACCACACCCATCCCGAGTACAGCACCGCCGAGTGCCTGACCCTGGCCGACCTGGTGGCCCAGGACCGCGCCGGCGAGGCGATCCTCCGGCACTGCGCCCGCCGGCGCAGCGCCAGCCGCGGCCGGGGGGTGGTGCGCCTCTACAAGAACAACACCGACTTCGACGGCCACAGCTACGGCTGCCACGAGAACTACCTGCTGCCGCGGTCGATCCCCTTCGACGACGTCATCGCCGCCCTGCTGCCCTTCCTGGTGACGCGCCAGATCTACGCCGGCGCCGGCAAGGTCGGGGTGGAGGCCGACTCCCGGGCCGAGCCCGGCCTCTACCAGCTGGCCCAGAGGTCCGACTTCTTCGAGGTCATCGCCAGCGTCGACACCATGACCCGCCGGCCCCTGGTCAACACCCGCGACGAGCCCCACGCCGACGCCGCCCGCTACCGGCGCCTGCACATCATCATCGGCGACGCCAACCTCTGCGAGTGGGCCACGGCGCTCAAGGTGGGGGCCCTGCGCCTCGTCCTGGATCTGCTGGTGGCCGGCAAGGCCCCGCGGCTGGTCCTCGCCGACCCGGTGGGCGCCGTGAAGGCGATCAGCCGCGACCCCCGCCGCCGCTGGGAGGTGGAGCTGGAGGACCGCCGCCGGACCACGGCGCTCGAGATCCAGCGCGCCTACCTCGAGGGCGCCCGGGAGCTGGCCGCCGGCCGCGACGCCGAGACCGACTGGGTCCTGGGGGAGTGGGGCTTCGCCCTCGACGCCCTCGGCGGCGACCCGGCGCCACTGATCGGCCGCTGCGACTGGGTGACCAAGAAGTGGCTCCTCGACGCCTTCGCCGAGGCCGAGGGGCTCGACTGGCAAGACCCCGGCCACCGCGCCTGGCTGCAGAGCCAGGACCTGGAGTACCACAACGTCGATCCGGGGGAGGGGCTGTTCCTGCTGCTGGAGCGCTCCGAAGAGGGCGGCGTCTACCGTCTGAGCGACGCCGCCGCCGTCGACCGCGCCCTCGTGCAGCCGCCGGAGCGCACGCGGGCGCGTTTCCGCGGCCGGGCGGTGGAGAAGTTCGGTCCCGCCGTGCGCTCGCTGAACTGGGACAGCATCGAATTCCAGGTCGACGGCAGGCTCGCCACGGTCGATCTGAAGTGTTGTGTCGACGCCGATTCGGCGGCTATCTTCAACGACAAGCTCGACCGGGCGGGGTCGGTGGCCGAGTTGCTTGAGGCCCTGTCCGAAGCGGTGCCGGAGCGGTGAGACGAGGGAGCCTGCAATGACCCGAGGATTCGAACTGGGCGAGCGAAGCACCCGGCCGCGGCCGATGGACGGCGGCGACGACGGCGGCGACGACCAGGGGCCGCGGCGGCCCAAGGTGGAGCGCCCCGACACCGACGACCTGCTGCGCCGCATGCGCCGGGTCGATCCGAACCAGGCGCGCCGGTACCGCCAGCGCACGGGCCAGTAGCCCGGACGGTGCATCCGCGGCGCCATGGAGAGCGCCGATTTCCTCAACATCCTCAAGGAGCGGGGGCAGCTGCCGTCCGCCCCCGATGTCCCGGCCTCGGCGGCCTCGGCGGGAGAGGCGATCGAGGGCACGACGATCCTCGCCGTGCGCTGCGCCGAGGGGGTCCTGGTCGCCGGCGACCGCCGCGCCACGGCGGGCCACACCGTCATCCACGACCGCGCCGACAAGGTGCTCTCCGTCGACGACCGCTCGGTGCTGGCCCTGTCCGGGTCTCCGGCCAGCGCCTACGAGATCGCCCGCATGCTGGAGATCTCCTTCCAGCACTACCGCCGCACCCAGCTGCAGGAGCTGAGCCTCGACGGCCGGTTGCGCACCCTGTCGCGGCTGCTGCGCGAGAACCTGCCCCTGGCCCTGCAGGGGATCGGCGCCGTGGTCCCCATCTACGCCACCTGCGAGGACGCCGGCTCCGGCCCCGAGGGCAAGATCTTCTTCTACGACGTCCTCGGCGCCACTTTCGAGTCCGTCGACTTCTGCACCACCGGGTCCGGCTCGCCGATCATCCGCGGCGCCCTCTACTACATGAACCGCTGGGAGCGGCCCTTCGCCGAGCGCAGCGGCGGCGAGGCCCTGGAGCTGGTGGTGAAGATGCTGGAGACGGCGGCCGAGTACGACACCGCCACGGGCGGCTTCAAGGCGACGGCCGCCATCTATCCCCAGGTGATGCGGGTCACCGCCGAGGGCATCTCCGCGGTCCCCGAAGGGGAGCTGGCGCAGGTCTACGCCGGGCTGGGCGGCTGATGCTGGACGAGCCCTACCGCTGGGTCGAGGCGATCCGCAACCGGCGCGAGTACACCGAGGACCAGCTCGCCGGGGCCAGCCCCGTGGTGGCCCTGGCCTACGACGACGGCCTGCTGCTGCTCACCTCGACGCCGGGGCCGCGCAAGCTCTTCGAGGTCTACAACCAGGTCGCCTTCGCCGGCATCGGCCATCCCGCCGACATCGAGAAGCTGCGCAAGGCGGTCATCGACATCGCCCACGTGGAGGTCTTCAACCTGTCGGCCAGCGACGTCTCCCTGCAGCGGCTGGTCAACCTCGGCGTGGGGCCCCTGATGAAGTCCGCCTTCGACGAGATCTTCCGCTCGCCCTACATCGCCCGCGTCCTGGTGGCCGAGCTCGACCCGGCCGCCGCGGCGGAGACGTTCTACACCATCGATCCCGACGGCTCCTTCCACAGCGCCGCCGGGGCCGCCGCCATCGCCGGCTCCTCCGAGGCGGCCGGGTCCATCCTGGCGAGGCTGCGCGCCGGCGAGGGCGGCGAGTCCCTCGACCAGGCCCTGGCCCGCGCCCTTGGCGCCTGGGGCGCCGGACGCGTCCTGGCCGGCCGCGAGCCTGACGAGACGGGGAAGCCGGGGGAGGTGGACGACGGGGAGGTGCGGGAGGCGGTGCGCGCCGCCCTCGACGGGGGCCGCTTCGAGGCCGCCGTCCTCGAGCGCAGCCGTCCCACGAAGACCAAGTTCCGGCTGCTGGGCCCCGGCGAGTTGGAGTCCTCCGTGGCCGACTTCGAGTAGGTCCCGTGCGCAACCGCCTCTACGGCCTGGAGATCGAGTACGGCTGCATGCCGCCCGACTCCGATCCCTTCCTCAGCCCCGACTACATCTCGGTGAAGACCAAGGACTGCGTGTTCTACCGCGAGGGGCTGGGCATCGTCGACATCCACTACCGGGGGCGCGACGAGCCGCCCGGCAACGGCGGCTTCCTGTTCAACGGCGGCCGCGTCTACATCGACATGGGGCACGTGGAGTACGCCACGCCCGAGTGCCGCGGCCTCTTCGACCTGGTCGCCTCGGACCGCGCCGGCGAGGTGATCCTGCAGCGCGCCCTCGACCAGCTCGGACTGGCGGAGGAGGCGGGGTTCTTCAAGAACAACATCGACCACTACACGGGCGCCACCTTCGGCTGCCACGAGAACTACCTGGTGCGCCGCGACGTGCCGTTCTCGCAGGTCCTGCTGCCGGCGATCCTGCCGTTCTTCGTGAGCCGGCAGATCTACGCCGGCGCCGGCCGCGTCGGCTGCCACACCGACATCTTCGAGTACGGCAGCGGCGAGGAGGGCGACGTCCCCTACCAGATCTCCCAGCGCGCCGACCACATCG
>JAJDTN010000432.1 GCA_022827165.1 Candidatus Latescibacterota bacterium
GACCTCTGCCTCGAGTGCAAGGCCTGCAAGTCCGAGTGCCCATCGAGCGTCGACATGGCCAAGCTCAAGTACGAATTCCTCGCCCGCTACCACCAGCGGCACGGCTATCCCCTCCGCTCTCACCTCTTCGCGCGGATCGACCGGCTCAATCGCTGGATGGCCCCCATCTCCCGGCTGGCAAACCCCCTCATGCACGCCAGGCCGAGCCGCTGGCTGATGGATCGCCTCCTCGGCATCGATCGCCGACGCCGCATGCCGGCCCTGGCGAGCCCCACCTTCTCCCGCTGGTTCCGCGGGCGTTCCCCCACTGGTGGCGGGAGCCGGGGCACCGTCGTCTTCTACAACGACACTTTCACCGAGTACAACGATCCCCAGGTCGGCCGCGCGGCGGTGAACCTGCTCGAGTCGGCGGGCTTCGACGTCGTCTTGCCCCGGCGTCGACTGTGCTGCGGGCGCCCGCTGATCTCGAAGGGATTTCTCAGGGAGGCGAAGGGCCGTGCCGCGGCGAACCTCCAGGCTCTTGCGGAGTATTCCGACCGAGGCTGGCCCGTGGTCGCTGTCGAGCCCAGCTGCGCCTCCACTTACCGCGACGACTACCTCGATCTCGCCGAGGACGCCGACGCCGCCCGCAGCGTGGCCGGCAATCTATTCCTCCTCGATGAGTTCCTCGTCGGGCGCACCGAGGGCGGATCCACGCTCGACTTCACGGACCTGAAGAGACGCATCCTGCTCCACGGCCATTGCCATCAGAAGGCGCTGGGAAACACCAAGGACACGCTCGAGCTGCTGGCTGCTCCTCCCGGGTACCAGGTAGAGGAGATCCCCTCCGGCTGCTGTGGAATGGCGGGCAGCTTCGGGTACGAGCGGGAGCACTACGATGTCTCCCTGGAGGTCGGCCGGGAGCGTCTGTTCGAGGTGGTGTCAGGGGATCCGCGAGCAGAGATCGCCGCGGCCGGCACCTCATGTCGCCATCAGATCGCCGACGCCACGGGCCGCAAGGCCCGCCACTGGGCCGAGGTACTGACCGAGGCCCTGGCCTGAGGAAGGAGAGGAGATGGCTTTCAACGTCAAGGAGCGAGGTCGCCTCACCTACTACTATGGTGGGGATCATCCCACTCTCTCGGCCCTCGTCACCGAGAAGCTCAATGGTGGGGACCTGAGGATCTACTTCGCCGGTCTGACCGGGGGGCACTCCGCCCGCGGGATCCTCGAGCGGGACGAGCTGGTCACCATGGAGCCTTCGGTCGAGGTGGAGTTGGTCTTCCGCTGCTGGGAGAAGTGGCTGCAACAAGCCGGGATCTGCGACTCCATAGCGCGGATCGACTTCGTGGAGGTTCACGCCTTCGCCTCACAGCCGAAGGCCCCCGACCCCCGCCTCGACCCGGAGGGGTACCTGGCCGAGCAGCAGCGCCTCTACAAGGAATACGCCGAGGCCTACAGCGGCTTCTTCCGCGATCACATGGCCCACACCGGGGTGCCCTCCAGATTCACCGTCCACGTCGTCGACTTCCCCGACAAGGCGGCGTCGTACGAGTTCTACAGCGTCGGCCTCTACCAGCCTGGCCTCCACGAGTAGCCCTCGGGTCAGGCATGGGAGGACTCGTCCCCTACGAATAGGTCCAACTGCCGCGCCGTCTCCGGACTCTCACGGTCGCCAAAGTGAGAGAGGCCGACCCCGAGGAGCCGGACCCCCCTGCGCACCGCGTCGGTCCGGCCCAGCAGGTCGACGGCGATCCTCAGCAACGGCTCGCCGCGGTCGAGAGGCAGACTTCCCGTCTGCGCCCGGGTGACTGTCTCGAAGTCGGGGTAGCGGACCTTGAGCATCACCGTTCGGCCCGCAAGCCCCCGCCGCCGCAGCCGGCCGGCCACCTCTTCCGTGAGGGTTCGCAGCGCGCCGTGCATCTCCTCCGGATCGAAGAGATCGGCGGGGAAGGTCGACTCGGAGCTCACCTGCTTCGGCTCCCTCTCGGTCGTCACAGGTCCATCGTCGATACCCAGGGCCCGCTGGTGCAGGTATCGGCCGCGCTTGCCGAAGCGCTCCTCGAGCCGGGAGGGATCCGCCTGTGCCAGTTGTCCGATGGTCTCGTATCCCAGGGACTGCAGCTGCTGTTGGGTCACCTTTCCGACACCCGGGATCCGCTCAACACTCAGGGGGTGGAGGAATTCCCGCACCTGGTGGGGCATGACGGTGACCAGCCCATCGGGCTTTTCGAGGTCGGAGGCGATCTTGGCGACGAACTTGCAGGGCGCGACACCGGCCGAGGCGGTGAGTCGGAGCCGGTGGCGGATCTCGGCCTTGATCGTGCGAGCCACGCGGTGGCCGAAAGGGATTCCGAGTTTGTTGCGGGTGACGTCCAGATACGCCTCGTCGAGGGCGAGGGGCTCGACCAGGTCCGTGTGCTGGTGGAAGATCTCCCGGATCTGCCGGGAGACCTCCCTGTATCGGCCGAAGTCAGGGGCTGCCCGGACCGCCTCGGGGCACAGCCGCAGTGCCGTTCGCATCGGCATGGCCGAGCGCACCCCGAAGGCACGGGCCTCGTACGAGGCCGCGGCGACCACGCCTCGCCCTTCGGGATTGCCGCCGACTACGACGGGCCGTCCCCGGAGGCTCGGATCGTCCCGTTGCTCCACGGAGGCGTAGAACGCGTCCATGTCGA
>JAJDTN010000071.1 GCA_022827165.1 Candidatus Latescibacterota bacterium
AGGTCTTCCCGGTGGAGGGAACCGGCCGCCTCCGGGTGGAAGCCCCTCTGCCGGACTCCCTGCGCCGGGCGGGGTACTTCTACACCGGGCTGCTCGCCGACAGCCGCTTCGTCCTGGGCGCGGGGCCGTCGCCGCGGACGCACCGCTGGGCGTCCCTCAAGATCCGCAGCGTCCGACTCCTGAAGTAGCGGCTCTCCGGGACCGCCGGGAGAGCCGCATTCCGGCCTCGACAGGATCCTCCTCCCCTCACCCCTCCCGCTTCTGCTGCGCCAGCTGGTCCATGTAGGCCTCGCGGCCCATGATCGTCTTCTTGTAGTGCCACCGCGTGCGCTGCGGATACATCGTCAGCGAGCGGTCCTCGAGGGGCAGGGCGACGGGCACCTGCCCGCGGCGGTGGGACTCGCGCAGGGCGATGGCGATCTCGAGGGCGTGGCGCAGGTCGTCCCCGGTGGTGATCTCCAGCTCCCCGCCCTCCTCGAGGACGCGGATGAAGTCGTCGACGATGGCGCGCATGACGTCGCCGGGGTCGATCCAGCCGGACTCGTCGTATCCGCGGTCGGTGTTGAGCTCCTTCTCGAACCCGGCCTCCACCCTCTCCATGTCGACGAGGCCGGGCCTCTCCAGGTCCTCCGGCGCCAGGCGCAGCTGCAGGCCGAGTCCGGTGTTGTTGCGGTTCAGGATCATGCCGCGGGTGCCGATGACCTCGATGCAGCTCAGGGACAGCTCCTCCACCCCGATGAAGGCCTCCACCCCGTTGGCGAAGCGCACCCAGCCGCCGACGTTGCCGAAGCCGGTGGGGGCGCCGTCGTAGGGGTGCTCGTGGTCGCTGTGGGGATCCTCGGAGGCGCGGCCGATCACCTGCTCCACCGCCGCCCTCGCGGCGAACTTGCGGGTCAGGTTGAGGCCGTGGCAGCCGCCCTGGTTGTTGCTGCCGTAGAGGTTGATGCGGTGGACCCGGCCGATCGTCCCCCCGGAGGCCAGGCCGTAGGCCCGGCGGTAGTCCGGGTGGGAGGAGACCATCACCCCCGCCCCGAGGGGGATGCCGCGGCCGGCGCAGGCCTCGACCATGCGGTCGGCGTCGGCGAGGGTGGCGGTGAGGGGCTTCTCGCAGAAGATCGCCTTGACGCCGGCCTCGGCGGCGGCGACCACGGCGGCGGCGTTGGGCCGCACCGGCAGGATGGGCAGGACGATGTCGAGCTGCTCCCGGGCGAACATCTCGTCCCAGGTGGAGTAGGGGGCGGCCCCGAAGCGCCGCGAGGTCAGCTCCAGGTTCTCGGGGTCGGTGTCGGCCACGGCCACCACCGAGCACAGGGGATGGGCATCGAAGGCGTGGGCTCTCGACGGCCCGGCGCGGCCTCCGCCGATGAGGGCGACGCGGTACTTGGGCTCTCTGGACATGGCAGGGCTCCTTGGGCGGAGGGGTGACGCGCGGCCGGCGATCTTCCCCGCACAAGGTAGGGAGCCGGCCGCCGGCGGAGCCAGATGCGGCCCCGCGCCTTGCGGCACGGTGCGGGCGCCCCCACCCTTGCCGCCATGGTCTACCGGCTGCTGGCCGATCTGGTCGTCGTCCTCCACCTGGGCTTCATCCTCTTCGCCCTCTTCGGCGGGCTGGCGGCGGTCCGGCGGCCCTGGGTCGCCTGGCTCCACCTGCCCGCCCTGGCCTGGGCGGTGACCGTGGAGGCCGCCGGCTGGATCTGCCCCCTGACGCCGCTGGAGCGGCACCTGCGCCTGGCCGCGGGAGAGACGGCCTACGCCGGCGGCTTCATCGAGCACTACCTCGTCCCCGTCCTCTACCCCGGCTCGCTGACGCGCACCGCCCAGGTGCTGCTGGCCATGGCCCTGCTGCTGTTCAACGCGGTCGTCTACGGAGCCGGCTGGCGGAGGCAGCGGAGCCCGGGCGGCCATCGTCCGGCGCCCGAGGCCGGTCCCGCCGGGGAGGGCAGCGACAGCCGCTCGGAGCCCGATCCCGTGTCGCCGGGAGGGATGTTCCTCGCCGCAGCGGGGGTGCAGGGCGCCGTGCTGCTGCTGGCCCTCGGAGCCGGCCCCCTGCTCGGGGCGCCGCCCCTTCGTGGCCTGCACCTCTCCGCGGCCGAGGTCTGGCTGGGGCTGGCGGCGGCCCTGCCCCCGGCGGTGGCCGTGATCCTCGCCGTGCACCACGGGGTCCCCTGGGCCCGGCGGCTGGCCGAATCGGTGGAGGAGGTACTGAAGCCCCTGCTGCTCAACTCGCCGGCGCGCCTCGCCCTGGTGGCGGTCCTGGCCGGCCTCGGCGAGGAGGCCTTGTTCCGGGGTGTGCTGCAGTCCGCCATCGCCGCTGCCGCCGGCCCCTGGGCCGGCCTGCTGGCGGCGGCGCTGCTCTTCGGCGGCGCCCACTTCGTGAGCCGCGCCTACGCGGCTCTGGCCACCCTCTTCGGCCTCTACCTCGGCGGCCTCTACCTGTGGTCCGGCAACCTGCTGGTGCCCGCCGCGGTCCACGCCGCCTACGACTTCGTCCTGCTCCTCTACCTGCGGCGGAGGGTCCGTCTCAGGGCCTGAGGCCGGCCTCCTCCAGGAAGGCGTCCAGATCCTGCCAGAAGCGGCCGAAGTCCGGGGGGGTATCGCCGTGGCCGGAGTCGTAGCTGATCAGCCGGCCCCGGGGGGCCGCCCGCGCCAGACGCTCGCCGTGGGCGTGGGAGATCAGACCGTCCCGGGTGCCGTGGACCACGAGCACGGGGCCGGCAAAGGAGCGCAGGACCGCGGCGTTGTCGTAGCGATCGCGCACGAGGAAGGACGGAGCCAGGTAGCGGTGCGCCATGGAGGGCAGGTCGGCGAAGGCGGCCACCAGGACGAGGGCCTGCAGGGGCCTGCGCGAGGCCAGGGCGCAGACCGCGGCGCCTCCGAGGGACTGGCCGAGGGCGAGGACGCGGTCCCCGTCCACGTCCGGACGCGAGACCAGGGAGTCGTAGGCCGCGGCGAAGGTCTCGGCCACGCTCTCCAGCGACGGCTTGCCGTCGGAGGACCCGTACCCCGGGTACTCCACCAGCAGGAGGCCGAAACCGCGCTCGCGGAAGCCCAGGAACCCCTCGGGCATGGTGTCGATCAGGTCGTTGTTGCCGTGGGCGAGGATCACCGCCGGCGCCGGTCCCGCGGGGCGGCTCTCCCGGGCCGGAGGCAGGTACCAGGCCTCCACCCGCCCGAAGCTGGTCTCGAGCCAGACCACCTCGCGGCCCTCGTGCGCCGGTTGCGGCCCCGGGCGCTCGCGCAGGTGGGTGCCGGGATAGACCATGGTGGACTGCGTCGCCCAGAGCAGGGCGAGGTAGCCGCCGTAGAGGCCGACAATGGCGAGCAGGCTGAGCATGACGGTCCGAACCTCCGGCATTCGCTCGACCCGGTTGCGGGCGCCGGCGGCGGCCCCCGGCCGCGCCGCCTCAGCGCCCGAAGATGATCCGCTCCTTCTCGAAGAGCCGCGCCGTGATCTCCACGCAGACCAGACCGAGGAAGGCGGAGGACAGGACCACCGCCAGGCAGGCCCCCACCCGGACCGGCTCCCCGCCGAGGACGTCGGTGAGCAGCACGTACTGGCCCAGGGCCGGGATGGCGAACATCCACCAGGCGTCTCCGAGGCTCCACAAGGAAGCGATGAAGTGGGGGACCATGGGCAGGATGATCAGCAGCGAGAGGTAGGTCTGGGCCTCCTTGTAGGAACGGGCGAAGGTGGAGAAGGTGACCTGCAGGCCGGCGGCGAAGAACGCCAGCGGCAGGGTCCCCACCAGCAGCCAGGCGGCCTCCCGGCCGCCGATGTGAAGCTCCAGGCCGAGCTGCTCCAGGGGCACCCGGCCGAGGGCGAAGAGCAGGGCCACCAGGGTGAGCCCGACCCCCGCCCCCGAGAACGCCGAGGCCGCCAGCCACTTGCCCAGGACCAGCGTCCGCCGCGGCACCGGGTTGACGAGGAGCGGCTCCAGGGACTGGCGCTCGCGCTCGCCGGCGGTGGCGTCGATGGCCAGGTTCATGCCTCCCATGAAGGCGGCGAGGATGACGAGCATGGGGATGAAGGTGAACCAGCTCGCCGCCCGCTGCCGGGGGCTGGCCACGTCGACGTCGTCGATGGTGACGGCGCGGCCCAGCCCGGGGCTGACGCCGCGCGCCATGAGGCGCAGGTTGCCCACGACCTTGCTGTAGCTTCTCACCAGGCCGCGGAGGCGGCCCACGGCCTGGGCCGCCTCCTTGCGCGAGCCGTCGTGAACCAGCTCGACGGCGGCGCGGCGGCCCTCGGCGAAGTCGGCGGCGAAGTCCTCGGGCACGACCAGGACGAAGTCGAGGTCCTGGGCCCGCACCGCCGCCTGCGGGTCGGCGGGCCCGTCGACGACGGCGTATCCCCGGCGCCCGAACCAGTCCACCAGGTCGGGGGCGCGCTCGGCGCCGACCACCGGGATGTCGATATCCAGCGACTCCCGGTCCCGCTCCAGCATGGTGTGGAAGATGATCGGCAGGAGGAAGGGCATGGTCAGGGGGAAGATCAGGGTCGCCAGGACCGACCGCCGGTCGCGGATCCCGTCGACCAGCTCCTTGCGCAGGACCGCCGGCAGGACCCTCACGGCTCCACCTCGTCGAGGCCGCTCAGGGCGACGAAGGCGTCCTCCAGATTGGCGTGGCCGGTGCGGGCCCGCAGCTCGTCAGGCGTCCCCTCCGCCGCCACCCGGCCCTCGGCGAGGATGACGATGCGGTCGCACAGGGCCGCCACCTCCTGCATGATGTGGCTCGAGAACAGCACGCAGCGGCCTTCCTCGCGCATGCGGCGGATCAGGCCGCGCACGGCCCGCGTGCTGCCCACGTCGAGGCCATTGGTGGGCTCGTCCATGAGCACCGTGCGGGGATCGTGGACCAGCGCCCGCCCGAGGGAGACCTTGGTCCGCTCGCCGTGGGAGAACCCCTGGGCCCTGCGGCCGGCGATGGCGCCCATGTCGAGGAGCTCCACCAGCGCGTCGACGCGGCGGTCGAGGGCGGCGCCGGCCAGCCCCCGGAGCTGTCCGAAGTAGCGCAGGTGCTCGCGGGCGGTGAGCCTCTGGTAGAGGCCGTGGGCGTCGGGCAGGACCCCCATCCGGGCGCGGGCGCCGGCGGGGTCGGCGGCGGCGTCGACGGCATCCACGGCGATGCGCCCGCCGTCGGGCCGCATCAAGCCGTAGAGCATGCGCAGGGTCGTCGTCTTGCCGGCGCCGTTGGGGCCCAGCAGCCCCGTCACCTCGCCGTCCCGCGCCGCGAAGGAGACGCCGTCCACCGCCGTGACCTCGCCGAAGCGCTTGCTCAGTCCCTCGACGGAGATCACTCGGCGCCTCCCACCGCCTCTGCGGCCTGCGCCCCGACCCGCGGACCGGTGAAGGAGCGGAAGTACATGGGCCGCCGGAGATCGTCGACACAGCCGGCGTCGAGGTTGTCGACGCCGGCGTCCTCGAGGAACCGGGCGATGAGCCTGGGCACGCAGCCGTGGACCGAGGCCCCGTGGGCGGCGCCGGGCACGACCACGTGGAGCGAGTTCGACAGGTGCCGGGCCACCGACTCGCCCCAGCGCGGCGGCGTCACCGGGTCCAGCCGTCCGGACAGGACCAGCACCGGCTTGTCGGAGACCACGGGGTCGTGGTAGCCCGGGGGCAGCTCCCCCCGGGGCCAGAAGTCGCACACCGGCCCCCACATGTCGAGGACCGCCGGGCCCAGGAAGGGCTCGGCGGCGACCCCGCGGCGGTCCTCCTCGGTCAGCCAGGCCACGTCCTCGGCGCACAGGACCGAGAACAGGAGGGGCACGTTCATCTCGCTCACGCCCTCCATCAGCGGCTCGGAGAGGGCCAGCAGGGGCGCGTAGTCGCCGCCGTGGGCGCGCTCGATCACCAGCGGCAGGAGGCGCGTCGTCTCGGCGTCGTACAGGGCCGCGCGCAGGAGGAACAGGACGTGCCGGCGCCGCAGCTCGAGCTCGACGACCTGCCCGGTGCGGGGGTGGGGCACCGCGACCTGCTCGGGGGCCTCCTCGAGCCGGGCGAGCAGCTCCTCGTAGCGGCTCCGCACCCGGGGGAAGGCCCCGGCGCAGTCGGGGTCGGCCTCGCAGTCGGCGAGCATCAGCTCCACCGAACGCCGGGCGTCCTCCCCGATGTGCAGGGGCATGCGCATCCCCGTGGGAGCGACGCCGTCGAGGACGACGGCGCGCACGCGCTCCGGGTGGCGGCGCAGGTAGACCAGGGCCGCGCGCGTGCCGTACGACCCCCCCCACAGGTTGATCCGCTCGTAGCCGAGGGCGCGGCGCACGTCGTCGAGATCGTCCATCGCCGCCGGGGTGGTGTACTGACTCGGGTCGGCGTCGAAGGCCTCCAGGCAGCCGCGCAGCTGCTGCACGGGGAGGTCCAGGTCGAAGCTGAAGTAGGTGGAGTCGGCGTCGATGTCGTCGCAGCGGAGGGGGCTCAGGTCGCCGGTGCCGCGCTGGTCGACGAGGACGATCTCCCGGCGCTCGCGCACCCGGCGCAGGCCCGCTTCGGCGACGCGCGCCAGGGCGCTGGCCGGCATCCCCGGCCCGCCGGCCAGGAGGAAGAGGGGGTCCGGCGCCGCCCCCCGGCCGAGGGCGGGAAGGACGATCACCTTCAGCTCGATGGTGCGTCCCCGGCCGGACTCCCTGTCCTCGAAGAGCTGGAGACGGCCGCACTCGGCGCCGCTCACGTCGACCTCGTCGGAGCAGGGCCGCAGCTCCAGGGTGCGCTCCGCGGCGCCCGCGGGAGCGGCGACGAGCAGGGCCGCCAGCAGCGCCGGCAGCCGCTTCGCCGGGGTGGGCCGCGACACGCTCAGCGCCAGCCGCGCTGTCCGGAGAGGCCGCGGTTCGGCGCCGGCCTCACGTCGCGGTCGGGCTCGCCTTCCAGGCGGCCGCCGCGCACCCAGCGCTCGTCCGAGCCGTAGAGCTCGCCCAGCAGCCGGCGCGTGAGGTCCTCGCGCACGCCGGCGTGGGCGGGATCCTCCGAGAGGTCGCGCATCTCCATGGGGTCCCGGTCGACGTCGAACAGCTGCAGGCGGTTGCCCACGGGGTACCAGATCAGCTTGTGGGAGCCGCAGCGGACCATGCGCATCGACTTCTCGTCCTCGAAGTGCTCGCAGTAGAGGTGCTCCCGGCGGCTGTCGGAGACCAGCGACAGGCCCTCCACCGTCTCCGGCGCCGGCAGGCCGCACAGGTCCAGAAGGGTGGGCATCACGTCGCGCAACTCGGCCAGCCGGCCGTCCCGCCGGCCGGGGCCGCCGCGCTCGCAGCCGGCGGCGGGCATGAGGATCATGGGGACCTTCGCCGACCACTCGAACATGGGCGGCTTCGCCCACAGGCCGTGGTGGCCGAGCATGTCCCCGTGGTCGGAGGTGAACATGAGGATGGTGTCGTCGAGGAGGCCCTCCTCGCGCAGGCAGCCGACGAGCAGCCGCAGCTGGTGGTCGATGTAGGTGCACTGGCCGTAGAAGGCCTGCCGCGCCAGGCGGATCCCGGCCTCGTTCATGGGCTGCACCTTGGCGTGGTGCAGGCGCAGGGCGCAGGGCAGCCGCTCGGGCTCCGCCGCCCATTCGGCGACGACCGGCTCCTCGACGCCCAGCCGCTCGTAGAGGTCGTAGTACGCCTGGGGCGGCACCACCGGCGGATGGGGGGTGATGAAGGAGCAGTACCAGAAGGCCGGGCGCGTCGGGTCGCGGCGCTGGATGGCGCGGCTCATCTCGCGCACCGTCCAGTTCGTCGGGTGGCAGTGCTCGGGCAGGTGCCAGGGCCGGGTGGTGTAGGCGTTGTTGCCCATGGCGTGGGTGAGCTCCTGGCCGGGATAGCCCTCCTGGCGCAGGAAGCGCTCGAAGTCGTCGTCGTCGCCGCCGAGGTGGTGGCGCCCCTCCTCGCAGAGGATGACCTCGTCGAAACCGATGCGGTCGCGCTGCGGATAGACATGCAGCTTACCCACGGCGTAGGCCTGGTAGCCGTTGTCGCGGAAGACCTGCGGCATGGTCGGCAGGTCCGGGCTCATGGGCCGGCCCTCGTCGAAGACGCGGTCGCCGTGGGTCCGGGCCGTGGTCCCCGTCATCAGCGCCCGCCGCGCCGGGATGCAGGTCGGCGTGGCCGTGTAGGCCTGGGTGAAGAGGGTGCCGTTGGCGGCCACCTGGTCGAGGGTTGGGGTGAGGATGCGCTCGTGGCCGGCGGCCCCCAGCAGGGGCCCGGGCCAGTGGTCGGCGCAGATCAGCAGGACATTGGGCTGCGGCAAGAGACGCCTCCCCCCCCTACTCCTCGGCCACCATCTCGTCGTAGAAGGCAACGAGGTCGCTTCGGTTCTCGGCGTTGAAGGCCATGCCGGAGCGCGGGTGCTCGTTGAGGATCCCCGTGACCATGTACGGATGGTCGTAGCCCCACATCAGCTCCTGGCGCATCGGCTCGATGTGGTTCTGGATGCACTCGAGGACCGGGCGCAGGTGGTACTTCGGGTTGTGCAGGAAGCTGAGGAGCAGCTCCAGCTGGCAGTTGCCGGCGCCCCGCCCGAGGCCGGCGACGCTGGCGTCGAGGAAGTTGGCGCCCTTGATGATCGCCTGCACGGTGTTGGCGAAGGCCAGCTGCCGGTTGTTGTGGGTGTGGATGCCGACCTCCTTGCCGCTGCCCCTGGTCACGGCGAGGAACTTCTCCACCAGCGCCTCCACCTGCTCCGAGTAGAGGAACCCGAAGCTGTCGACCACGTAGATCACGTCCACCGGCGACTCGACGAACAGCTCGACCGCCTCGTCCAGGTCGCGCTCCTGCACCTTGGAGACGGCCATGAGGTTCACCGTCGTCTCGTAGCCCTTGTCGTGGGCGTCCTTGATCATGCGCAGGGCCAGGGGGATCTGGTGGATGTAGGTGGCCACCCGGATCATGTCGAGGACGCTCTCCTCTCGCGGCCGCACGTCCTCCACGTAGTCGCTCTTCTCGGCGTCGGCCATGGCCGACAGCTTGAGCCCCGTGTCGTTGCCGCCGACGATGCGGCGAACGTCCTCCTCGGCACAGTGCTTCCAGGGTCCGAACTCGTTGACCGGGAACTGTTTCCGTGAGTTGATGTAACCGATCTCCATATAGTCGATGCCGGCCGCCACGCAGGCCTGGTACACGCCCCGCACGACATCGTCGTCGAACTGGTGGTCGTTCATCAGCCCGCCGTCGCGGATCGTCGCGTCCAGGACCTTGATCTCCTCCCGGTACGAGATCCAGCGCTCGGCGGCGGTGTGCTCCTCCCGCTCCGTCATCTCTCTTCCCTGCTGTGCCTGGTGGTTGCCGAATGCGGTCCGCGGCCCGTCCTGCGGGTCGTCCCGCGGGCTGAGACGGGCCTGGGCCCAAAGGGGCCCGGACAGCGCGCCAAAGGTCGACACTCGGGGCCGGTGGCGCCAGTGCCGGCGCCGCCCGGCGTGGGCGCCATGGGCGAAGTTGTGCTTGACACCCCGGTCCTCCCCTCTATCTTCGTGGGTTTGGCATGCCAAACTGATGCATGGATTATAGATCATCCGGTTGGTGTCAGAATCACATGTATTGCTCGGATTCCGAATGATGGCCCGGCCAACCAGGGGTCCTGCGCGGGGCTCCTCGACCGCGGCCGTGGCCGCTCTCCTCTGTCTGGTGACGGTCCGCGGCTCCGCCTCCGGCGAGTCCCCCGGGGAGACGCCCTTCCAGCTGAGCGGGTACGGCGAGATCAACTACTGGCGGTTCGACTACGGCCCCGACCAGAAGAGCCGGCCCGAGGGCTCGGCCCCCGACGACCGCGCCCTGATCGACGTGACCCGCCTGGCCCTGGAGCTGGAGGTCGAGCTGCTGCCCCAGGTCGAGCTGGAGGCGGAGGTCGAGTTCGAGCACGGGGGGACCGGCGGCGCCATGGAGCTGGAGTACGAGGAGTTCGGCGAGTTCGAGCAGGAGGTCGAGAAGGGCGGCGAGGTAATCCTGGAGGAGCTGTACGTGAAGCGCTCCTTCGGCGATCTCCTCGAGCTCGGCGCCGGGCACTTCTACGTCGCCGTGGGGTGGATCTCCAGCCTCTACCAGCCCCTCGATCACTACGGCACGGTGCGCCCCGAGGCCGAGACGGCGGTGATCCCCGCCTTGTGGCACGAGACCGGGATCGAGGCTTCGGGCCGCCTCCGGCGGTGGCGCTGGCGGCTGCAGCTGATCAACGGACTCGATGCGACCGGATTCAGCTCCCAGCGGTGGGTCGCCGGCGGCCACCAGCTGCGCTTCGAGCAGGTCCGGGCCGACCGCCTCGCCATGGTGGGCCGGGTGGACTTCGAGCCCGTCCGCGGTGCGCTGGTGGGCGTCTCCCTCTACCGGGGCGACAGCGCCGGCAACCGCCCGAAGCCGGACCTCAAGGGCACCGATGCCCACGTCACCATCGCCGAGGTGCACGCCCGCCTCGACCGGGACCGCCTGCGGGCGACGGGACTCTTCCTCCGCGGGCATCTGGAGAACGCCGCCGCCGTGAGCGCCCGCAACCGCACTCTCTCCAACAACCTCGAGGTGCTGCGCAGCCCCGTGGCCAGCGCCGCCCACGCCCTCTGGCTCGAGGCCGGGTACGACATCCTGCCGTGGCTGGCCGCCCGCCCCGGCGAGCGCCTCGACCTCTTCGCCCGCCTCGACGACTACGACACCATGGCCGAGGTGCCGGAGGGGTTCTTCGACAACCCCCGGTTCGACCGGCGGGTGTACACGGTGGGCCTCAACTACGCCGCCGCCGGCAAGCTGGTGCTCAAGGCCGACTACGCCATGCGCCGGCTCGGGGCGGCGCGTTTCAACGACGAGAACACCCTGGGCCTGGCCCTCGGATTCCAGTTCTGAAGCAGACTCACCTCAAACGGGAGAGCATCCCATGGCACATCGCCTGATCCACCTCGCCCTCACGGCGGCCCTCGTCCTCGGTCTGGCGGCCTGCGGCGACGACGACGACGACGTCGTCGGCCCCGGCAGCGAGGCGTACGACTTCGGGCCGGTCCTGTCCGACTTCACCAACAACGTGGTCATCCCCACCTACCGGGACCTCGATGCCGCGGCGGGGGCCCTGGCCGATGCCGTGGCCGCCCTGCGGGAGAACCCCGGCGACGGTACCCTGACCGCCGCCCGCGACGCCTGGGTCGCCGCCCGCATCCCCTGGGAGGCGAGCGAGGGCTTCCTCTTCGGCCCCGTCGACTTCAACGGCTACGATCCGGCCCTCGACAGCTGGCCCGTCAACCGCACCGACCTCGACGGCGTCATGGCCAGCGACAACGACCTCGGAACCGAGTACGTGGACGGCCTCGACGGCACCCTGAAGGGCTTCCACACCATCGAGTACCTGCTGTATGACGAGGGCGGCAGCAAGACCG
>JAJDTN010000248.1 GCA_022827165.1 Candidatus Latescibacterota bacterium
CGATGTCGGGGTGCGTCTTGCTCAAAACGGACCGCCACACGTAACTTTGTCAGTCTCCCCCCACGATGACTCGCTCTCCCACCGAACCGATGAAGGCGATACGTTTCCACGAGCACGGCGGCCCCGAGGTCCTCTCCTTCGAGCAGGTGCCGGAGCCGTCCGCCGGCCCCGGCGAGGCCGTGGTCCGTCTGGAGGCCGTCGGCCTCAACTACATCGACACCTACCACCGCTCCGGCCTCTACCCGGTCGATCTGCCCTGCGTACCGGGAATGGAGGGGGCCGGAACCGTCGTCGCCGTGGGAGAAGGTGTCGAGGGATTGGCCGCCGGGGACCGCGTCGGCTGGGCCGGCGTCCAGGGGGCTTACGCCGAGAGCGCCGCGGTGCCTGCCGACCACCTGGTGCCCCTGCCCGAGAGGATCGGGACCGCCGATGCGGCGGCCGTCCTCCTTCAGGGCATGACCGCCCACTATCTGGTCACCGGCACCTACGTCCTGAAGGCGGGCGACACGGCGCTCATCCACGCCGCCGCCGGCGGCGTCGGCCTGTTGCTGGTACAGATGGCCAGGATGAAGGGCGCGCGAGTGCTGGCCACCGTCTCCACGCCGGAGAAGGAGAGACTGGCCCGCGGGGCGGGGGCCCACGAGGTCATCCGCTACACCGAGGCCGACTTCGGGGAAGAGGTGCAGCGCCTCACCGGAGGCGCCGGCGTCGAGGTCGTCTACGACTCGGTGGGGCGGACGACCTTCGACAGGAGCCTCGACTCCCTCAAGCCGCGCGGCACCATGGTCCTCTTCGGGCAATCGAGCGGCCCCGTGCCTCCCATCGATCCCCAGGTCCTCAGCCAGAAGGGCTCGCTCTACCTGACTCGGCCGACCATGGCCCACTACACCCTCACCCGGCAGGAACTGCTCGATCGCGCCGGTGAGGTGCTGCACTGGACCGCCGAGGGCCGGCTCGACGTCCGGATCGGCGCCCGCTACGAGCTGGCCGCCGCCGCCGAGGCCCACCGCGCCCTGGAGGGGCGCAGGACCACGGGCAAGGTCCTCCTGCTCCCCTAGGCGCGCGCGGGCACGAACCTCAGGAGATGGACATGTCCGGCCCTCAGCCCACCGACAGCGAACCGCACGACGAGCTCCGCCCCCCGGATCCGGAGCGGGCGGAGGAGCCTCCCCGGGACAACCCCGACGTATCCGCCGAAGCGCCGGAGCCCTCGGGCGCAGCGGACTTCCCCGGGGCCACGGAGCAGGACACGACACCTGCGGACGACAACACCGCCGCCGCCGCGCAGGACACGGCGGCCGGGGAGGAATCCGCTCCCGCGGAGGGCGCCCCGCCCAAGACGGGGGACTCCGCTTCCGCCGAAGAGGCAGCCACTCCTGTCGCGGAGGAAGCCACCCCTGAGGCCCAGGAGCCCGAGGCCGCCGAGTCCGCGCCTTCCGCCGAGGATTCGGCTTCGGCCGAGGACCCCGCCGCCACCGCGCAGGAGAGCGCCGCGGCCCAGGAGTCCGCACCCTCGGCGGCGGCTACGACCACGACCGAAGACGGTACCGCCCCGGAGGCGGGACCGACCCCCGCGGATTCGGGGGCTCCCGCCGGTCCCGCGGATCCCGGAGGCGACATGGAGGCCCTGCTGGCCGACCGGGCCCCGGCGGCGGATGCCCAGGCGCCGCAGGTGGGCAGCCGGGTCAGCGGGGTGGTGGTCCGCGTCGGCGAGTACCAGGCCTTCGTCGATTACGGAGGCCGCAGCGAGGGGGTGATCGGCGTCGACGAACTCAGGGGCGAGGACGGGGAGATCGCTTTCCAGGCCGGAGACCCGATCGAAGCGTTCATCGTCGGCGACTCCGGCGAAGTCGCCCTGTCCCGCTACCCCAGCGGCGAGGCTCGCCAGTCCGACCTGCTCTACAAGGCCTTCAAGTCGGGACAGCCGGTGGAAGGCACGGTGATGGCCGTCAACAAGTGGGGTCTGGGCGTCTCCCTCGAGGGCCTGCGCGCCTTCTGTCCGGTATCCCAGATCGACACCGCCTTCACCGAGGATCCGGAGCGCTTCCGCAACCAGACCATGGCCTTCAAGATCATCCGGTTCCGCGACCGGGGCCGAAGCATCGTCCTGTCCCGGCGGGCCCTGCTCGAAGCCGAGCAGGCGAAGGGTGCTCTCAGTGTCCGCGAGAGCGTCACCGAGGGGGCGGAGTTGACCGGCTCGGTGACCCGCCTCGAGAACTTCGGGGCCTTCGTCGATCTCGGAGCGCGCGTCGAGGGGCTGATCCACGTCTCGGAGCTTCGCCACGAGCGCGTCTCCCACCCCCAGGACGTGGTGCAGCCGGGACAGGAGGTCAAGGTCAAGGTCATCGCCGTGAAGAACCTGGGCGACCGGCGCAAGGAACGGATCTCCCTGAGCCTGAAGGCGCTGGAGAAGAACCCCTGGACCGAGGCGCGGGAGCGCTTCCGTGCCGGCTCCGTGGTGACCGGCAGGGTCGAGGCGCTGGAGGACTTCGGCGCCTTCGTCGAGCTGGCGCCGAACGTGCAAGGCCTGATCCACGTCTCCGAGATGGCGCGCCGGCGGGTCAACCACCCCCGCGACGTCCTCTCCCAGGGCGAGGAGGTGAAGGTGGCGATCCTCGAGATCGACGACCGCCGCAAGCGCTTCCGTCTCTCCCTGAAGCGGGCCGAGCAGGTGGAGGGGGAGGCGAACCTCCGGGAGTTCGAGGAGCGCCGGCAGCAGGAGAAGGAGGAATCGCCCGGCAACGCCACGATGCTCGAGGCGTTGAAGAGGGCGCAGCTCATCGATTGAGGCCGCGGCCATGACCCAGCCCCGACCCGGCCCTCCGGAGCCGCCTCTCGCCTGGGAGGAGCTGCTCTTCGGCGGCGACCGCCCCGGCTATTTCGGACCCTACGGCGGCGCCTTCGTCCCCGAGATCCTGCGCACCACCCTCGACGAGTTGGCCGCGGCCTTCGATTCGGCTCGCCGCGACCCGGAGTTCTGGGCCGCCTTCGTCGACACCCTGGGCAGCTATTCCTGCCGGCCGACGCCCCTGACCTTTCTCGAGCGCCTGTCGGCCGAGGCCGGGGGCGGCCGCCGTCTGTACCTCAAGCGCGAGGACCTCAACCACACCGGCGCCCACAAGCTCAACAACGTCATCGGCCAGGGGATGCTCGTTCAGCGCATGGGCAAGACCCGGGTCATCGCCGAGACCGGGGCCGGTCAGCACGGCGTGGCCACGGCGACGATGGCCGCCCGCTTCGGCTTCGACTGCACCATCTACATGGGCGCCGTCGACGTCGAGCGCCAGCGGCCCAACGTGTTCTGGATGGAGCAGCTGGGGGCCCGCGTCGTCTCCGTGGAGGACGGTTCGGCGACCCTGAAGGAGGCGATCAACGAGAGCCTCCGGGACTGGGCGTTCTCCATGGCCGACACGCACTATGTCCTCGGCACCGCCTGCGGGCCCCACCCCTTTCCGCAGATGGTGGCCTGGCTGCAACGCATCATCGGCCAGGAGTCGCGGGCCCAGATCCTCGAGCGCGAAGGGCGCCTTCCCGACCGGGTCTACGCCTGCGTCGGCGGCGGCTCCAACGCCTCCGGCATGTTCCTCGGGTTCCTGGGGGACCGGGAGGTGGAGCTGGTCGGCGTCGAGGCGGGGGGCCGCGGCCTCGAGTCCGGCGAGCACGCCGCCCGCCTGGCGGGGACCGACGGATCTCCGGGGGTCGCCCAGGGGTACAAGACCTACTTCCTCCAGGACGAGGAGGGCCAGATGCGGCACACCCACTCGGTCTCCGCCGGCCTGGACTACATCGGCGTCAGTCCGATCCTCGCCCGCCTCCACGAGACCGGCCGGGTGCGATTCGAAGCGGCCTCCGACGACGAGGTGATCGAGGCTCTCAGGCGGCTCATGCACTCGGAAGGCATCATCGGCGCCCTGGAGTCGACCCACGCCGTGGCCGGCGCCCTGCGCGAGGCCGCGGAGGTCCCGGAGGGGGGCGTGGTCCTCATCAACCTCTCCGGGCGCGGCGACAAGGACATCTTCACCATCGGCGACGCCCTCGGCGACGAGCGCTGGCGGCAGTTCCTCAAGGACAAGGCGGCCCGTCTTTGAACCCGCCCGGAACGGGGGCCGGCGGTCTCGAGGCCTACGTACGAGGGCGCCTGGCGGGCGGGGACCGGCGCATCCTGCTGATGACCCACCTCATCGTCGGCTACCCGTCCCTGGAGGCGAACCACGCCATGCTGCGGTCCATGGCCGAGCACGACGTCGACCTGGTGGAGCTGCAGATGCCCTTCAGCGAGCCGGTGGCGGACGGGCCCACCTTCGTGCGCGCCAACCAGGAGGCCCTGTCGCGGGGGGTCACCCTCCGGGCCTACTTCGACTTCTTCCGCCAGGCCGGTCAGGCGGCCGCCTTCCCCCGACTGTTCATGGGGTACTACAACACCCTCTTCCGCCCGGGCCACACCGAGTTCTGCCATCGCCTGCGGGCGGCGGGCGGCTCGGGCCTCATCGTGCCCGACCTCCCGTACGAGGAGTACGGCGACCTCTTCGACGTCAGCGCGAGCCACCGCCTCGACCCGGTCCTGCTCATGACCCCGACGAACACGGAGAGCCGCCTGGCCGAGCTCGGCCGCCGGGCCCGGGGCTTCGTCTACGCCGTGGCTCGCAAGGGGGTCACGGGCCGGCGCACGCAGCTCCGGGACGAGCTCTACCAGTTCCTGGACGCCTGCCGCGGGGCCACCGACCTGCCCCTGGCTCTCGGCTTCGGCCTCGGCGGGGGGGAGGACCTGCGGGCCCTGCACGGACGGGTGGAGATCGGCATCGTCGGCTCCGCCCTGCTCACGGCCTGGGAGGAGGGCGGAGAAACCCGGTACGGCCGCCTTCTCGGGGAGCTGGCGGAGGCGCGGTCCTGAGCTAGGACCTGCCCTTCGCCCCGGGGGCCGCGTCCTTCTGGGCCAGGACCATCTCGAGGTACTCCCGGTAGTCGCACTCGGAGGGGGGGCTCGGGAAGCCCGCGATGAGGGCCTCGAACCCGGAGCGGTCGACGAATCCCTGGTCGAAGGCGATCTCCTCGAGGCACGCGATCTTCAGCCCCTGGCGCATCTCGATGGCCTCGACGAAGCTGCTGGCCGCCTGGAGGCTGGCGGGCGTCCCGGTGTCGAGCCAGGCGATCCCCCGTCCCAACCGCTCGACGCGCAGGTCGCCGCGCTCCAGGTAGGTGCGGTTGACGTCGGTGATCTCCAGCTCTCCCCGCGCCGACGGCTGCAGGCCGCGGACCACCTCGACCACCCCGGCGTCGTAGACGTACAGGCCCGGCACGGCGTAGTTCGACTTCGGCTCGGGGGGTTTCTCCTCGATGCCCACGGCCCGGCCGGTGGCGTCGAACTCGAGGACGCCGAAGTCCCGGGGATCGCCGAGGTAGTAGCCGAAGATCAGACCCCCTGCCTCGAAGTCGCCCACGGCCCGCGCGAAGCCGTTCTCGCCCTGGAAGAAGTCCCCGTAGAACACGTTGTCGCCCAGGATGAGGGTTACCGGGTCGCTGCCGATGAACTCCTCGGCCAGCAGGAAGGCCTGGGCGATGCCCTCGGGCCGGGCCTGCTCCACGTAGGTGAACTCCACGCCGAGGGCCCGCCCGTCGCCGAGGAAGCCGCGGATGATCGGCAGGTCCCTGGGCGTGGAGATGATGCAGATCTGGCGGATCCCGCCGAGCATCAGGATCGACAGGGGATAGCAGATCATCGGCTTGTCGTACACCGGCAGCAGCTGCTTGCACACCACCTGTGTGAGCGGCACGAGACGAGTGCCGTGCCCGCCCGCCAGCACGATTCCCTTCATCCTAGTCCATCCATAGTCCGCCGTTGATGTCGACGATCTCCCCGGTGATGTGGCTGGCCTCGTCGGAGGCCAGGAAGAGGGCCAGATTGGCCACGTCCTCGGCGCGGCCCCTGGAGCCGAGGGGGATCCGCTTCGCCAGCTCGGCGTGCGCGCCGGAGGGGTCCCGCGTCATCTCGGTGTCGATGATGCCGGGAGCCAGTGCGTTCACCCGGACCCCGTACGGGGCCATCACCTTGGCCAGGTGCAAGGTGAGGGCGCTGACCCCGGCCTTGGCGGCCCCGTAGGGGGGCGCCGCGGCGACTCCTCCGGTCTTGGCGGCCAGGGAGGAGAGATTGAGGATGGCCCCCTGCCGGCGGTCGCGCATGTGCGGCAGCACGGCCTGAGCGCAGAAGAAGGGCCCCTTCATGTTGATGTCCACCATGCGGTCCCAGTCGTCCTCGGTACAGTCGAAAACGTTGGTGTGACGCAGGTACCCGGCGTTGTTCACCAGTACGTCGAGGGCGCCGAGGGACTCGATCGCCCGACCCACGCAGCGGTGACAGGACTCCGGATCGGCCACGTCGACGGCCAGGGCCATGGCACC
>JAJDTN010000039.1 GCA_022827165.1 Candidatus Latescibacterota bacterium
CCGACACGGTGATGGACCTGATGCTGGAGTGGCTGCAAGGCGGCGCCAGCCCTCGGAAAGCCACCCTGACCTACCGCCTCATCGTGCGCGAGTCCTGCGGAGCGAGCTCCTGAGCAAGCGCAGATTGTAGAGCCCATCAGCTCTCCAAGCACGTGCGCATAGTCCGCATCGCTCTGCGCACCGGCGAGGATCGGGAGCCACATCTGCCAAGACCTGCGGGAGCCGCTCAACCCCTCGAAGTGCTCGGCCAACACGGCCGATTCCTTGGACGGAGCACTCTTTCGGTACGTGTACGTGGTTCCCGTATCCGTATCTGCCAGGGCTTGCGAGCCTCCATGTCGAGGATCTCTCCCCCGTCCATAGGGAGGGGCATGAACCGCCTTCTCGCTCGCCGTGCTGACCCGGTGACCACGCCTGAGCCCATCTAGTCCCCGGACAGTGCTCGCCCCGCCGCTCCCCGTACGGGGAGTCCCACTTGGAACACTCCCGCGGTCATCGAGGGGACTTGCCTTCACACGTGTATATCCTCACTGTTATACACGTGTAAATCAGGATCTTTCCCTCTTCGCGCGTTCCACGAGGGATGCGAGCACGGGCCCCGGGGTCACCCAAGAAATGCGATTCGGCCCTCGAGAGGGGGCGCTCCGGAGCGTGCCCGCGGCCCCGGGTGGACGCCAAAGGCAAAGCCACCGGTCAGAGTGGCGGTCCCCTGATGTAGGCGGCGGAGGTAACAAGCCGGACGGACGCAAGTCCTGGTTGCCGGCAGAAGATGACCTGCACAACCAACCTGAGGGCTGCCTCCGTCTTGGCGAGGCTGGCGGCCGTCTGTCTTCTGTGTCTGTTGCCGGGAACCTTGTCCGAGTCGGAGGTGGAGGGGCAGGGCGGAGACGAGGATGGGGGGGAGGCGGTGCCCTCTCGTCTGTACTGGACGGACGCGGGCACGGACAAGATCCAGCGCTCCCTCCTGGACGGCTCCGAGGTGGAGGACGTGGTCACCGGTCCGCGCCAGCTTCGGGGCCTGGCCGTGGATCTGGCCGGCGGCCGGGTCTACTGGGCCGACCGCCGCTCCGGAAAGATCCAGCGGTCCGATCTGGAGGGCTACGGGGAGCGGGACGTGGTCACCGGCCTGGGCCATCCCCGCAGCCTGGCTCTGGACGCGGCGGCCGGCCACCTCTACTGGGTCGACGCCGGCACCGACCGGGTCCAGCGGTCCGACCTGAACGGCTCCTATGTACAGGACCTGGTCACCGAGGGCCTGCAGATCCCGGTGGGCCTGGCCCTCGACCCGGACGCCGGCCATCTCTACTGGGCCGACTCGGGCACCGACAAGATCCAGCGGTGCAATCTGGACGGCACCGGGGTGGAAGATCTGGTCTCCGGCCTGCACACGCCCCAGGACCTGGCTCTGGACCCGGGGGCCGGCAAGATCTACTGGGCGGACTCGGGTACGGACAGGATCCAGCGGTCCAACCTGGACGGCTCCGGGGTGGAGGACGTGGTCACCGGCCTGCGCCTGCCCCAGGCGCTGGCTCTGGACGCGGCGGCCGGCCACCTCTACTGGGTCGACGCCGGCACGCGCAAGATCCAGCGCTGCAACCTGGACGGCACGGGGGTGGAAGATCTGGTCACGGGGTTGCTCCTGCCCTGGGGCCTGGACCTGGCGTTGACCGGTCCGACCAACCGCGCCCCGGCCCTGGCGCCGGTCACGGACCAGACCGTGTTCGCCAGTGACCGTGTGCGCTTGCGCCTGGAGGGGCAGGATCCCGACGGCGACGACCTGACCTGGGAGGCCGAGTCCAGCGACGAGGAGGTGGCCACGGTCTCGGTGGCGGCCGGGGTGCTGCTCGTTGAGGCCGTGGGCCCCGGTCAGGCGGCGGTCACGGTGACCGTCCGCGACCCGGACGGCCTCCGAGCCGCGCAGGGCTTCACGGTGACCGTGCCGTCCAACCGGCCTCCGGTGGCGGTAACCTGGCTCTACTGGACCGACGCCGGCAGCGGCAGCATCCGGCGCTCGCGCCTGGACGGGTCGCAGGTGCAGGACGTGGTCGCCGGCCTGGGGCAGCCGCGGGGCCTGGCCCTGGACGCGGCCGGGGGGCGGATCTACTGGACGGACAGCCGCGCCGACAAGATCCAGCGGGCAGCCCTCGACGGGTCGATGATCGAGGATCTGGTGACGGAAGGGCTGCGGTCGCCCTCGGGCCTGGCCGTGGACCCGGCGGGGGGCCAGGTCTACTGGAGCGACTACGGCGCCCGCCGCATCCAGCGGGCCGACCTCGACGGGGCCAATGTCGAGGACTTGGTCATCCGCGGCCTGCGCGAGCCTCTGGGCCTGGCGGTGGATGCGTCCGCCGGGCGCCTCTACTGGACCGACTGGGGAGCCGACCGTGTGCAGCAGTCCCGCCTTGACGGCAGCGGAGTGCGCAGCCTGGTCACCACGGGCCTGCAGTCTCCGCAGGACATCGCCGTGGATCCGCTCGGCGGCCATCTCTACTGGGCCGACTTCGGCACCGACAAGATCCAGCGATCCCGCCTCGACGGCTCGGAGGTGGAGGATCTGGTCGCCGAAGGGCTGCACGCCCCCCATGGCCTGGCTTTGGACGCGGCCGGCGGCGGGCTCTACTGGACCGACTACGGCACCGGCCGGATCCAGCGCGCCAACCTCGACGGGTCCGAGGTGGAGGACGTGATCACGGAAGACCTGGACACGCCCTACGGCCTGGCCCTGGGGGCGGGACTGCCGGCGCGGCGGGTGCGGGCCGGCCACGAGCCGGACACCCTGTCGCTGGCCGGCCGCTTCCTCGACCCGGAGGGCGGGGCCCTGAGCTACGGCGCGGTCTCACGGGACACGTCGCTGGCGTCGGCCGAGGTCTCGCGGGACACCCTGACCATCACGGGCGTGGCCCCCGGACAGACCTCGATCGCCGTCACCGCCCGCGACCCGGAGGGGCTGCAGACCACCTTGCCCCTGGCCCTGCGCGTGCTGCCCCCCGCCAACCGGCCACCGGTCCTGTCGCCGCTCTCGGACCTGGCCGCCCTCGCCGGCGACACCCTCACCGTCGGCATCGAGGCCACCGATCCCGACGGCGACCGTCTCCGCTACGAGGCTGCCTCCGCCGACACCGCCATCGCCCAGGCCGGTACCGCCGACTCGGTGATCACCCTGCTTCCCATCGCGGCGGGCGAGACGACGGTCGCCGTCACGGTCCGCGACGACAGCCTGGCCGTGGCCGACACCTTCGGGGTGACGGTGGCGTGGCCCAACCGGGCGCCGCAGCCCGGCCGTCTGAGGGCCCGCCAGGTGTTCCTGGGCGGGGTGGCCAGGATCGTCCTGCGCCGGGAGTTCACCGACCCCGACGGCGACAGCCTGAGCTACACCGCGGCTTCGCGGGACTCGAACGTGGCCACGGCCGAGGTTTCCCGCGACACCCTGACGATCACCCCGGTGGCCGCCGGCCAGACGGCGATCGACATGACGGCCACCGATCCGGAGGGCCTGCAGGCGGCCGGGTCCTTCGCCCTCACCGTCCGGCGCCGCCCCCCGCCCCCACCGCCCGGAGGCGGAGGCGGAGGGGGAGGAGGTGGTGGAGGTTTCTTCATCCCCCCTCCCCCGCCTCCTCCGCCCCGGACCACCAACCAGGCCCCGGTCTTCCCCGAGGCGCCGAGCGCGGAGCGCACCCTGGCCGAAAACACCCCCGCCAACCGGAACATCCAGCACCCGGTGCGCGCTACCGACGCTGACAACGACCGCCTCACCTACCTGCTCTCCGGCACCGACGCGGACAGCTTCTCCGTGGTCTCCACCAGCGGCCAGCTGCGCACGCGCTCGGGCATCACCTACGACTTCGAGCTCCGGGACAATTACCAGTTGCTCCTAGAAGCCGCCGACGGCTACGGCGACACCGCCGACATCGCCGTCACCGTCCACCTGTCCGACATCGACGAGCCGCCCCGGCCGCCGGCCCGGCCGCAGGTCGAGCCGGCCGCCTCCACGAGCCTGACCGTGACCTGGACGGAGCCAGTCAACACCGGCCCCGACATCGATGACTACGACGTGCAGTACCGCAAGAGCGGCAGCTTTCTCCCCTGGCCGCACAGCGGCCCCGGTACTTCCACCACGATCCCGGACCTGGACCCGGGCACCCGCTACGAGGTGCAGGTGCGGGCCACCAACGCCGAAGGCACCGGCGGGTGGTCGGCCTCGGGCTTCGGCAACACCAGCGCCAATCAGCGGCCCGTCTTCGACGAGTCCGCCCCCACCCGCAGTCTGGCGGAGAACACCGCGGGCCCCCAGGCCATCGGCAGTCCGGTGACCGCCACCGATCCTGAGTTCACCTCCATCACCTACCAGCTCTCGGGAGGAGACGCCGCCTCTTTCACCATCGACGAGACCAGCGGCCAGCTGCGCACGCGCTCGGGCGTCGACTACGACTTCGAGACGAGGAGCCGCTACTCGGTGAGGGTGCAGGCCGAGGACGAGCACAACGGCCGCACGACGATCACCGTGACCATCGACGTGACCGACGACGACAACGAGCAGCCCGAGCGGCCTGACAAGCCGACGGTGACGGCCTCGACGTCCAGCAGTCTGGCCATCCGCTGGACGGCCCCCGACAACCCGGGACCGGCCATCAACGACTACGATGTCCAGTACAGCGAGGATAGCGGGGCTTTCGAGGACTGGTCCCACACCGGCCCCGGCACGGGCACGACGATCACCGGTTTGACCGCCAACACCCTCTACCAAGTACAGGTGCTGGCGCGCAGCGACGAGGGCGAGAGCCCCTGGTCCGAGTCGGTCGAGGCCACGACCAGCGCCAACCGGGCGCCCACCTTCAACGAGGGGACGAGCACCACGCGCCGTTTGGCCGAGAACACCACCGGGACCCAGGACATCGGCAACCCGATCACCGCCACCGACTCAGACGGCGGTACCCCGGTCTACGCCTTGGCCGGCACCGATGAGGCCCGCTTCGACATCAACGCGGACAATGGACAGCTGCAGACCCGATCCAACGAGACCTGGGACTTCGAGGCGAAGTCCCGCTACGAGGTA
>JAJDTN010000268.1 GCA_022827165.1 Candidatus Latescibacterota bacterium
CGTCTTCATCGCCGTCAAGCCGCAAGTCGCCCGCCAGGTCCTGCGGTCTCTCGCCCCCCACCTGTCCCCGGAGCAACTCGTCGTCTCGGCCATGGCCGGCGTAACCACCTCCGCCATCGAGGATCTCCTGCCGCCTTCCCAGGCCGTGGTGCGCGTCATGCCGCAGACGCTGGTACGACTCCGTGCCGGCGCAACCGCTTGCTGCGCCGGGAGCCACGCCGGCCCGGCGGCGGTTGCCGCGGTGCGAGACCTCTTCGGCCGGCTGGGTACCACGGTGGAGGTCCACGAGTCGCAGATGGACGCCGTCACCGGACTGTCGGGCAGCGGCCCCGCCTACATCTACACGGTGATCGAAGCCCTCGCCGACGGAGGCGTGGAGGCCGGGCTGGCGCCGGAGGTGGCCATGGCCCTCGCGGCGCAGACCGTGAACGGTGCGGCGCGCATGGTCCAGGAAGGCGTGGCCTCTCCGGCTGCGCTGCGGGACCAGGTGACCTCCCCGGGCGGCACCACCCTCGCGGGACTGGCGGCCCTGGAGGAAGGCGGCTTGCGCCAGGCCCTGGCAGCCGCCGTGGCCGCCGCCTCGAAGCGCGCCAAGGAACTGGGAAGCTGAGTCGTGATCGCCATCGCCGACTACGGCATGGGCAACCTGCGCAGCGTGGAGAAGGCTTTCCAGTTCCTCGGTCACGAGGCCGCCATCGTCGAGGATCCGGCCCTCGCGCGCCACGCAACGCATCTCGTGCTACCGGGTGACGCCGCCTTCGGCGACGCCATGCGCAACCTGCGCGCCTCCGGGTGGGACCAGGCGATCGCCGATCACCTGCGGGGGGGCCGGCCCTTCCTCGGGATCTGCGTCGGCCTGCAGCTGATGTTCGCAGCCAGCGAGGAGATGGGCTACCACACCGGCCTGGAGTTGTTCGCCGGCCGCTGCCGCCGGTTTCCGGCGTCGGAGCGAGTGCCCCAGATCGGCTGGAACCAGATCTCCATCCAGCGGCAGTGCCCGCTCCTGGAAGGCGTCGAGGAGGGCAGCTTCTTCTACTTCGTCCACTCCTACTACGTTGACGCCGAGGAGGAGAGCGAGTCGGTGGCGACTACCGAGTACGGCCTCGAGTACACCTCGATCGCCGCCCGCGGCAACCTCTTCGGCGTGCAGTTCCATCCGGAGAAGAGCCAGAGGGTGGGACTGCGCCTGCTGGCCAACTTCGCCGCTTTCCAGTAGGTCGGCTGCATCGTAGCCATGCTGGCCAAGCGCATCATCCCCTGCCTCGACGTAAAGGACGGGCGCAACGTGCGCGGCGTCCGCTTCTCCGCCGACCGCGACGCCGGCGATCCGGTGGAGCTGGCCTCGCGCTACGACCGCGAGGGCGCCGACGAGCTGGTGTTCTACGATATCACCGCCTCCGCCGACGGCAGGGCGATCGTGATGGACCTCGTGCGGCAGGTGTCGGAGCAGGTCTTCATCCCCCTCACCGTGGGCGGCGGAATCCGTACCTTCGAGGATGTGCGCACCATTCTCAAAGGCAGCGCCGACAAAGTCTCCATCAACTCCGCCGCCGTGAGGGACCCGGAGATCGTCAACCGTTCCGCCGAGAGCTTCGGCAGCCAGTGCATCGTCGGCGCCATCGACGCCCTGCGGCGGCCCCCGGCCGACGGCAACGGGCCGAGTTGGGAGATCTACGTCGACGGCGGGCGCACGGCGACCGGGATCGACGCCCTCGAATGGGTGACGGAGCTGGTCGAACGGGGCGCCGGCGAGCTGGTCCTCAACAGCATCGACGCCGACGGCACGAGAGACGGCTACGACCTGGCCCTCAACCAGGCGGTGGCCCGACGCGTGGGCGTCCCCATCGTCGCCTCCGGGGGCGCCGGCACGCTGGAGCACATCCACGAGGTGCTCACCGAGGGACAGGCGAGCGCCGCCCTGGCGGCGTCGATCTTCCACTTCGAGGTCTACACCATTCCGCAGGTGAAGGAGTACCTCGCCGAACGCGGCGTCACCGTGCGCCACTACGAGACGTGAACCACGCACCCGAGACCCGGCCGCGGGCCCGGCGCATGTCCGGCGTGCGCCGCGTGGTCGTCAAGATCGGCTCCACCAGCGTCGCCGGAGAGGCCAACCAGCTGCACCGGCCCACCGTGCGCCGGCTGGTGCGCGAGGTCTGCGGCCTCAGGGAGCGCGGCCTCGAGGTGGCCGTCGTCTCCTCGGGAGCGGTGGCCGCGGGCATGGGCCGCCTGGGACTGAGCGAGCGCCCCCGGTCGATCGCCGATCTGCAGGCGGTGGCCGCCGTCGGCCAGAACCTGCTGGTCACTACCTACGAGAGCCTCTTCGCCCGCCGCGGCGTGGCCGTGGGGCAGGTCCTGCTGACGGCGGGGGACATACTCGAGGACCGGCAGCGCTACGTGAACCTGCGCAACACCTTCCGGCAGCTGTTCGCCCTCGGCGCGGTGCCGCTGATCAACGAGAACGACTCCGTGGGCGTGGCCGAGCTCAAGCGCTCCCTGGGCGACAACGACATGCTCGCCGCGTACGTGGCCAACCTGGTCCACGCCGAGCTGCTGGTCATCCTCTCCGACGTGGAGGGGCTCTACCGCCGCTACGCCAACGGCCGCGGCGACGAGTTGCTGCGCGAGATCTCCCCCGAAGACGACGTGAGCCGCTCGGTGAGCCGCGCCGCCAACCGGCTTGGGCGCGGCGGCATGGCGACCAAGGTGAGGGCGGCGCAGCTGCTGATGGCGTGCGGCGAGATGACGGTCATCGCCCACGCCCGCAAGCACGGCCTGGGGGAGATCCTCGACGGCGGCGAGGTGGGCACGCTCTTCGTGCCCGCGGGACGGCGCATGGGCAGCCGCAAGCGCTGGATCGGCTTCGCCTCCCCGCCGCGGGGGAGCGTCACCGTCGACACCGGCGCCGTGGCCGCCCTCAAGCTGCGCGGCGGCAGCCTGCTGCCGGCGGGAGTCACCGCCTGCTCCGGGACCTTCCGCGCCGGCGACGTGGTGCGCGTCGAGGACGACCAGGGCCGCGAGGTGGCCCGCGGCATGAGCCGCTACGGGGCGGGGGAGGTGGGCCGCATCCTCGGACGCAGCTCGCCCGAGGTGGCCAGCATCCGCGGACAGCCGCCCCTCGAAGTGATCCACCGCGACGACCTGGTGCTCACCTGATGGCCAAGCGGACTCCCGCCGACCCGCCGACGACCGACCCCCTGGCCAGCGAACCGCCGAGGGTGCGGCCATGGACGGTGGCCGCCGTCCTCCTCGCGGCCGCCGCCTGGGGCTACCTGATCTTCGGCGAGGAGGGCGGCTGGGTGGAGCTGCAGGACCACGGCGCGCGCCTGGCCGAGTTGGAGGCGGAAGTGGCCCGCCTGGAGGCGCAGAACGACAGCATGCGGCAGGTTCTCCACCGGCTGGAGAACGACCCCGCGTTCCTCGAAAAGCTGGCGCGCGAGCAGTTCGGCATGTCCAGGCCCGGAGAGCGGCTGTACCGCATCCGTGGACCGGACGGTTCCGGCGGCCAGTAGCGGCGGCGCTTGGCACGCATCCAGGCCAGGACCGACGCGGTGGTCCTGCGCACCCGGCGGCAAGGAGAGACGAACAAGCTCGTCACCCTCTTCACCGAGGACCACGGCAAGGTCAGGGTGATGGCCAACGGCGCCCGGCGGCCGAAGAGCCGCTTCGCCGGCTGCCTGGAGGTCGGATGGTCGGTGCACATCGCCTGCTCCATGCGCGACGACCGCGACCTGCACACCCTCTCCGAGGCCGAGCTGGTCCGCTCCCGTCCGGCCCTGGTGGCCGACCTGCGGCGCCTGTCGTACGCCGCCGCCGCCTGCGAGATCGTCGACCGCCTGACGATCGAGCACGAGGCGAGCCGGCGCCTGTTCCGCTGTCTCACGGGGGTCCTCGGCGGTCTCGAGGAGGTGGAGGAGCCGCAGCTCGAGTCGCTGTTCTGGTATTACCAGCTGCGCGTCGCCGAGGCCCTGGGATACCGGCCGGAGCTGGGGGTTTGCGTCGTCTGCGGCTCACCACCCGGGGGCGGGCCCGGCTGGTTCAGCCCCGCCCTCGGCGGCGGCCTGTGCCGTGACTGCGGACGGTCCGGCGCCGGCGGCGACCGCGCGGAGTCCGGCGACTTCGGCGGCGCCCGCCGGGTCGCCGGCGACAGCATGCGGCTGCTGGCGCAGCTGCAGGGGCTGCGCGCCTACACGCGCGAGGCGATCCCGCCGGCGCCCGCGGCTCTCACCGGCGAGATCCGCGGTCTGCTGCGCAGCTTTCTCGAGTACCACGCGGGGACGAGGGGCCGCCTGCGGTCCCTGGAGTTCCTCGACAGACTGAAGGGAAGGGGTTGATGTCAGATGCCGATGTGATGGAGAAGCTCGTCTCCCTGTGCAAGCGCAAGGGATTCATCTTCCAGAGCTCCGAGATCTACGGCGGCCTCAACGGCTGCTGGGACTACGGACCCCTCGGCGTCGAGCTGCTGCGCAACGTCAAGGAGTCCTGGTGGCGGTCCATGACCTACCGCGAGGACGTGGAGGGGATCGACGCGGCGATCCTGATGCACCCGCGCACCTGGGAGGCCTCGGGCCACGTGGAGGGCTTCACCGACCCCATGGTGGAGGACCGCAAGACCAACGAGAGGTTCCGCCTCGACCATCTCCTGGAGGAGGCGGGCGTCGACTGCACGGGCCTGGGCCTGGAGGAGATGACGGCGAAGATGGCCGAGGTGGGCCTCAGGAGCCCCCGGGGCAACGAGCTGGGCGAGGCCCGTCACTTCAACCTGATGTTCAAGACCCACGTGGGCCCCGTGGAGGACTCGGCGAGCGTCGTCTACCTGAGGCCGGAGACGGCCCAGGGCATCTTCGTCAACTTCCTCAACGTGCAGCAGGCGATGCGCCAGAAGCTGCCCTTCGGCATCGCCCAGATCGGCAAGGCCTTCCGCAACGAGATCAACACCCGGAACTTCCTCTTCCGCACGCGCGAGTTCGAGCAGATGGAGATGCAGTACTTCGTCGCTCCGGGCGAGGAGGGGCGCTGGCTCGACTACTGGCGGGAGGAGCGCTGGACCTGGATCACCGAGGGTCTGGGGATCCCGGAGAGCCGGCTGCGCTGGCGCGAGCACGGCGGCGGCGAGCTGGCCCACTACGCCCGCGCCGCCTTCGACATCCAGTTCGAGTTCCCCTTCGGGTGGGACGAGATGGAGGGCATCCACCACCGCGGGCAGTACGACCTCGGCCGCCACGAGGAGTACTCGGGCAAGCAGCTGAAGTTCTTCGACGACCAGTCGCGGCAGAAGGTCCTGCCCGCCGTCATCGAGACCTCGGCCGGGGCCAGCCGCCAGACGATGATGGTCCTCACCAACGCCTACGCCGAGGAGGAGGTGAAGGGCGACCGGCGCACGGTGATGCGCCTGCACCCGCGCATCGCGCCCCTGAAGGCGGCGATCCTGCCCCTGGTCAAGCGCGACGGCATGCCCGAGATCGCCCGCCGCATCGAGGCGGAGCTGCGGCCGCACCTGCGCGTGGCCTACGACGAGGGCGGCGCCATCGGCCGCCGTTACCGGCGCATGGACGAGGTGGGCACCCCCTTCTGCATCACCGTCGACTCCGACACCCTCCAGGACGGCACGGTCACTCTCCGGGAGCGCGACTCCATGGAGCAGGACCGCGTTCCCGGCGCCGATCTGCTGGCCGAGATCAGCCGCCGCATGGACCTGTGGAGGCACCCGGAATCTTGATCCTGCTCAGGCGATCGGGTATATTCGCCCGGCTGTGGAGTGAAGCACCGGGCGGCGTGCGGACCCGGTGCTTCCTTTGTTGCACGGAGCGCGGTTTTGCGAAAGTGGCGGAACTGGCATACGCGCCAGATTTAGGATCTGGTGCCCTTCGGGGCTTGGGGGTTCGAGTCCCCCCTTTCGCACGGAAATGACGACCTTGGAAACGACCGTAAGAGAGACCGGCCGCTGGGCGCGCGACCTCGATGTCGAGGTGCCGCCCGAGCGCATCGACCGGGAGATGCAGAGCGCCCTGCGGGGCTACCAGAAGCGCCTGGAGATCCCCGGCTTCCGCAAGGGCAAGGTTCCCCTCCGGCTCATCCAGCAGCGCTACGGCCCTTCGATCCGCAGCGGCGTCATCGAGGACCTGCTCCCCGAGATCATGCGCGAGGCGGCGCAGCAGACGGGCCTGAGGCCGGCGGGCACCCCGCGCATCACCCGCCTCGACGAGAGCGAGGCCGGCGGCCTGAGCTTCACCGCCAGCATCGACATCTGGCCCGAGGTCGAGGTGCAGGGCCACGAGGGCCTGAAGGCGACGCGCCTCACCCACGGGGTCTCCGACGACGAGGTGGAGGAGCAGCTCCAGCAGTTGCAGCGGCAGCATGCGTCGGAGCGCTCCGTCGAGCGCGGCCTGGCCCGCGGCGACGTGCTCATCGCCGACCTGCAGCGCCTCGACGAGGGCGGCGTGCCGATCATCGGTGACCGCTACGAGGAGCGCTACTTCCTCATCGGCGACGACAACGCGCCGAGCCCCGAGTTCGAGGAGGCCCTCATCGGCATCGAGGCGGGGGCCGAGCGCAAGGTCCGGTTCCAGTACCGCGAGGACCTGCCCAACGAGGAGCTCGCCGGCACGCGGGCCCACTTCGCCGTCAGCGCCCGCGAGATCCGCGAGCGCACCCTCCCCGACCTCGACGACGAGTTCGCCAGGGAGGTGGGCGACCGCTTCGAGGGCCTGGAGCAACTCAGGGACCACCTGCGCTCCCAGCTGGACGAACGCTGGAACTACCTGGCCCGGCAGAAGCTGCGCAGCGACCTCCTCGAGGGCCTCCACCGGGCCAACGAGGTGGAGCTCTCCGATTCGCTGGTGGACAACTACCTGGAGTCGATGCGCCGCGAGCGCGAGCGCCAGGAGGACGGCCAGGAGCCGGGGGAGCCGACGGCGGAGGAGCGGGAGGACGCGGTCAAGCGCCTGAAGACCTTCCTGATCATGGAAGGCCTGCGCAAGAAGGTCCCCGTCGAGGTCACGGACGAGGAGTTCGAGGGCTAACTGGCCGACCGGTCGCGGCAGCTCGGCATGCAGCTCGACAAGCTGAAGCGTTCCCCCAGGGCCGCCGACCTGCGCCGCGACCTGGAGGAGGACAAGATCTTCGCGTATCTCGAAGAGCACGCCATCGTCGAAGAGAGGGCGGTCTGAACATGTCGCTGATACCGATGGTCATCGAGCAGACCGGACGGGGCGAACGCTCCTACGACATCTACTCGCGGCTGCTCAAGGAGCGCATCGTCTTCATCGGCACGCCGGTGGGCGACAGCATCGCCAATCTCGTCATCGCCCAGCTGCTGTTCCTCGCTTCGGAGGACCCGAAGAAGGACATCTCCCTCTACATCAACACCCCGGGCGGTTCGGTGACGGCGGGCATGGCGATCTACGACACCATGCAGTACATCCAGCCCGACGTGGCCACCATCTGCATCGGCCAGGCCTCGAGCATGGGCGCCGTGCTCCTCGCCGGCGGGGCCCGCGGCAAGCGCCAGTGCCTGCCCAACGCCCGGGTGCTGCTGCATCAGCCCATGGGCGGCATCGGCGGGCAGGCCGCCGACGTGGAGATCCACGCCCGCGAGATCATCCAGATCCGCCGGCAGATCAACGACATCCTCGCCGAGCGCACGGGGCGCGATCTCGAGCGCATCCAGGCCGACACGGAGCGGGACTTCTTCCTCAACGCCGAGGAGGCCCGCGAGTACGGCATCATCGACGAGATCATCACCCCCTCCAGCCTGGCCCTGGCGCAGCCGGCGGAGGCGGCGGGCTAGCTCCTCCCGTGCGCCGCCGCAGCACCTCCAAGGCCGAGCCGCGCTGCTCCTTCTGCACCCGCGGGGCCAGCCAGGTGGACCGCATCATCACCGGGCCGTCGGTGCACATCTGCAACGAGTGCGTCAAGCTCTGCAACGACGTCCTCGCCGAGGACAAGAAGCAGGCCGTGCCATGGGATTCGGGCACCCTTCCCAAACCGATCGACATCAAGGCCTACCTCGACGAGTACGTCATCGGCCAGGAGGAGGCGAAGAAGATCCTCTCCGTGGCCGTGTACAACCATTACAAGCGCATCCGCACCAACGTCGCCCTCGACGGCGTCGAGCTCGAGAAGAGCAACATCCTCCTCGTGGGGCCCACGGGCACGGGCAAGACCCTGCTCGCCCAGACCC
>JAJDTN010000010.1 GCA_022827165.1 Candidatus Latescibacterota bacterium
AGATCGGAAATGACGGGAGGTCAACCGCCTCCTCGGGAAGCGCCTCTAGGAATGTGTTCCAGTGCTCAATGCACAGGCGGTGCTGGTCAACGATTCGCGTCTCTTCGCGTTCAGACCTCGACAGCTCCCCTGTGAGCTGAACGACATCTCTCATCGAGGTGACCGCCTCTCGGTTCCGGGAAGGGAAGACACTCTTTGGAACTCCTCCATGTGAAGCGACCGCGAAGAAGCGCTCCCGGTGGTGCGGATACCCCAGGTGATGAGGGGAGAGCAGCCCCTCACCTCCACTAGCCATATGCTCGGTGGCCCTTACCTCGTAGCCCAGCCTGCCTAGACTGGACTTGACGATACGCCAAGTCCTTCCCTCGTCGTGGCGTTCGAAGTTGCCGACGTTCTCCAAAATCACATAGCTGGGTCGGTGCCGTTTCAGGATGTCGATAATCTCGTGGAAGAGCGTTCCAGATGTCTCGTCGCTCAGGCCAGCCTGAGTACCCGACTTGGAGAAGGGCTGACATGGAAATCCGGCGCACAGCACCTCGTGAGGGGGCACATGCTGCTTGGTCGCTCGAATGTCGCCCTGGATCTCCGGCCCGTGAGGAAAGTTCCGGCGATAGAGCTCCTGCAGCGGCGGGTCTACCTCGCTTGCGAAGACGCACTCGTGTCCGAGACGCTCTAGCGCAACACGGAAGCCGCCGAGCCCAGCGAAGAGGTCGACGAACCTCATGTTTGCCCGTCCGAATGGGGCTCGGTTAGCCCCGAAGGAGTCTCGTTGTCCTCAAGCACAGATAGCGTCTCCTGCAGGTCTGCCATGGACTGCCGACCTCGAGAACAGAGACTCAGTAGAGGGCACTTCACACACTCAGGAGAGCTTACGTGGCAGTGAGCAGCAGCAATGTCCAACAGACCTAGGTTGAAGCTCTTGGTCGAGTCGCAGGGAATCACTGCCCTGGCACGACTATAGAGGCTCCTGTCGGAGTAGGCTGGTCCAGTGCTGCTGATGCCGAGCAGCCTTCGGAAAAGACGGCCGCTGCTCTCGTCAATCATCGGCTCGACACCTTCGTGTGCTAAGCAGAGAACTGCACAAGCGCTGTACCGACCCAAACCGGGGAGGCTCTCAATCTCGCCCAGCTCCTTGGGCACCTTACCGCCATGCTGTCTCAGGATAGTGTTGGCTGCCTCAACCAGAGTGAGAGCGCGGTTGACGAGGCCCAACGGCCTAAACCACTCGCGTAGCCTGCCAACATCTGCCTCCGCCATGTCTTGAATGTCCGGGTACCGCTCGATGAGTTCGAGATACGGCCCAGTCACTCTATGCGCCTGTGTACGACGCAGTAGAACCTCAGCGACCATGATGTGGTAGGGGTTAGAAGACTGACGCCAAGGGAAGTCACGACCGCTCTTCTGGAACCACTTCTCAACGGTGCAGTGAAGTCGACCTATCCAATCTTGAGACGGCATTTGCTCATCAATCGTTGCGGCATAGCGATCGACCCGCTCCCGTCTGAAGCCTGAAGCGCCATCGGCTTCCTACCCTGGATGCGGGGATCCTTCCGCTTTGGCGAGCCTATGTATCAGATCCTTGCTCAGTTGAAGGTACTGGCGACCTCTTGGCGAATCATCCACCGGTGCTGCATACTTGTGCCCACTGGACACATCCCACCATAGCTGGTACCAGCAGAGGATAGACATCTTGACGCTGACAAGTCAAGATAGCTGCTCCCCATGGGGTGGAGGCCCGCTTACAAGCGCAAGGCAAGTGCCTGCGAGGGCTACAATGTCCTCCCGCACGCCGGCCACCCTGATGGGCGACGACGCCGCGGAATTGTGGGCCGCGTTGGCAGCAAGGTGCGGCTCAACGTCGGCCATGTTCTGGAGGGTGAGGACCATCGACTCGACCACGCCCTCATCCGATGGGATGGGAGTCGCGTTGAGCCTCGGTCATCAGTGATCCTCCATCGCTACCACCCATGCAGCTCCCGCAGCCGCTCCCACTGCTCCCACTCGAGGCCGGCCTCGCCGAGGCGGTTCTTTCTGCTCTCGCCGTGGTAGTCGCTGCCGCCGGTGGCGAACAGACCGAAGCGCTCGGCGAGCCCGGCGAAACGGGGGATCAACTCATCCGCCTCGCCGCCCTGGGCCTCTGACCCATAGGGATAGAACACCTCCAGACCGTCGAGGCCGGCCTCGGCCATCCGGCGCACGGCATCCTCCAGATTGCGCACGCGATGGTAGACGCCGGGGTGGGCCAGCACCGCCTTGCCGCCTGCCGTGTGGATCAGCTCGATGGCGTCCTCCACCTTCAGACTGAAGCGGCGCGGCACCCAGACGGAGTCCTGGGCGTCGGGAGCCAGGTACTGTTCGAACACGTCATCGATGGAGGAGAACCGGCCCGGGTTGTGCTGGATGGCGATCTGCGCGATGTGGGGACGGCCGGGCACTCCGTCGCCGGCCAGATCCATCAAGTCCTGCTCCGGCACGTGCAGTCCGTAGTCGTGGAGGCGCCTCACCTGTCGGATCTTCTGCTCGATGCGACTCTCGATCACCTCCTTCAACGTCTCCAGCAGCGTCGGATCGTCCGGGTCGATGCCGTATCCCAGGATGTGGATGTCCAGGAAGTCCCGCTCCTCCTCCTTGGTCGTGCTCAGTTCGATGGCCGGGAGCACGTGCACACCCGCCTCTGCGCCCGCGGCGCTGGCCGCGGCCACACCGCGAACGCTGTCGTGGTCCGTCACGGCCAGCACGCGGATGCCGGCGGCGGCCGCCTTGGCCACCAGTTCGTCCGGCGTGTCCGTGCCGTCGGAGAAGGTCGTGTGGGTCTGCAGGTCGACAGGGCAAGTGCGATTCATGAGCGGTCCAGCTCCCAGATGGGGAAGTTGTAGGGGAACACGCTGCCCAGAAGGTCGGCCGCTCCCGCGGGCAGGTCCAACGGCTCGCAGGAGGAGTGGCCGCCGAAGACCAGCTGCACCATCTGCCGCTCCGTCAGCACCACCTTCTCGGCGGCCGGATCGGCGTCGAAGCGGACCTCCCCTCCGCCGAACCCGAGGGTGACGCGCTCGCCGGTATCCGTGCACTCCAGCGAGACCGCGCCGTTGAGGCCGTCCGAGCGCGAGCGCAGGTGGCCCTCGATGCTTCGGAGCAGCAGTTCCAGGCTGTTGATGCGGATCATCTGCGATCCGACCCCGGAGCCGCGCTCGATCTCCTGCCGCGTCGATCCCACGCGGCCGGCGAGCAGGTCACCCAGCACCGTGGGCTTCAGCCTCGTCACCGCCTGCACCGGCGCGTACGTCCTCACCGCTTCGGCCATCAGGGCTTCCACCGCATCCGGGCTGCCCCCCGCTTCGTTCAGGCCCGGCTTGTTCCTCCCCGATCCCACGCACAGGTAGCCGGCCACCTCGCCGCCGGCCAGGGCCAGCCGCGTGCTGATCTTCGGGAGGGTCAGCAGGGCGGCGTACTCCTCCCTGTCGCGGGCGACGCGCCAAGGCTCCGCGTCGTGGAAGCGGATGACGGCGTCGAGGTGCTCCTCCCGCCCCGGGTCGAAGGGGACGATCTCGAACTCTCCCCGCTCGAAGAGCGCCTCGTCACCGGGGGCAAGGGTGTAGACCCACCCCTGGTTGGCCACCGCCTCCCAGCCGGACCGGTGGTAGAAGGGGAAGGTGGCCGGCATCGTCCACAGGACCGAGACGGGCCAGCCTCTCTCCTTCATGATGCGCACGCAGTCGCGCAGGCAGCGGGTGGCGTAGCCCTTGCGGCGGTGGTCGGGATGGGTGACGGTGGGGCTGATGATGCCGGCGGTGAAGGTGTCCCCGCCGGCGATGATCTTGCGCGGCGCCACCGGCACATGGGCCACCACTTGGCCCGACACCTTGAGAATGCGCATGTAGCGCAACCCGTGGTCGTTGAAGATCAGGGGGTAGTCGGTGCGGATGTCCTGGTCGGAGCCGGCGCGGAAGACGGAGTTGATGAGGGCGAGGGTTTCGTCGAACTCCTCGGGCCTGCAGGCGCGGGGTCCTTCCATCAGCCGCCGTGCCGTGCCCAGTCCGGCAGCACGCCGGGTTCGATCCCGAAAAGGTGCGGGCCCATGAAGCTGAAGATGAGAGTGATCACCACGGCCCCCACAAGATTGAGGACGACGCCGACCCGCGCCATCTCGGAGATCTTCACGCGGTCGCTGCCGAAGACGACTGCGTTGGGGGGCGTGGCCACGGGCATCATGAAGGCGCACGAGGCCGACAGTGTGGCGGGGATCATCAGCAGCAGCGGATGCAGGCCCGTGGCGACGGCCACGGCGGCGAAGATGGGCAGCACCATCTCGGTGGTGGCCGTGTTCGAGGTGAGCTCGGTGAGGAAGGTGATGGAGAGGCAGATGACGAGGATGAGGACGACGGGCGGCACCGAGCCGAGACCGCTGAAGCCGCCGCCGATGAAGCGGGCCAGTCCGGTGATCTGGAAGCCGTGGGCGAGGGCGAAGCCGCCCCCGAAGAGGAGGACGATGTTCCAGGGCAGCCCGCGCACCACGTCGGGACCCATCAGCGTCCGGGACTTCGCGCCGGGGCAGCGGGCCGGCACCAGGAAGAGGAGGCAGGCCATGGTGATGGCCACGGTGCCGTCGTCGATGAGGTGGCCGAAGGGCAGCAGGCCAGACCAGCCGGGGATGGTGAGCCCCCCGATCACGATGGGGACGCGGAAGACCCAGAGCACGGCGGTGGCGGCGAAGACGGCGAGGATCACCCGCTCCTCGAAGCGGACCTCCCCGAGCTTGCGCGCCTCCGACTCCAGGACCTCGCGGTCGACGGTGACGTCCCGCGGGATGCGGAAGAAGACCTGCGTGATCAGCACCCAGGCGCAGGCCAGCATGATCAGCGTGATCGGCGCCGCCATGACGAACCACACACCGAAGGAGATGTGGGGCGCCTCCGGGAAGGTGATCTGGAAGATCCGTTGCAGCGAGAGGTTCGGCGGCGTGCCCACCAGCGTGGCGATGCCCCCGGCCGAGCAGGCGTAGGCGATGCCGAGCATGACCGCCACCGAGAAAGCGCGGGTCCGCTCCCGGCCGAACTGCTCCTCCATCCGCAGGATCACGGCGAGACCCACCGGGAGCATCATGATCGCCGTGGCCGTGTTGGAGATCCACATGGAGAGGAAGGCCGCGGCGAGCATGAAGCCGAGCACGATCCGCGCCGGCCCTCCCCCCACCGAGCGGATAACCCAAAGGGCGATGCGCCGGTGGACGTCCCACTTCTCCATGGTCAGGGCGATCATGAAGCCGCCGAGGAAGAGGACGATGGTGCTGTTGAAGTAGATCGGCGCCGTGGCGCGGGTCCGCTCGATGCCGAGGAGGGGGTAGAGGATCAGCGGCAGCAGGGCCGTGGCGTAGAGGGGGATCGCGTCGGTGATCCACCAGGTGGCCATGAGCAGGGCCACCGCCGCCATGCGCGTGACCTCGGGCTTGCCCGGCTCCAGGTCGAGGAACAGCAGGGTGAGGGCGGCCAGCAGCGGCCCCAGCCACAGGCCGATGCGCTGGCCGCGCGACCGGGGCTCGGGGGCGGTCGGGGGCTCGGGGTGGTGGGTGCCGGTCATTGGGGCGGGGCTATGCCTGGTAGATGACCGGATTCCGCTCCGGATCGTCGATGAAGGCGGTGAGGCCGGCGCGGCGGCCGTCCACCGGGGCCGAGTTCTCGGTGCGCATGTGGATGGCCAGGCTGCGCCGGGGACCGGCCGAGCGGTTGGGACCGCTGCCGTGAAAGGTGAGGCAGTCGTGGAAGCTAGCGCCGCCGGGCGGCAGCAGGGCGGGCACCTCCTCCCAGGATTGGCCGGCCGGCACCGGAATGGCGGCTCGCTGGTCGTCGAGGTCCTGGCGGTGGAAGCCGCCGTCGTCGAGCAGGCCCCATCCATGCGAACCGCGCACGAAGCGCATGGGGCCGGCCTCGGCAGTGACGTCGCTCAGGGCGACCCAGGCGGTGAACAGCTCGCTGCCCTCCTCCCACGCCCGCCAGTAGTGGCGGTCCTGGTGCCAGCCGATGTTCAGCTCGGCCTCCCCTTCTTCGGGCTGGGGCGGCTTGTAGAGCAGCTGCGTCCACCAGACCTGCACCATGCGCGCCCCGGTGACGCGGGCGGCCCAGCGGCCGAGGTCGGGGTGGCTCACGAGGGCGCGGATCCCGAGGTCGGCCTGCTGGGGCAGCTCGATCTTGCACAGCTCGTTCGGGTCGTCCCCAGGGTTCCAGCGCGAGTGCTGGGGCGGCTGCCCGGCGTCGTAGCGGCCCTCGCG
>JAJDTN010000166.1 GCA_022827165.1 Candidatus Latescibacterota bacterium
CTGGAAGAACCGCAGCCGCCAGGGCCGCACCCAGTCGGCGGGCAGGGTCACCGTGGTCGACAGGGCGCCGTGGTGGCCGGGGCGGCTGATCTCCCAGTGGGCGTTGATCTGGTAGAGGTCGCGGATGTCGAGGACGACGTCGTAGGGTCCCGACGTTGCCGTCCGCCAGCGGTCCCCGCCCGGGGCGACCGTCAGCAGGCGGGGCTCGGCGCCGAGGGCCTCGACCAGCAGCAGGGCGAGGAGCGCCGCGGCGCGGCGGCTCATCCGATCCACGGTCCGTCCCGCCGCACGCGCTCCCAGGTGCGGCGGAACTCCTCGGACCCGTCGTCGTGCCAGGTCTCGCTGCGCAGACCCTGGATCGCGCCCTCCTCGCGCCCGGTGGCGGGGGCCACATCCGCCGGCGAGCGCCCGTACAGGGTGCGGCCGCCGGGCAGGTGCACGCGCTCCAGGTACCGCGGGACCGCGGCGGGCGGGTTGGCGGCCAGCCGCTCCAGGGCCTCCTCGTCGACGTCGAACCCGAGCCCCGGCCGCTCCGGCACGGGGGAGCACCCCGCCGCCACCTCGATGCGTTCGGTAGTGATGTCGTCCTCGTACTGGTCGTCGAGATGGATCGAGTGGCCGGTGGCGGTGGGCAGCACGGCGGCCATGTGCAGGCCCAGGGCCTTGGTCAGGGTGCCGCCCGTGAGCTGGATCAGGCACTGGGTGTTGAGCCGGGCGCAGGCGGTGCCGTTGGCCAGGGTGTCGCCGATGCTGCTGCCGCCGCTGCCGATGAGGTAGGCGTCGGCGGCGCCGCGCCCCAGGGCCGGCAGGCGGGTCTCGCCGGGGGGCACGTGGAAGACCACGGGCAGGCCGGTCTGCTCGCGCAGCCGGCACCAGGAGTCCAGGTCGTCCTTGGCGCACGGGTCCTCGATGCAGCCGACCACGGGACGGTCCTCGAGCCAGCGTACGATCGGCAGCAGCGCGGCCAGGGTGCGCGAGCCGTTCAGGTCCAGGTGCAGGCGGAACCCCTCCGGCGCCGCCTCCTCGGCGGCGAGCACCTGCTCCCGCACGTCGTGGACCGGCGACGTGTGCATCTTGATCACCAAGTACCCCTGCCCCGCGGCGCGCTGCACCTCCGCGGCGAACTCGGCCGGCGACGCCTGCCGCGTCCAGGCCGCCACCGAGACCGCGTCCCTCACCTTCGGACCCATGAGCTGGTACGCGGGCACCCCCAGGTGCTTGCCCATCACGTCGTACAGGGCGCCGCCCACGGCCGGGTCGAAGTCGTTGCCGATGAACTCGAAGGGGCTGCGCCCGATGAGCGGCTCCACGCTCGCCGCCGAGGGTGCGCCGCCCCGGTGGTCGCCGTAGCCCACCAGGCCGTCGTCGGTGCGCACCCGGCAGACGACGCGGTGGTCGATGCCGGCGAAGCGCACCGGATCCTGCCGGTTGCGCTCGGCCAGGCGGGGATGGATGGGAATGATGTCCACGTCCGTGATCTTCATGGTCGACTCCTGGTCAGAACCGGGTGCTCTCGAAGCGGGCGAAGGGCGTCTCCACCCCGACCTCGGCGGCGATCCGCTCCAGCTCCTCCTGGTGCTCGCCGCCGACGGGGATGCCGTGGCGGGCGTGGTGTCGCTCCCAGCGGTGCTCCAGGCCGCCGGGCAGTTCGGCCTGGTCCACGCCCGGGTAGGGCCGCATGCGGCGCGCCCGCGCCACGTAGCCGTCCATGTCGGCCTTGAACTCCTCCAGGGGCATGAACCGGTCGACGGCGATGGCGGCGACGAAGCCGCCCTGGTCCGACACCCACGGCGACGGCGGGGCCTGCCGCTCCGGCCGGTGGATCCCCGCCAGCACCCCGCCGAGGACCTGCAGCACCGCTCCCAGCCCGAGGCTCTTGAAGAACACCCGCGGGAAGCGCTCGAGCAGCTCCGGCTCGTGGGGCAGCATGTGCGCCCCCATGTCGAGGACCAGGGGCGGCTGCTCGTCGGCCGGGACGGCCACGCTCAAGGGCGAGGCCCCGGCGGCGCGCAGCACGAGGTCATCGGGGTCCATGGGGTAGCGCACCGACGACGCCGCCAGGCCGATGCAGCCCGCCTCCAGGGCCATGCGCGAGTAGAGGCCGGCCGAGCCGATGTGATGATGGTTGCCGGTCGACACCGCTCCGAGTCCGTGGGCGCGGGCCCTGGCCACCGCCATCTCCATCCCCCGGCGGCAGGGGAAGTAGCCGAGGCCACCGTCGCCGTCGAGAACGGCCGTGGTCGGGGACTCGTCCACGACCCGGACCTCGGGCGCGGGGTTGACGCGGCCGTCGCGCAGGAGCCGCACGTAATGGGCCGCGTGCTTCGTGCCGTGGCTGAAGACGCAGCGCAGGTCGCACTCGACGAGGAGTCCGGCCAGCTGTCCGGCCAGCCCCCCGGGCATGCCGGCCCGGCCGAGGAGGGCCGCCGTGAACTGCCGCATGTCGGCCGCCGGCACCCGGATGCCGTGGGCCGGCGGGTAGTTGGGCAGCTGCAGGGTGCTCACCCGGTCTCCGCGGGATAGCGGACGTGGACCTCCACGTTCTGCACCACCACCGGCGGCCGCAGGCGCGGGTCCCGCTCGAGGAGGTCGATGCCGACGACGTGGACCCCCTGGCCGATCCGGGCCGGCTCCAGCGGCCAGACGAGCCAGGTGTTCTCCGACACGTCCGCGGGATTCGTGCTGTCGCAGGCCGCGGGGCTGCGGCGCTCCGGCTCCCCCAGCCGCTGGCCGTCCAGCTCGACGGTGAGCCGGTCCCGCGGCGCCAGGTGGTCGAGGTCGACCTGCAGCTCCAGGACCGCGTCCTCGTACAGCTCCTCGTACACGCCGACGTGGAAGAGGGGTCCGCCGCCCGCCTGCATGGGCCGCAGCTCGACGGGGACCTCGCCGCCCAGCCGGTCGTCGCGCTCGGCGCCGTAGCGCAGCTCGCCGCGGTCGCGGATTTGGCGCTTCACGGCGGCGTGGACCTTGTCCTTGCGGCGCAGGGTGTCGGGTGCGCCGAGGCTCTCCAGCAGCGGCCTCACCCTGAGCACGTGGCTGTGCCAGTTGAACAGGTGCACCCCCGTCGCGCCGCGCTCGTAGTAGCCAGCGGCCAGGCCGCGGAACCAGGCCTCCCGCCAGGCGGCGGCGGGCAGCAGGTGCCCCTGGCCCCACTCGCCGTGGCTGTCGAAGCCGGGATAGAGCCGCACCTGGGTGCCGCGCATCATCTCCAGGTACGCCTCCACCTCGACGCCGGGATCGGTCCCCGAGTTGGCCCCGGTGACGACGATGTCGCACAGGTCCTGCTCGATCCACGCCTCCAGGTCGTAGCCGACGCGGCGGTTCGTCTCCCGGGAGGCGCCGGCGCGGACGATCACGTGGAAGGGCCGGCCGCGCCGTTCCGCGATCCCGTCACCGATGCGGCGCACCTGGCGGTGCAGGTCGGTGAGGGTGTGGCGCAGGCGCCAGGCGTCCTCCTCGGGCAGGTGGAAGGCGTGGCGCTCCCAGTCGATCTCGACGCCGTCCCAGTCGGCCAGCTCGCAGGCCTCGGCGATGCGTTGCAGGGTGTACTCGCGGACCTCGGGCACCGCCATGTTCCACGACGTGGCCGCCCAGGCCGGGGCGCCGTCGCCGAGGACCCATTCCGGGTGGCTCTTGCGGAAGGCGGTGAGATGGGGCCGCTCCGTGGCCGCCATCTCTCCGGGCTTCAGCGGTGGGGCGCGGCGCGCCTTGTCGGACCAGAAGTGGTTGTCGTTCATGCGGATCGAGGCGTACACGCCGAGTCCCAACTCGTGGCCGCGGCGCACCATCTGCCCGTAGAGATCGACGCCGGCGTCGAACATCGCCCGCAGGCTCTCGGCCCTCCGCATGTCGCTCACCGAGAAGTAGCGGCGCCCCTCGGACTCGCCGACCATGGGCAGGTGGTCCGACGGCCAGTGGGCCTCCTCCACCCCCACGCACCACGACAGGGCGCCGACCTGGGTCCCCTCCAGGGGCCGGTAGATCCGCTCCAGCAGGTCCTCCACGGAGATGGGTACCTCGGCGTTCTTCAGGTAGCCGCCGTCGTTGTTGAGGATGATCCCGTAGTCGGGAGCGGGGGGGCGCGGACTCACCGCACCGGCTCCGTGGCGATCGTCCCGAGGGGCACCTCGAGCAGGTCGCGGCCGAGGATCACCTGTCCCTTGAAGACCTCGCCCACCTCTTGCAGGACGCGCTCCTGCACGCCGGGCGTCTCCAACTGCTCGGTCAGGTGGACGAGGACCAGCGTCTTGACGCCGGCATCCCTCGCCGTGGCCGCCGCGTCCAGGTGGCCGGAGCAGCAGGCGGTCAGGCGCTCGTCGTCCTCGGCGCCGTTGATGAAGTGGCACATGTGCAGCAGCACGTCGGCGCCGCGGGCGAGATCCGTGAGCCGCTGCACCGGCGCCGTGTCGCCGCCGAAGACGATCGTCCCGCCGGGCGTGGTCAGGCGGTAGGCGAGGCAGGTGAGCTGGGGCTGCACGTGCACCACCTCGGCCACGTCGACCTGCCAGCCGCTGGCCACGAGGCGGTCGCCGTGGGACAGCTCGCGCACCTGCGGGTCGGGCTTCCGCCTCGGCATGACCCCGCCGCGGGCCTCGTACACGAAGTGGCTCCCCGGGTGCACGGTGCGCGCCTCCAGGTCCGGGCCGAAGACACCGTCGGGGGCGAAGAGGCGGCGCGTCATGTGCGCCGTCGGCGGGGGTCCGTAGACCCGCAGCTCCGGGATCTTGCCGACGCCCTGGTCCCAGCGCGTGAGGACCAGGCAGGCGTAGTCGACGCAGTGGTCGTAGTGCAGGTGGGTGAGGAACAGGTGGTCGATCGAGGGCAGCTCGACGCCGGCCTCGAGCATGCGCCGCACCGAGGCCGGCCCGCAGTCGAAGACCAGGGTCTGGCCGCCGGCGCCGACGAGATAGCTGGAGCCGCCGCGGTGGGCCAGGGGCGTGGGCGTGCCCGTGCACAGGAGCTGGAGCCGTGTCACCGGGACCGGCCCGGGCGCCTGGCGATCAGGAATGATCCACCGCCTCCCAGTGGGCCCGCACCGCGTCTTCGACCTCGCCGTCGCTCCACTTCTCCACGAGGGGGCACTGGTCCTCGGGCCAGTCGGGCAGGACGTAGGGGTTGGAGGCGGCCACGTAGGCGTAGATGAGCGACCAGCGCGGCTGCTCGCTGAGGTTGGGGTCCGAGGCGTGGAGGGTGTTGCCGTGGAAGTAGAGGACCGACCCCGGCTGCAGCTCGCAGTGGACCTCCTCCAGCTCCCGCAGGGCCAGCTCCAGGCGGCCGGGATCGGTGATGAGCTGGGAGCCGGAGGACCGGTGCTCGAGCCGGCCGAGGCGGTTGGAGCCGCGCACCACCTTCAGGCAGCCGTTGGCGCGGGTGGCCGGATCGAGGGCGACCATGACGCTGGCGAAGGCGGGAAAGAGGAACTGCTGGTAGTGGTAGCCGTAGTCCTGGTGATACTGCCAGCCCCCGGTGCGGGGGTCCTTCAGCATCTGAAGCTGATAGTAGTAGCGCACGCGATCGCCGAACAACTGCTCCAGGGGCTCGACGATGCGGCGGCTGCGGGCCAGGGCGCTGTAGGCGTCTTCGCCGAGGGCCGGGCGGTAGGCCAGGCGCGTATCGAGTCCCTCGCCCTCGTAGTTCTGGTTGCCCTTGGCGGCGGCGGAGAGCTGCGGGTCCCGGCGGGCGATCTCCAGGACCCGCGCCACGAGTCGGGGGTCGAGTTGGTCCTCGAGGATGAGGTAGCCGTCGTCCTCGAACCGGCGGATCCGTGCGGCGCTCAGGGTGGAAACGCTCATGCTTTCCTCGGAAATTATGGATTGACAACTGATGAAATTTACGTTAATTCGTTCAGTTAATGAACGGATATTCCTATATACCCCAGGCGCAGCTGGCACGCCTCAAGGGTCTGGTCGCTCCCGGAAAGGTCGTGGTGGTCCACGGCCCCAGGAGGGTCGGGAAGACCACCCTCATCCGGCGCTATGCTCAACAGTACGACCCGGAGGCCCTGGTGGTGACCGGCGAGGACATCTCGGTGCGCGAGTACCTGGAGAGCCAGTCCCTGTCCAGGCTGAAGGCTTTTGTCGGCCGGCGGCGCACACTGATCGTGGACGAGGCCCAGTACGTGCGGCACGTGGGGTTGAATCTGAAGCTCCTGGCCGATCACGTGGAGGATCTCCGCATCATCGCCACGGGCTCGTCGTCCTTCGATCTGGCCCAGCAGACCGGCGAGCCCCTGACGGGCCGCAAGTACACCCTGCTGCTCCTGCCCCTCGCGCAGATGGAGCTCCAGGGAGTGGAGGAAGCCCATGAGACGAAGGCCCAGCTCGAGCTGCGGCTGATCTACGGATCCTATCCCGAGGTCGTCCTCATGGAATCGAACGAAGATCGCGAGCTGTACATCAAGGAGCTTGTCGCTTCCTATCTCCTGAAAGACATCCTGCAGCTCGAAGGCGTGCGGCATGCCGCCAAGCTGCAGCGCCTGCTGCAGCTGCTGGCCTTCCAGGTCGGCCGGGAAGTCTCGGTGCCGGAACTGGGGACCCACCTCGGCATGACCCGGAACACGGTCGATCGCTATCTCGACCTGCTGGAGAAAGCCTATGTCGTCTACAGCCGGCACGGCTTCAGCCGCAATCTCCGCAAGGAGATCAGCAAGAGCCGCCGCTACTACTTCTACGACAACGGCCTCCGGAACGGACTGATCAGCAACTTCAACCCCCTGTCCCTGCGGCAGGACACGGGCGCCCTGTGGGAGAACTACATCCTCGCCGAGCGGCTGAAACACAACCTGTACACGGGGCGCCTGGCCGAGAGCCGCTTCTGGCGCACCTACGACCAGCAGGAGATCGACCTGGTCGAGGAGTGGGGCGGACGCCTCGAGGCGGCGGAGATGAAGTGGTCCACCCGGGCCGGGGTCCGCGCCCCCGGCGGTTGGCGAAAAGCCTATCCCGACGGCTCCTTCCAGGTGGTTCACCCGGGGAACTACCTCGACTTCATCACCGGCTGAGTCGAGCCCAGTCGTTGCCCCAGAAGCCCCAGTCCAGGACCTCGCCCTCCGAGTAGACGAGGTAGTCGGGCAGCAGCTGCATGTCGAGGTGACTCCCCCAGCAGATGGCGTCGGGCGCCGTGCCGCCGTGAACCGCCACGTAGCGCCGCGGGTTGCGGGGGTGGGGGAAGAGGGCGAAGAGAGCGGTGCGCCGGCCGCGGTAGAGCTTGCCGGCCAGGTGCAGGGCGCCGTCCTCGAAGGCCAGGGGCAGGTGCCTGGCCAGCAGCCCGAGCACCGCGTTGCTGGAGGGGGTTCCGTAGAGCAGCAGGTTGTGGCCGTTGCGGTCCTCGTCGCTCAGCTCCTCGTCCCGGACGATGGGGAGATCGACCGTGTTCTGGCCCATGATGCCGCCGCGGTGAACGCCGCCGTTGCGGCTGCGGAAGTACGCCGCGGCGTGGCCGGCCATCCAGTTGTTGAAGAAGCTCTCCTCCTCCGAGCCGGAGGTCCCGGGGACCAGCAGCAGGCCGTCGAAGAACAGGTCGCCCATGGGGCCGGAGCACCCGTGCCGCTTCTGGCTCAGCGGCTCGGCCCCCTTCTCCCAGGCGCCGTCCGGGCGGCGGCGGAAGGACTGGCGGCGCCCCGGGTCGAGGCCGCCGAGATCCTGGCCGTCGACGACCAGGTCCAGGGCGGCTCCCGCCTCCAGGGGCCCCAAGGACAGGGCGCGGACCCCCTCCGTGCTCACCGTCAGGCGATCCCCCGACCGGCGGGCGTCCACCTCGCCGGGCGACTCGCAGCCGGCGAGCTGATCGATCTCCACCCAGTGGCAGCGGTTGTGGCGCAGGGTGTGGGCGACCAGGGAGACGTGGGCGGGAGACTCCGGCTTGCGCTGGTCCAGCAGCCACGGGATCACCCGCTTCCAGATCTCCGGCGTGCGGCAGTCGTGGCCGGTGGCGGGCACCTCGGTGTAGGTGTGGGGAAACCCTCGCTCCGCCAGCAGCTCCGCCATCTGGCGCGAGTGCGCCACGGGCACGCCGCCGCCCACGGCCCGGTCCCACTCCCCGTGGACGATCCACAGCGGCGTGTGCCGCAGGTTGTCCACCAGGAAGGCCGCCGAGCGGGACCGCCACGAGGCCTCCTCCCACGGCTGCATGGGGAAGGCGAGGCCCCCGGGCTTCTCCCACAGCCGGTAGTCGCAGTAGCCGCAGAAGGGCGCCGCCGCGGCGAAGAGGCCGGGATAGTGGGAGACCAGGTACCAGACGGCGGCCCCTCCCATGGAGGCGCCGGTGATGCTGATGCGCGCCCGGTCGATGGCGTGGTGGGCGGCGACATGCTCGATCGCCTCGAGGACGTCGACCTCGCCGTAGTTCTGGTAGACGGTGCCGGGACCGCGCCCCGTGGGCCGCAGGACGACGCAGGACCGTCCCGCCCCGGCGGCGATGGCGGTCATCTCCTCGGTGAGGGCCACGGCCCCGGGCAGGTCGCTCATGGCGCCGGGGCTGACCTCGATGAGCAGCGGCTTGGGCTGCGGACCCGCATCGGTGGCGCAGACGGCGCAGGGGTGGAGCCGGCCGTCGACGGGGGAGCGGAAGTACTGGAGTTGTCCGGCGGGGGATCTCATGGGCGCCATCCTTGCTTCGTCACGATCTGCGTGACCTCTTCCTCCAGTGACCTGAAGGCGGAGAGGTCACGCAGCGAAGAGTAGTCTGCAATCGTCTGGGCCAGCCGATGGACGGCCTGATCCATCCGGAATCTCTTCTGTCGCCTCCCGGGAAGGCCATTGGCCGCCCTGAGCAGATCATGCAGAGTCTTCTTGGAATCGGGCAGTCCTTCCAATTGCTGTAACGCCGGCATCGAGAGTGGGACGGATCCACGTGGATTCCCCGCGGCGCTCCGCAGCGCGGCCTCGTCGATCAGCAACCACGCCTCTGTCATGCGCTCCGGCACCACGGCCACGGTGCGATTTCGATCCCAGGTCTCCACCGCGGCCACCGCATTCTCGATCTCCGCCAGGCGCCGTTCCCGCGGCTCGGACTCCGCATCACGGTGCACGAAAAGCAGATCGCACGGAAACAGCCTGACGGCCTGGGCCACTCGAGCCGCCAATGGCCTGGGAGGGGGATTCAAGCGTCTGAGGTCGGCCCAGTCGATGTTGACCGCAGAGGGAACCTGCTGCCGCAGAACCCACTGCAGAATCGGGATCAGGGCCCGGTCGCTCGGGCCATCGGTCAGGAGCGTACAGCGGAGTTCCTTCAACCCGCGTGCCCGTCGAAGGGCAGTAGCGTCTGCACGTCGTGGCGGTCCACTACCCTGGGCGATCCCCCCGGTCCGTCACCTGCGTGCGCTGCCTTCGAGAGCACCGGATTCAGGTAGGACAGCAGCTTTCCGAGCGAGACCTCTCCCCCACCGTTTTCCCCGGCTCTCCAGGTGCCGGGAAGGCAGGAGCAAGAAAGTCTGTCGAACCGCGCTCCGCCTTTGGCCATCTCCTTGGACTCGGCCACCAGAAGGCTGTCTTCGGGGACCTGGGACACGACGGCCGGTGAATGGGTGTTGACGATCACCTGCCGCAGCGGGTTGTCGTCGCCCACCGGCTCATTCGTGTCCGTGGCGATGTCCTGAAGCAGGGACAGCATCGCCGGAATCCGCTCGGGGTGAATCCCGTTCTCCGGCTCCTCCAGGCAGAGCACTCCCCGGCATTGCGGGTCCACCTCCAGCACCGACAGCGCCAGGAAGCGCAGGGTGCCGTCCGACAGGGCCCGGGCCGGATGCTCGGTCCCGTCCCGCATGCGCACGCTGACCGTGAGCAGCTCCCGCCGTTCGTCCCGGTCGACCCGCAACTCGGCCACGTCTTCGACCAGTTCCGAGAGCCGGTTCGCGATCTGGCCGTGGACCCTGGATGCCCGCTCCTCCCGGCCGTTTCCACGCTCCTGCTCCTCCCCGCGGCCGAGTCTGTAGAGCGCAGCGGCGAGGTGGGACCCGTCGGACCCCAGTTCGTCGGGATCGTTGAAGGAGTCGGGCTTCCTCATGGCCGAGGGCTCGAGCTGCAGGAGCCGCCAGGACTCCATCTCCCGGCGCGCGACAAGGGCCGTGGGACTCTCGGCCGTAGTCGACGACAGCACGGTTCTCGGCAGACTGGCTGCCGGGAAAGGGACCTGCCGGCCCCGGCTGCCGCCGTCCTGGTGCAGGCGGATGACCGGCTGTCCTCCGCGACTCTCCGTGGAGATGAAGGGTGGCTGCCGCTTGCCGTGCAGCACACTGTCCCTCCACTTCGACTTGCTGTGGGGGAAGGACAGTTGTCTGGGGGCGGTCCCCTTGCGGATGTGCGAGAGCTCCTCCCGGCGGATCTCCAGCCCGGGGCCGCCGGCTCGATCGGCGTCCTCTCTCAGTCCCAGGACCAGCCGGTAGCGCACGAAGGTCATGGTCGCCCTGGCCTTCTGGCCGAGGTCGTCCCACTCCTCTTTGGGCAGCAGCATCTCCGCCTCCAGGGACATCGCCTCGGCGTAGTTCCCGCCTGTCCGATGGAAGAGGCTGCGCACGTCCGTCGACCTCGCGTCCTCGTCGCGTACCGAGAGCGCGGCTTCCGTCAGGGTCATCGTCGTCAGGTTGCTCAGGAACCGGATCGCGTCGAAGAGATTCGACTTGCCCACGCCATTGGGACCGGCCACGCACGTGAAGGGGCCGAACCGGACGTCCAGGTCCACCAGGTTCTTGAATCCCGAAACCTTGAGTCTCGTCAGCATGTCAGCGCTCCCCGGTCTTCGCCGAATCTAGCCGGCCCCTCCCCCAACGGCAAAGCACCGCCGCCCTCCGCGTTGCCGGCCTTCCGGGCCCGCCGTTACCTTCCGCCCCATGACCAACCTCGGACAGTTCCTGGACCTGCTGCGGCGCGAGAAGGAGATCGTCGACGTGGAGGCGCCGGTCTCCTCCGACCTCGAGATCGCCGAGATCCACCGCCGGGTCATCGCTGCGGGAGGCCCGGCGCTGTTGTTCCGCAACGTCGAGGGCGCCGACTTCCCGTGCGTGACCAACCTCTTCGGCACGCCGCGGCGGGTGGAGCTGGCCTTCGGGCCCCGGCCGGGGCGGTTCCTGCGCGAGCTGGTCCGCCTCGCCCAGGACCTGCCCGACCTGTCGCCGGGCAAGTTGTGGTCCCGCCGCGGTCTGGCCCGGGAGGCGCTGCGGGTGGGCCTGAAGTCGGTGCGCTCCGCCCCCGTCACCGAGCGCCGCCAGGCGGAGCCCGACCTCACGCGGCTGCCCCTGCTCAAGACTTGGCCCGAGGACGGCGGCCACTTCGTCACCCTCCCCCTGGTCTACACCGAGCACCCCGGGACCGGCCACCACAACCTCGGCATGTACCGCATGCAGCGGTACGACGAGCGCACCCTCGGCGTGCACTGGCAGATCCAGAAGGGGGGCGGCTTCCACTACCACGCCGCCGAGGGGGAGGGCCGGCCCCTGCCCCTCACCCTGCTGGTGGGCGGCCCCCCGGCGCTGATCCTGGCGGCGATCGGTCCGCTGCCCGAGAACGTGCCCGAGCTGGTGCTGGCCTCGCTGCTGCAGGGCGGCAAGGTGCGCCGCACGCGCGTCGACGGCCACCCGCACCCGCTCCTGGCCGAGGCGGAGTTCGCCGTGCAGGGACACGTCCCGCCCCACGAGCGGCGGCCGGAGGGCCCCTTCGGCGACCACTTCGGCTACTACTCGCTGCGCCACGACTACCCCTTCCTGCGGGTGGAGCGCCTCTTCCACCGCCGGGACGCCGTCTTCCCCGCCACCGTGGTGGGCAAGCCGCCCCAGGAGGACCTGTGGCTCGGCAACTACATCCAGGAGCTGATGACGCCGCTGACCCGCCTCGTCATGCCCTCCATCCACTCCGTCTGGAGCTACGGCGAGACCGGCTACCACTGCCTGACCTCGATCGTGGTGGAGGAGCGCTACAAGCGCGAGGCGATGAAGTTCGCCTTCCGCATCCTCGGCGAGGACGGCGGCCAGCTGGCGCTGACCAAGTTCCTCGTCGTCTACGACGGCCCGGGCGTCGACCAGGCCGACTTCCGCCAGGTCCTGGCCCACGCGCTGGCCCGCTGCCGCTTCGAGACCGACCTCTTCGTCATCGCCAACCTCGCCATGGACACCCTCGACTACTCGGGCCCCGCCGTGAACGAGGGCAGCAAGGGGATCCTCCTCGGCATCGGCGATCCGGTGCGCGAGCTGCCCGGCGAGTTCAGCGGCGAACTGCCCGCCGGCGCCCGCCAGGCGGCCGTGTACTGTCCCGGCGCCCTCGCCGTGGCCGGCCCCTCCTACGCCGAGGACCGGGACTACCCGCAGCGCCTGGCGCGGGACCCGCGCGTGGCCTCATGGCCGCTGGTGTTCCTGGTCGAGGACACCGCCGTGGTCGAGCGCAACGTCGCCTTCCTGTGGAGCGCCTTCACCCGCTTCGAGCCGGCCGCCGACGTGCACGCCGCCGGCTCGCGGATCCACCGCCACCACGAGGTCCTCACCCCGCCGGTGGTCTTCGACTGCCGCCTCAAGCCCGGCTTCCCCGAGGAGCTGTTCGCCGACGAGGAGACCCTGGCCCGGGTGACGCGCCGCTGGACGGAGTACTTCCCCGCCGGGAACGTGGAGGGCGAGGAGGACCGGCAGGGCTACGGCGGGTTCACGAGGATGGGGTGAATTGCCTAGAATGGGAATCCCTTGCAGACCACGATCCGAGACATTCCGGAGGACTTGGAGCACGCGCTTCGACAACGGGCGCGCAGGTCGGGCGAGAGCCTGAACCGGACCATGGTCCGCCTGCTTAGTGAAGCCTTGGGCCTGAACCCGCCCCGCAAGAAGAGGGACCTGTCCGCTCTGGCCGGCACCTGGAGCCAGGAGGAAGCGGACGAGTTCGATCGCCAGGTCCGCCGGTCTGAGCAGATCGATGCGGAGCTGTGGCGATGATCCCGTGCCGGCGCCCCGGTTGACTGCCATGGAGGAGATATCATGTCCACACCCCTGAACGCCGCCGTCATCGGTTGCGGCGGCCACGCCCAGGGCCACTTCCACATGATCGCCGACGAGCCGCGCCTGCGGCTGGCCGGCGTGTGTGACCTCGACCCGGAGAGGCTGGCCCGGGCGGTGGAGGAGCACGGGCCGGTGCCCGGCTTCCAGGACTACCGCCAACTCCTCGACGAGGTCGAGCTCGATGTGGTCCACGTGGTGACCATGCCCGGCCATCTTCTGCCCATCGTGCTGGAGGTGCTCGGCCGGGGCCTGCACGTCTCGGTGGAGAAGTCGCCGGGCATGACCTCGGAGGAGACGCGGCAGATGGCCGACGCCGAGGCCGCCTCGAAGGGCCGCGCCATCGTCTCCCTCAACCGCCGCTACTACCCCGAGGTGCTGGCCGTGCGCCGGCTGGTGCAGGAGCGGGGCGGCGCCGTGCACGTGGCCGCCACCTACAACAAGCCCCTGATCCGCATCGGCACGCCGGACGTGCCGGGGAGCCCGGACCCGCTGATCTGCGACGCCATCCACCACGTCGACCTGATCCGCTGGCTCGCCGGTGAGGGCATGACGGCGGCCCGGCCGGTGGCCGTCCACGGGGAGGTCGCCGACGGCGGGCGCACCACCGACCACCGCCACAACGCCGTGGTCCGCTTCGACACCGGCGCCATCGGCGTCCTCATGAGCCACTACGGCGTCGGCTTCCGCATCCAGCGCGCCGAGGTCCACGCCGACGACCTGTCCGCCTACCTGGAGCTGACCCGGGGCCGGCAGGTGGAGCTGTACACCGCCGCCGACAGCGGCGACGGCACGACCCGGGGAGGGCCGGCCGCGGACGAGTTGGACCTGGAGCCGGTGGGCGGTCCCGACTTCAACGAGGTGAGCCACTTCACCGACTGCATCCTCGAGGACCGCCAGCCCTGGTCGACCCTGGAGGACGCTGTGCGCACCATGCAGCTGTGCGAGGCGATCCGCGCCGGCCACCGGGGGCCGCTGCCGTGAAGCTCTCCCTGTCGACGCGGGTGGCCGAGAGCTTCTCCGACAAGCGCCAGGCCGCCATGCCGCTGGAGGAGCTGGCCGGACTCGCCGCCGGTGAGGGCTACCAGGGGATCTGCATGCGCGCCTCCCAAGTGGGCGTCGACTCCTCCCGCGAGGAGGTGGAGGCGGCGCGAGAGCTGCTGGCCGCCCGCGGTCTCGGCGTCTCCATGGTCACCGGCGACTTCCCCATCCCCGAGAACTCCGACGAGGGCCCCGGATCGCTGCGCAACATCACCCCCTACCTGGACCTGGCCGACGGCCTCGACTGCGACCTGCTGCGGGTCTGCATGAAGACGGCCGACGACATCGAGTGGGCCCGCCGCGCCGCCGACGAGGCCCGCGAGCGCGGCCTGCGGCTGGCCCACCAGTGCCACACCCGCTCCCTCTTCGAGACCGTCGACGAGTCGGTGCAGGTGCTGCGCGCCGTCGACCGTCCCAACTTCGGCGTCACCTACGAGCCGGCGAACCTCGAGCTGTGCGGCCAGGACTACGGCGCCGCCACCCTCCAGACCTTGGCGCCCTGGATCTTCAACGTCTACCTGCAGAACCATCGCCTCCACTCAGGCGGCGCCGACCGCATCGAGACCTGGTGCCGCGGCCCCGTCCCCTTCGACCAGATCCCGCTGTGGGAGGAGGGCGGCATCGACTTCCCCCTGATCTTCGGCCAGCTCGCGGCCCTCGGCTACGACGGCTGGGTCACCGTCCACCAGGCCTCGGCCGCCCTCGGAGGCGCCGGGGAGGCCGCCCGCCGCAGCGCCGCCTACCTGCGCTCCATCGGCTCCTTCGACGCGGGCTGACCCCGTGGACGACCGGCTTCCCTTCGCGCCCCTGCACGAGCAGGCCTCCCTCATCGCCCACGGTGAGGTGCGCGCCGTGGAGCTGGCCGAGCTCTACCTGGACCGCATCGAGCGCTACGACGGCACCCTGAACGCCTATACCGTGGTCACCGCCGAGCGCGCCCTGGCCATGGCCCGCGCCGCCGACGAGTGGACCGACGCCGGCGTGAGCCGCGGACCCCTGCACGGCCTGCCGCTGGCCCTCAAGGACCTGATCGACGTGGCCGGGCTGCCCACGGCGGCCGGCTCCCTCATCCTGCGGGACAACGTGGCCGCCGGCGACGCCACGGTGGCGCGGCGGCTCTTCGAGGCCGGCGCCGTGCTCCTCGGCAAGACCCACACCGTGGAGTTCGCCTTCGGCGGGGCCGGCATCAACCACCACTACGGCACCCCCTGGAACCCCTGGGACGCGGAGGTGCAGCGCCTGCCCGGCGGCTCCAGCAGTGGCTCGGCCGTGGCCGCCGCCGCGGGGCTGGCCGCCGCCGCCATCGGCAGCGACACGGGCGGCTCGGTGCGCATCCCGGCCTCGTTCTGCGGGATCGTCGGACTCAAGCCGACCTTCGGCCGCGTCAGCAGCGCCGGCGTGCTGCCCCTGGACCCGCGTCTCGACTCGGTGGGCCCCATGGCCCGCTGCGTCGCCGACGTGGCCCTGCTCTACAGCCTCCTCGCCGGGCCCGACCCCGCCGATCCCGACACCTTGGCGCAGCCCGCCCTCACCGACGACGACTTCGAGGGCGAGGCCGGGGGCACCCGCCTGTGCATTCCGAGGGAGTACTTCTGGGAGGACGTCGATCCCGAGGTGGAGGGCGCGGTGCGGGCCTCGGCGCAGGTCTTCGCCGACCTCGGCGTCCACGTGGACGAGATCTCCATGGAGGAGCTGGACCAGCTGACGGAGCTGCGGGCCCGCAAGAGCCTGATCGCCGTGCAGACCTACGCTACCTACCGCGAGTGGATCGAGCAGCGCGCTGATGAGTTCGACCCCATCGTCCGAGAGCGCATGCTCGACGGCCGCGACGTGAGCGCCCACGAGTACGTGGAGATCAGCCGCGCCTGGAAGGCGCTGCGCCGCCGCACCGCGGAGGCCCTGCGCAACGTCGACGCCCTGCTGGCGCCGGCCACCCCCTTCCCGGCGCTGCCGCTTGCGGAGTGCGACGACCGCGGCGAGACCTACCGGCGCGTCAACGCCCTCTGCCTGCGCAACACCGCAGCGGCCAACCAGCTCGGCCTGTGCTCGATCTCCCTGCCCTGCGGCTTCACCCGCGGCGGCCTGCCCGTGGGACTGATGCTGATCGGCCGGCCCTTCGAGGAGGCCGGCCTCCTGCGCCTGGCGCGGGCCTACGAATCGGCCGCCGGGTGGAGTGGCCGTCACCCCGATCTGGGCGGCTTCGAGTGAGTCCTTCCATCTTGCGAATGTTGGGGGGTGCCCATAGTTTCGAGCGCCTCCGCAGCACCCGCGTCAGTTCCCGCGTCGCTCCCATCGTCTAACGGTCAGGACTCCAGATTTTCAATCTGGCAACCGGGGTTCGACTCCCCGTGGGAGCACCAATATGCCTACAGTGTGTCCGGGGCCCCATGGTTTGCGCAACGCATTGACATGCAATGAGTTGTGTCGAGGTGTGTCGTTTCGAGGTGTTGCAGGAGACTCCGGGGAAGTGCACCAGCGGCTCCCTAGCCGTATCTTGCCGGAACAGAGGGCACTTGGCGAGGAAGTGTCTGACGAAATCGCGGCTCGGCTCCCGGGCTGTGCTCGGGTTTGGCGGGACTGTGGCAGAGCCGCCGGAGGCGCCGCTTGATGACCCATCTGCAGTCTCCCCCCGGTTCCCCAACGCCGAGGTGCCCCCCCTCGGTGTCAGACTTGACTGCGGCCGCCCGATCCCGGAGGACATGTCAATGAAATACCTGGCAGTAGCTGTAGTCCCCATTCTTCTCCTGTCATGTGACAGCTCTCCCACGTCACCCGGTGACGAGTTGGTTGGCACCTGGGTTCTAGTATCAGCGACGAATTCGGATGGTATTGTCATGGTCTTGCGTGCAGATGGCACCTTCAGGCAGTCGTTTGAAGTGGAAGGCCTCGAAATCGCGTTCACAGGGTCATGGGAGATCGTCGGCGACAAGCTCGTAAAGATCTTCGACGCAATCGCAGGTGAAGTTCAGACTTTCTCTGAGGGATATGCTATCCGAGGTAATCGTCTGACTTTGGTCGATGACGAGGATGGTTCGGTAGAGATCTGGGAGCGTCGGGAGTAAGGGACAAAGACAACAGTTAACGCCGGACTTCCATGGCCCCTCGTCCTGTAGCGATTACCTCTTGCAGTCTTCTGCTACGTCGAGACCTGCACTCTTGATGAGACTCACGGCCAGGATAGAGAAGACGTACTCGTAGGCAAGGCTGTTCCCACCAGTCGTTGAAGACGATCATCCACGCTCCCATCGCTACATCTTCCGCGGAGTCGTGCTCCTGGAACTCAAGCTGGAGGATGCGTTACGAGGACGGACCACGCAGGAAGCAACGGAGTACTCCCCAGTCGCCCGAGAGTCCTCGCCGCCCCGTCCCTCCTGTTCAGAACGGCGTCCAGTTCGGATGCATGTCGTCGTGCGGATCGTGGGTGACCCGCATCTCCTCCCCGCCCTCGACGGTGACGATGTAGATGTCGTAGCGGACATCCTGCTCCGACTGCCGTGCGAAGGCGATGCGGGTGCCGTCGGGGGACCAGGTGGGGTTGCTGTCCCAGGTCTCGGCGAAGGTCAGCTGCCGGGCGCCGGTGCCGTCGGCGGTCATGACAAAGACGTGGCTGAACTCGTTGGCGGTGTCCGACAGGGTGTAGGCGATCCAGGCTCCGTCGGGCGACCACGACGGACGCCTCCCGCGCTGGCCTTCCGGCAGCGGCGAGAGGCTTCCGCTGTCCGGGTCCAGGAGATGGATCCCCCAGGCCTCCTCCGGACCGGAGACGCAGGCGATGGACGAACCGTCGGGGGACCACGCCGGCGAGTAGGCCCAAGGGGCCGCGGGCTCGGAGGTGAGCTGCTCCACGCCGCTGCCGTCGGCGTTCATGACGAAGATGTGGTCCGTCCCGGCCCGTTTCGACTCGAAGGCGATGCGCCGGCCGTCGGGGGACCAGGCGGGACTTGAGTCCCAGGCCTCGTGGCGGGTGAGGTTCACCGGATCTCCGCCGTCGGCGTCCATGACGTAGATCTCCATGTTGCCGTCCCGGCGCGAGGTCAGGGCCACTCTCGTCCCGTCCGGCGACCGCGCCGGCTCCTCGCCGTTGCGCGTCTGGTAGTGTTGCTCCAGGGAGTCGGGCACCGAGCCGTCGGAACGGGGAACGGCGGCCAGGACCGAGCACAGGTTCACGATCTCGCCCGTCTCCAGGTCCAGGGAGTGCACCTCGAGACCGGACAGGTATCCGCTCATCAGGCGGCGGTTCGACGAGAACAGGAGCTGCGAGTTTCCCAGGGGAGGGACGGGCCCCTCGGGCGGGACCACCTCCACGCTGTCCTCCGGCTCGGGCGCGGTGAACTCCACGGTCACGCCGCGCTCCCCCAGGGCCGCGAGCTGGTCCCGAGCCGCCTCGCTCAGCGGGTTGCCGGTGAGATCCACGCTCTGCAGGCTGTCGAGACCCGCGAGGTCCGACACCTCCGTCACCCCGTTGTCGGCCAGCAGCAGCACCCGCAGGCCCTTCAGCGACGCCAGGGCCGACACCTCCTCGACCCGGTTGGCCCCGAGGTCGAGGTAGCGCAACCGCCTCAGCCCGGCCAGCGGCGAGAGGTCCCGGATCTGGTTGCCGTACAGGTCCAGAACCTCCAGCCGCGTCAGCTGCTCGATGCCCCCCAGGTCGGCGATCCCCCGGTCTTTGGCCGTCAGCGAGACCAGTCCCGCCGCGTCGCCGGTCCCGGCCGCGGCCTGCTCCACCGCCGCCTGCAGGGCCGAGTCGGCGAAGGCCGGGGACGTGCCGACGCCGCCGGTGCCCCCGGGGTCGGGGTCCGGTCCGCTGGGGCCCTCCGGACCCGACCCGCAGGCGGCCAGGGCCAACACCGCCAGCATCGTGCCGCCGAGGATCTCCGCCGCCGTCCCGCCTGCCTTCGAAGGGTCCATGAATTCACCGTCCTTTGAGGAGTCCTCGTGAGCTATTGGCAAACGTGGACCTGGTCAAGCTCGGCGCTCCTTGACCCCGCCCCACGGCCGCGCCTGCTTGTGCCGCCATGAGCTGGCCTCCGCGCATCATCCACAACACCGACGGGCACTGGATCATCAACTACCAGGACCGCCGCGAGCCCAGTGACATCGTCCGGCTGATACCCGTCCTCGCCGAGGCCGGGGTGGACGCCCTCTCGGTGCTGGCCGGCATCGACGACGACATCTCCTGGCGGGGCAGCCCGCACGCCCAGCTCTACGGCGACCACATCACCGAGTGGCAGCCGGACCCCGTGCCCCGGGACATCCACGGCCACCCGCTCAAAGCAGAGCAGGCGCCCCACATCCACGGGCGACCGATCAAGGAGGTCGGGGGCCGCCGGCCGGCCGACGCCCACGAGTTCCTGCACCTGCTCCTCGACCAGGTGATCGCCGACGGCCACGAGCTGATGCAGATCTACATCGACGGCGCCCGCCGCAGCGGCCTGCCGATCTACGCCGGCTTCCGCATGAACGACGCCCACGCCTGCGACGAGGCCCGGGGCTGGTACGGGCGCTCGCGGCAGAAGCAGGAGCGCCGCCACCTCCTCATCGGCGCGCCGGTGCCCTTCGGCTGCCGCCACGGAGCCGACTGGTCCTTCTCGTGGGTGTGGAACTACGCCGAGGAGGAGGTGAGGGAGCGCTTCCTCGGGCTCTTCGACGAGACCCTGGAGCGCTACGACTTCGACGGCCTGGAGCTGGACTTCAGCCGGGCGCCGCCGTTCTTCCGGACCGGCGAGAAGTTCGCCAACATCCCGGTCATGACCCGCTTCATGGGGCAGGCCCGGCAGCTCGTGGACCGCCGCGGCGCCAGGGCGGGGCGGGAACTGCGCCTGATCGCGCGGGTGCCCGCCGGCCTCGGGGAGTCGCTGGAAGAGGGCCTCGACGTGGGGACCTGGATCCGCGAGGGGCTGGCCGACGCGGTGGTGCTCGGCTCGCCGGGCTACTGCGTGCACGAGATCGACGTCGGCCCGGCGGCGGCCCTGGCCCGGGAGAGCGGCGTGGCGGTCTACACCGGGTTCGACACCAAGACCTACACGGCCTCACCCCAGGAGGGCTACGAGGAGAGCCCCGCCAGCGTGCTGCGGGCGGCGGCCCTCAACGGCTACCGCGACGGCGCCGCCGGCGTCCACCTCTTCAACTTCGGCTACCCCTCCCACCGCGCCGCGCCCGCCGCCAGCGGCGACTTCAACGACTTCGACGACTACCACCTGCGCATGGTGGCCGAGCTGCGCGACCCGGCGGTCCTGGAGCGGCGCAACCGCTGCTACTACCTGCCCGCGGCGGCCGGCCCCGACCACCGGCCGCAACTGCCGCGCAAGCTGGCCCTCGCCGGCCGCGGCGCCGGACCGGAGCACGCCCTGCGGATCCGCGTCGACGACGACGTCGAGGCGGGTCTCGCCGAGGGACGGATCGCCCGGTGCGAGCTGCGTCTGTGCCTGGAGGACTGCGAGGGAGCGGAGGGCCGCCTTGAGCTAACCGTCAACGGCCAGCGCCTGGACCCGTCTCCCGATCGCATCGTGGAGAGCAGCCGCGGCCGGCGCTGGAGGGTCTTCGACGGACCGCCCCTGCGCCGGGGGATCAACACCGTGCTCGTCATCCTCGAGGGCAGCCGGACGCCCTCTCCGTGGCCGCGGCTGGAGAGCTGCGAGATCCTGCTGCTGGCCCCTGACTGAGCAATGCACGAGCTGAGTTGGGAGTTCTGCTGCGTCATCGACGCGCCGGTGGACGAGGTCTTCACGGCGATCACGGACAAGGCCGCGATCAGCACCTTCTTCACCGACGCCTCGAGCGCTTCCCTCGAAGCCGGGCGGACCGTCTTGTGGCGGTTCGGCGATCTCGAGATCGACGTCCACGTCGAGGAGGTCGTCCCCGGCAAGCGGATCGTCTGCAACTGGCCCGCCTGCAACGACGTGGGCTATCGGACGCGCTTCGCATTCGCCTTCGAGCCGCTGGGTGCGGGCACGAAGGTCGTCGTGAGCGAGTCCGGCTGGCGGTCCGATGGCGAGGGGATCGCCAGCGCCTTCGAGCAGTGTTCCGGCTGGACCCACTTCTTCGCCAGCCTCAAGGCCCGTCTCGAGCACGGCGCCGACCTGAAGCGCTTCTACTGCGACGACGGCTGAGGCGGGTCAGCCCTCCGTCAGGATGGCGTACGCCTCGATCTCGACTCGCAGTTGGGGCCTCCCCAGGGCCGCCACCTGCACCAGCGTGGAGGCCGGCTTGACGCCGGCGAAGCGCTCGTGGTGGGCGCGGGCGACCTCCTTCATGTCCGAGATGTCGGTCACGTAGACCACGGTCCGCACCACGTCCTCGATGCGCGCCCCCGCCTCGGCCAGGGCCGCGGCGATGATGTCGAGGACGGCCGCCGACTGCTCGTAGGTGCCCCCCTCGTCGTGGGGCGGGCGGGCGCAGGTGCCGGCCACGTGGACGTGGTCGCCGACGCGCACCGCCCGCGAGTAGCCGTACTCCTCCTCGAAGGGATTGTTGCTCGAAATGTTTCGCCGCTTCATGGATCTCCTCTTCTACTTCATCAGCATCATCTTGCGCATCGCCGCGTGGCCGGGCTGCACCAGGCGATACAGGTAGACGCCCGTTCCCACGGCGCGGCCGTCGTCGTCGGTGCCGTCCCAGGAGTATACGTGGTCCCCGGGGACGAGGCCTTCCCACGCCTCGACGAGCACCCGCCGCCCGGTCAGGTCGTAGATCTCCAGGCGCACCGGCTGCGGGCCGAATCCGCCGGCGACGGTGATGCGGATGGTGGTCTCCGCGTTGAAGGGGTTCGGCGTGTTCTGGTGCAGCACCGCGGTCTCCGGCAGGGCCGGCCCCCGCAGCCGCCAGGCCTGTCCCTCGGCGACGACGATCATCTCCTTCTGGAGGGAGGCGAAGCTCTCGAGCTCAGCCGGCGCGGCCAGCGCGGTGGCGTGCTCCATCACCGGATCGCCGGGGGTGTACTCGGAGTCGATCCACACGCCATCGCTCAGGTGGAAGTCTCTGTCGAACCAGGAGGCGGTGGCAAGCACCTCCTCGATCCCGGTGGTGGCATAGCCACCGCCGCCGCCCACCGCCTCGTCGGAGACCCCCTGCGGAAGGGGAAGGGGCTGCTCCACCCGGGTCACCTCGGTGCCGTCGTTGCGCACCACCCGGTCGACGGCGACGAAGGAGGTGTAGGCGGTGAGCAGGTTGTAGGTCAGGCCCAACTCCAGGATGTGGCTCTTCACCCTGTCCTCCAACCCCAATCCCGCGTAGTCGCCCAGGGTGGCGATGAGCCGGCGCGCCCAGAGATAGCGCAGGGCCGAGTTGGACTCCTCGGGCGTCACCTCGGAGACGTCGATGTCGAT
>JAJDTN010000019.1 GCA_022827165.1 Candidatus Latescibacterota bacterium
TCCGCACCCGTGCATCGTCATGCGCGAGGCCCCGCACCACGACTTCCTCGGCGGGAGAGCCGGCGACCCCAATCGCATATCCCAGCGCCCGCCGCACCGATTCGGTCCCAGTCGTCAGCAGCCGTTCAATCTCCGGCAACAGCGCGTGATCGTCTCGCGCCCGCAGGCCCAGTTCATAGGCGAACCGGACGCGCTCGTTCTCAGCCGATGCGTTCTCGACACCGCGAACCGGGTCTTCCGACCCCACCCGTGCCGGACACTCGCCGGCACCACCGCGCAGCCAGCGCCAGATGGACTCGACCACACCATCCACCGGGCTCGCCACGGCACCCGCGATCGGCGCAGCGGACCCATTCAGCCACGACGCCCCTCGCGGCTCCTGCGTGCGGAAGTAGTAGAACTTGTACATGAACCTGCGCGACGACGCCGCCACCGAGGCACGTGTGCCGCGATGGAAGAGGTCATAGTTCGCCAGCACCAAGCTGCCCGCTTCCACCGTCAGCCGCCGCCGCTCAAGGCCAGGCACTCCGAGCAGGTCCACCACCGCGCCAATGCGTCGATCCCGCGCCGCGAGATCGGCATTGGCCAGTTCGTCGCGCTTGAGCGTCTTGTCCGCCGCATCGCCCCGATGCCACGTGCCGTCGTCGCGCTCGAAATCCGTGGTCCAGTACTGCGTGCCCGGCAGCACCTCGGTCGGTCCGCTCTCCTCCGTCACGCGCTGGGGGTAGTAGAACAGCATGGCCCAGCGGTTGCGGTGGTTGCGCGGCACCCGGTTGAAGCCCCAGTAGCTGTCCTTGTGGGTGCCGCCGCCGTCGCTGCCGCCCTGGTTCACGTGGCAGTGGCGGTGGGAGTGCATGATGTAGTCGGGGCCGAGCACGCTCGTCAGGGCGCCGCGCAGGGCCGGGTCGTCGAAGACCTGCCTGAGCTGCGGTACCCGGGGCAGGATGTTGTTGCCCGGGTTGCCCTCCTTCTCCAGGACATCGGAGGTGCGCCGGTAGATCTCCTCGTGCAGCGTGGCCGGCAGGCTCGTGTGGAGCACGAGGTAGCCGTTGGCGATGTAGTCGCGCATCTGTTCGTCGCTGAGCAGGTGCCTGGGATCGATCAAGGCTCTTCCTCCTGGGGACGGTTCGGGGGTCCGGGCCGCTACCATAGCCGGGGGCCGGCCTTCCTGCAAGGTGGGACGGCCGAGGCAGGGGCGGACCAAGGCAGCTCGCGGCACCGCCGTACGGTCACGTCCAGGGGTGAGAGGCGCGTGGCCGGGGGAGCCCTCCCTCATGGAAGGGGCCGCAGGCGCACCAGGGTTGCCCCCCAGCCGCCGCCTCCGGTGCCGGCCAGGGAGTAGCTCTCCACGAAGGGGAGGCGGTCCAGGGCGGCGTGGACGGTGCGCCGCAGCGCGCCCGTGCCCTTGCCGTGGATGACGCGGGCGTCCAGGATGCCCCGCTTGCGGCACTCGGAGAGGTAGTCGGCCACCAGGTCCGCCGCCTCCCTGGGCCGGAAGGTGTGCAGATCGAGGGTGCCGTCGATGGGCAACTCCACCGGCTGCTCTTCGAAATCCCTCTCGTCGCTCATCGCGGCTGGCTCCTCGGGGTGTGTGGCGGGTCCCGCGCATCGGACAAGAAAGTGCAACGAGCCCCGCGGGCAATCGGGCAAGAGGCCGATTGCCATCTGCGGCCTTCCCCGCGGCGGACCTGCGTCCGGGACTTTTCCTTTATATATGGCACACATGGCCAAGTGAGGCCGCGGGCCGTCTCGGGCCCACGATACCGGCAACCCATCGAGGAGTCGATCCCATGCCCCATCCCGTCCGCATCGGCGTCATCGGCGCCGGTTCCGCCACCTTCTCCCTCGGCCTGGTGAAGGACCTGTGCCTGACCGGCAATCTGGCCGGCAGCGAGGTCCACTTCATGGACATCGATGCCGACCGCCTCGACGCGGTGACCCGCATGGCCTCCCGTTACACCGGCGAGATCGGGGGCGACCTGCGCTTCCGGCAGACCACGAACCGGGAAGAGGCGCTGAGAGGGGCCGACTTCGTCATCAACACCGCCATGGTGCAGAGTCACTACCACCAGGTCGACATGCGCGCCCTGATGGCCCGGCACGGCTACTACTACCGGGGCGTGTCGGGCGGGTCCTTCTACCAGTTGCGGCTGATGATGGAGGTGGCGCGGGACATGGAGAGGCTCTGCCCGGAGGCCTGGCTCATCCAGTCGGGCAACCCCGTCTTCGACGGCTGCACCCTCATGACCCGGGAGACGGGGATCAAGGTCTGCGGCCTGTGCCACGGCCACTACGGCTACCACCGCATCGCCAGGGAGCTGGGCTTCGATCTGGAGCGCGTCGACTTCCAGGCCCCGGGGGTCAACCACTGCATCTGGATGACCCATTTCCTCTACGACGGGGAGGACGCCTACCCCCGCATCGACCGCTGGATCGACGAGCACGGCGAGGAGTACTGGCGCACCCACGAGGCCGACGGCACCCACGACATCCAGCTCTCCCGCGGCGCCGTGCACCAGTACCGCATGTACGGCCTGTTCCCCATCGGCGACTCCCCGCGCGTCGGCGGCTGGTGGTACCACACCGACATCGACACCAAGAAGCACTGGTTCGGGGAGCCCTACGGCGGTCCGGACACCCACATCGCCAGGCCCGTCCACGTGGACCGCCTGGAGAAGCGGCTGGCCCAGGTGCAGGCCGCCTGCGAGGATCCGTCGGCGCGCATGACCGAGGTCTTCGGCACCGAGCGCACCCGCGAGCAGCAGGTGCCCATCATCGACGCCCTGACCAACGACACGCGCGGCACCTTCCAGGTGAACGTGCCGAACCGGGGCGCCCTGCCGGGAGTGGATGACGACGTCGTCGTGGAGGTGCCGGCGGTGATCGACCGCAAGGGGATCCATCCCCTGCGGGTGGCGCCGCTGCCGAAGAAGATCATGCTGGAGCAGCTGCTGCCCACGATCCTGGGCATGGAGCGGGAGCTGGAGGCGTACCGCACGGGGGACCGCAGCATGCTCCTGTGGAACGCCCTGGAGCACCACCAGACGCGGTCCTACAACCAGGCCTTCGCGGCCCTGGAGGAGTTGCTGCGGCAGCCGTCGAACCGCGAGCTGGCCGAGCACTTCCGCTATCCGTGGACGGACGGTGAGAGCGGGCGCTACCTGCAGTCCACGGAGGGCGCGGCGGCGGGTTGAGGCGGGGCTTCAGGAGAGCACGGCCGGCCGGTCCCCCCGGACGAACCCCCAGAGCTCGGGGCGGAACTCCACGGCGTTCACCGCCTTCCATCGGCCCTCTTCCTCTTCCACCATCTCGAACTCCACCATCGTGCCCCGGGTCTTGTACTGGGCGAACTGGGCGTTGTCCAGCGGCCGGCCCTCGGCGGAGCGCAGGTCGGTGATGTGGAGGAAGATGTCCTCGCGCAGGCTGTCCATGCCCATGCCGGTCTGCACCGTGAGGAACCCGTAGCCCCGCTCTTCGTTGACGGCGTGCACGATGCCTCTCAGGCGTTCGCCCCCGCCCCGGTCCTCGGGCAGCAGGCCGGGCACCAGGTAGCCGGAGAAGTGGTTGTCCACCTCCTCGCGCAGCCTCGTGCTGGTGTTCATGAAGGAGAGCAGGTCGACGCGCTTGCCGCGGTTCTGCAGGGCCCGCACGAGGCGGAGGAAGTCGCCGTCGCCGGAGCCGAGCAGCACGTAGTCGAGTCTCTCCGTCTGCAGCAGGGCGTCCACCGCCAGCTCCAGGTCGGCGTTGGCCTTGGTGATGACCTGGCCCTCCGTATCTCGATAGATCTGCACCTCCTTGAGGACCAGGTGATAGCCTTCGCGCCGCACCCGGCTGCGGTACTCGGCCTTCTTCTGCCCGTACTCCGGGTCCCTGGTCTCGCGATCACGGTCGAGGGCCATGTAGGCGTTGGCCCGCACCACCACGGCGCCCTGGGCCTCGGCCAGGGCCTTGACCTGGCGGTACTGGAGGGCGTACCCGCCGCACCGGTTGAGGTTCTCCATGTCGAGAAAGATGCCTGCCTTGAGCAACCGGGTCTCCTTCCGTGGAGGCGGGTCTTCGAGCCGGGGGAACGGCAACCCCCCCGAAGGCTTGCGTCCCAAGCGGGACGGTGAGCCCTCGGGGGGATCGGTAGTGAGGGGCTTGCCCGGGCGGCTGCGAGAGCCCCGTGGAAATGCGGCCGCCCGGGGTCTTGAAGGTGCCTTTACATGCTGTAGCTGTACTTCACGTACCAGAAGGCCCCGCCGAAGCCGAAGGGGCTGAACTGGCTGTAGGTGTTGCCGATGGTGGCGGCGGCGTTCGGATTCTCGTCCGGATAGGTGTTGAGGACGTTCTGGGCGCCGATGGCGATGGAGGACGAGTCCCCGCCGAAGCCGACGCTCGTCTCGAGGTCGAAGAGGACCTTGCCGTCATAGGTCTCACCGTCCTCGGAGTCGAACCAGGAGCCGAAGTAGCTGGCCCGCGCCAGCCCGTCCCAGCGGCGGGTCAGGGACTGGGTGAAAGTCAGGTTCCCGCGCTGCTTGGGAAGGTTCTCCTCCAGTTCCTTGAGCCGGAGATCGTCCAGAACGTCCGGGTTGTGGTCGGTGACTTCGCTGACGGTGTAGTTGTAGGCCAGGTTCAGCGCCCCCGAGCCCACCGGCGCCGAGACCACGAGGTCGATTCCGTTGGTGGCGGAGTCGAAGTCGTTGGTGAAGAAGCGGAACTCCTGCAGACCGGCAGCGCTGGTCAAGCCCTCTGCGATCAGCTGATCCCGCTGTTCATCGGTAAGGGCGAAGTCCTGCGAGACCGTCAGACGGTCCGACACCTGGATGTTGAAGTAATCGATCGTCGCACTTGCGATGCCCAGATCAACCACGAGGCCCGCAGAGAGGTTGACCGACTTCTCGGCATCGAGGGCCGGCCCCCCGCCGGGCAGACCAAGGACGAGCCCGACGGCGCGGCTGGTGGAGGGGACGGTACCGTTGTTGACCAGGTCGTTCTTCTCGAAGTTGAACTCCGTGGTGATGTTGAAGGCGTTCTGCTGGCCGGGGGTGGGCGCCCGGAAACCGGTGCTGTAGCTGCCGCGCACCTTGATGTCGTCGGTGATGCCGTAGTTGGTGGCCAGCTTGTAGTTGGTGGTGCTGCCGAAGTCGTCGAAGTCCTCGGCGCGCAGGGCCAGTGACAGGAGCCACTGGTCCATGGGGAAGTAGTCACTCTCCACGTAGACGGCCGAGTTGGACCGGTCCCAGATCCCGGCGGCCACCGGGCTGAAGCCCGAGAACCCGTTGGTGGCGGGCTGGAACCCCTGGCTGGCCAGCGGCTGGCCGATGATGTACGACTCGATCTGCCCCTTGACGATCTCGAAGGTCTCCGTCCGCCGCTCCAGGCCGGCCGCCAGCAGCAGGCTGGTGTTCACGGGATAAGTGATGTCGAAGTTCAGGTTGACGTCCGACTGGACATAGGTCCCGGGATCGAAGTAGGTCGGCGTGTCGGGGCCCATGGAGGCGTTGACCGTGTTGAAGATGAAGTAGTCCGCCTCGTGGCGTCCGTACGACGCGCTCAGGTCCCAGCGGACCCCGGCCTCGTAACCCTGCAGGCCGAGGAGGAGGGACTCGTCGGTGGTGAAGGCCCCGAAGCGCGGCGTGAAGCCGCCGGGGAACATCTTCTTGAAGGAGAAGCAGTTGGGATCGTCGCGGATCTGCAGCCAGGCCTCCTGGTCGACCTTGTGGTCGATGATCGGCACCGGGGAGCACTCGCTGCCCTGGCCGACCCCGTCGAGGTCGCCTACCAGCAGGGATGCGGTCTCGGCCTCGCCGTCGCCGTCCATGTCGAGCTTCGGCCCTCTGAACACGCCGCTGCGAGTGTGGGGATTCCGGAAGTAGAACCCTCCTTCCGTCTCCTTGCTGGCATAGTTGCCATGGCCGTAGAAATCGAGGCGGTCGCCGAGGTCGGCGCCGTAGTTGGCGAAGAACTTGATGTCGTCCCGGATGTAGGGCTGGCCCCAGATCTGGGCGGGATTGGCCACGTCGAGATTGCCGGCGGCCTCGAGCGCGGCGGCATCGTCGCGCTGCACCGAGCGCACCGTGGCCCCCGAGTTGCCGTACTCCAGGCTCAGGTTGGCCCAGGCGCTCTCGTTGCCCACGCCCATGTTGCCGGCGATGCTGAACAACTCGCCGTCACCGAGGAACTTGCCGTCGCCGTCGAGGAAGCTGCCGGTCTTGGTCTCGATGGAGATCCCCTCGTGGGAGTCCCTCAACTGGAAGTTCATCACCCCCGCGATGGCATCCGACCCGTACTGGGCCGAGGCGCCGTCGCGCAGGACCTCCACTCGCTTGAGAGCGATGGCCGGGATGACAGCCAGGTCCGGCCCCTGGGCGCCGTCGGCCACGCCGTTGCCGAGCCAGTGGATCACGGCGGCGCGGTGGCGGCGCTTGCCGTTGACCAGCACCAGGGCGTGGTCGGGCGCCAGGCTCCGCAGGTTGGGCGGCCGGACGACGGTTCCCGCGTCGCTGATCGGCTGGGTGTTGACGTTGTACGAGGGCACGACGTTCCTCAGCAGGTCGGCCAGGTCGGTGCCGCCCTGCTTGACGAACTCCTCGCTGCTGACGACGTCGATGGGCACGGCCGACTCCGTGACGGAGCGCGCCTGGGCTCGGGAGCCCGTGACCACGACTTCCTCGAGGACGATCTCCTCCTCGAACTCGGCGACGTCGTCGTCTTCTTCTGCCTCTTGCGCGAGGGCCGTGGGCACGGCACCCATCAAGAGCAGTGCGCTCATGCCGAAGGCGAGCGCGGGGACTTCGAATTGGAGCAAGCGCTTCATCGGAGTGGTCCTCCGTTCAGGGAGTGAGTGTTGCAGGAGAGAGATGAGTTAGAGATCAACGAATAACCGGGTGTACCAGAAGGCGCCGTTGTAGTCCCAAGGGGTGCTCTCCGGGCGCAGGTTCCCCTGGCCCGCCGTCTCGTCGGGGTCGGCTTCCGGCACCGAGTCAAGCATGTTCTGCGCTCCCAGTCCAATCCGGTAGCGCTCGCCGAAGGCATAGCCCACCTCGGCGTCTACGATGACGCCCCCGTCGAAGGAATCGAGGTCTCCGCAGCTGTTGTCCTGGAAGCGGCAGGCCTTCCAGCCGCTGAAACAGCTGGGCCGCAACATGCCGCTCCAGGAGCCGCGCTGGTGGCTGCCCGTGAGCACCAGGCGGTGCCGGGGATTCATCTCCTCGAGCTCCACCTCGCGCCGGGGGGTCATCAGGGTGAAGTCGATCGGCTCGTCCAGCGGCTGGCCCAGGAATTCGCCGATCGTCCGCACCTGCGAGAAATCCTCGAGAGTGGTCCGGGTCCAGTTCCAGGCCAGGTCGACGTGGGACTGGGACCGGCTGTCCCAGGTCCGCGTCCAGGACAGCACCACGTCGAGGCCGCGGGTGCGGGTGTCGAAGTCGTTGGAGAAGAACTTGACCTCCTGAAGGACGCTCACCCCCTGAAGGGCTTCTTCTGCCCGGATGATGCCGGCGATCTGGTCGGTGATCCCGATGTTTCCGGTGAGGGCGATCCGATCCTCGATGGCAATGTCGCAATAGTCGATGGTCAGGTCCAGATCGCGGGCGACCTCCATGGCGGTGCCGACGGAGAGTCCCACGGAATTCTCCTCGGTGAGCTCCACCCCGCCCAAGGCCGCGGCGATGGGATGGGTGGGGGGCACCTGCCCCTGCTCGGTGAGGCCGCCGGTGCCCGAGAACCCGGTGGTGACGGCGCGCAGATTCGCCTGGCCGGGCGACGGGGCGCGGAACCCGGTGCTGACCGTCGACCGCAGGTTGACGCGGTCCGTTGCCCGCCACAGGGCGGAGAGCTTGCCGGTGAGGGTGTTCCCGAAGTCGGAGTAGAAGTCCTCGTAGCGGAGGGCCGTCCCGAGCTGCAGTTGGGGCACCACGTCGGCCTGCAGATCCAGGTACAGGGCATAGTTGGGGCGGTCCCACTGGCCGGCGTTTCTCGGGTCCAGCCCCTGGTAGCCGTTGGAGCCGCTGCTGAAGCCCTGGGCCGCAAAAGGGCCCACCACGTAGGAGGGCTCGTCCCCGGCTACGGACTCGAAGGTCTCCTGGCGCCACTCGACACCCCAGGCGAGGCCGAGGGGCGACGCCAGGGCCCCCACGCCGGCGGCGTAGGAGAAGTCGAGGTTGGCGGCGACCTCGGTCTGGATGTAGTCGCGGGGGCGGAAGGAGGTCGGCGTATCCGGCCCCAGGGAGGCGTTGATGGTGTTGAAGATGAAGAACTCGATGTTGCTGCGGGCGCCGCTGAGGCTGGCGTCCCACTTGAGGCCCCCGGGGCGCTCGCCGCGGAGGCCGGCCACCAGGCTCAGGTCGCGGATATCGGCTCCGAAGCGGGGCGTGAAGCCGCCCGGGAAGCGCTCGTTGAAGAGGAAGAGATCCCCCTCGTGCTCATCGACGAAGGCCTGGACCTCTTCGAAGCTGGAGTCCAGGGGAGGCACCTCCAGGTTTGCGGGATCGATGTCGTCCTGCGGGTCGAGGTCGGCGACCGCCCGCTCGCCGCCGATTCGGAAGACGCTGCTGCGCGCCGAGGACGTGCCCGGGGCGCGGAAGAAGAACCCCCCCTCCGCGCGCCGCTTCGCCCAGCCGCCGAAGCCGTAGGCCTCGGACCCGTTGCCGAGGTCGACCCCGGTGTTGATGAAGGTGTTCCAGACACCGTCAATGTCGGGGCTGCCCCAGATCTGGGCCGGCTCCTCGACCGGGTATCCCCGCTCGCGCAGGATCGCGGCGTTGGCCCGCTGGCCGCTGCGGATGGTGGGGTCGCTCTGGCGGTACTCGACGCTGGCATTGAGAAACCCGTCCCGGGTGAGGGGCAGCCCGACGTTGGCGGCGACCTGGGTCAGGCGGCCGTCGCCCTCGAAGTACTCACCGGCCCGCGTCTCGAGCAGCACCCCTTCGGAGGCCTCGCGCAATCTCAGGTTGAGGACGCCGGCGATGGCGTCGGAGCCGTACTGGGCGGCGGCGCCGTCCCGGAGCAGCTCCATCTGGGCGATGGCGATGGCCGGGATCACACTGAGGTCCGGTCCCTGCGAGCCCGTGTTCAGGGAACTGCCCAGCAGCGCGATGACGCCGGAGCGATGACGCCGTTTGCCGTTGACCAGCACCAGGAGGTTGTCGGGCGGAAGACCCCGGAGGGTGGCTGGCCGGACCAGGGTCGCCTCGTCGTCGATGCCGTGGCGCTGGATGTTGTACGACGGGGTCAGGTTGCGCAGGATGTCGTCCATGTCGACGGCTGCCTGGGTGCGCAGCTCTTCGGAGTTGAGCACATCGACGGGAGAGGCCGAATCCCTTTCGGAGCGCGGAGCGTGCCGAGTCCCCACGACGATTTGCTCTTCCATTATATAGACCTTCCTGGTGTTGCCGCCGTCCTCCTCCTCCTCAGAGGTCTCTTCCGCCCAAGCGGAGAGTCCGACGAGGAGTGAGCCGGTGAAACCGAGACGCAGAAGAATCGCTCGACGTGGAGGCATGCCCGACCCCCAAGGGTTGAGACGCAGCTTGACCAGCCAAAGGACGGAATTTTGAAAACGTTGGAAAAGCTCTTACTCTAACGCTATGGCTGTCAACCAGCAGGGGAAGACTCGGCCTCCGGCACGGCAGGTTCAGCTTTCGGAGCCCTCCCTGCTCCTTGTGGCGGGCATCGGGGCTTATGATCTTTCCTGGCGGGAAGGGAGGGTCCTTCGCCGCTGCGTCCTTGGCGAGCCCTCCGGCCCCGGCGGGGATCCGTCCGCTTGTCCCGAGGGATGACGAGAATGGATGTCAATCTGAGATTCGACCTCAGCCTCGACAGCGAGGAGCCCCGGCGCATTGCCGAGCAGTTCGAACGCTTCGGGGCGGAGAACGGGCTTCCGGCCAGGACGATTTTCGGCTTCCAGTTGGCCCTGGACGAGATATTGACAAACGTGATATCCTACGGATTCACGGAAGACGCTCAGGACGCGGTCATCACGGTGACTCTCCACCTCACTGACTCAGAGGTGGGAGCTGTTATCGTGGACAACGGCAAGCCCTTCAACCCCCTCGAGGACGCCGCCGAGCCCGATGTGGCCCTTCCTGCCTCGGACCGTACTATCGGCGGCCTCGGCATCCACCTAACCAAGGCATTCGTTCAGAAGCTCACCTACGAGCGGGTGGACGGGTGCAATCGCCTGAACCTCGTGCAGCCCTTGGAGGCTCCGGAGGACGATGCATGAACGTTGAGACCAGCCAGACCGGAAGCACCGCCGTCGCCGCGGTCAGCGGCCGCGTGGATTCCGCGAACGCCAAGGAATTCGAAGAGGAGCTGAGTGCCATCATCGACAAGGGGGCCACCGGCCTCGTGGTCGATTGCGGCGAGCTCAACTACATAAGCAGCGCCGGGTTGCGGGTTTTCCTGATCGCCATCAGGAAGACGAGCGCAGCCGGGGGCGGTCTGGCCCTGTGCCGGGTGCCCGACCACATCAACGAAGTCCTGGAGATCAGCGGGTTCTCCCGTCTCGCCAAGGTCTTCGAAACAGTGGAGGAGGCGCGCGGCAGCTTCGGGTAGGCCCGAGGATCCAAGTGAGGTGGAGCGCATCGGCTTGGGGCCGCCGGCGTGGAATGTCGCCGGCACCGCCCGGCCAGGGCAGTGCTCGCGTGAACACTTCCCATCGAGAACCAAGAGTGGCATGTGCCGAATTCCAGCCGCAGGAGCATTCCGCATGAGCGTACCTGAAGACCAACCTGCCACGGGTTACCGCGCACCGATCGCAGCAGTGGCCGGGGCCGCCGGGATCCTCGCCATCGCCGCGATCCTCCTGGCTCCTTCGCCGGCGTCGGCCTCCGCCGAGACCGGCTTCGTCCTCAACACCTTTTCCTTCCTGGTCTGGGGCGTCCTGATCATGTGGATGTGTGCCGGCTTCACCATGCTGGAGTCCGGCTCGGTGCGCTCGAAGAACGCCTCCATGATCTGCCTGAAGAACATCGGGCTCTACTCGATCGCCGGCCTCGCCTACTACATCATCGGCTACAGCCTCATGTACGTCGATGTGGGTGCGCTGATCGGCTCCTTCGACCTCTTTCACGGTCCCTCCGAAGGTGAACGGGCCCTCCTGGGCGGGGACGAGGGGGCCCTGGCCGGCGTGGTGGCCAGCAACTACTCCACCATGTCGGACTGGTTCTTCCAGATGGTCTTCGTCGCCACCACTGCCTCGATCGTCTCCGGGACCCTGGCCGAGCGCGTCAAGCTATGGGCCTTCTTCGCCTTCACCCTGGTCCTCACGGCTGTCATCTACCCCGTCGTCGGCGCCTGGACCTGGGGCGGGGGCTGGCTCTCGCAGATGGGTTTCCAGGACTTCGCGGGTTCCACCATCGTCCATTCCACCGGCGGCTGGGCGGCCCTGGCGGGCGCCATCGTCGTGGGACCTCGGTGGGGCAAGTTCCGCAAGGACGGCTCGGTGAAGGTCACTCCGCCCTCCAACATCCCCGCCGTCACTCTCGGGGTCTTCATCCTCTGGCTGGGCTGGTTCGGCTTCAACGGCGGCTCCCAGCTGGCCCTTGCCGGCGTGTCCGACGCGGTGGCCATGAGCAATGTCCTTGTCAACACCAACCTCGCCGCCGCGGCGGGCGTGGTGACGGCGATCGTCGTGTCGCGGCCCATCCTCGGGCGGACCGATCTCTTCGCCGCCCTCAACGGCGCCATCGCCGGCCTGGTGGCGATCACGGCCGGACCGGACATCCTCGATGCCCGGTGGGCGATCGTCATCGGCGCCGTGGGAGCGGTCCTGTGCACGGCGGGACTGAAGCTGCTGGAGCGCCTGCGGATCGACGACGTGGTCGGCGCGGTTCCCGCCCATCTCCTGGCCGGCATCTGGGGCACCCTGGCGGTCTGCATCGCCGCGGGCGGGAGCTTCGTGGTGCAGCTCATCGGCGTGGTGAGCGTGGGGGGCTTCGTCTTTCTCGTGTCCCTCCTGCTGTGGACCGTGCTGAACAGGACCGTGGGCGCGCGGGTCTCGCGCGACGTGGAGGACATCGGCCAGGACGCGGGTGAGCTGGGAATCGACGCCTATCCCGAGTTCGCCCTCATGGTCGATCCCGAGGAGGGGGGAGACTTCCGGGACCCGGACTGAGCCGCTTCGGACTCACCGTCCGGCGAGCCGTCCCATGGACTTCGACGCCTACGATCTCGATCCCGCGATCTACGACGAGATGTTCCTGCCCGACGGCACGCCGCGCGGGCACTTCCAGCCTCTGCACGATACCCTGAGGCAGCTCTCTGCGGAGGAAGCGGGCCGGATCCAGGAGCGGGTGACGCGCTCCTTCTCCAACGAGGGTATCACCTTCACCGTCTACGGGGACGAAGAGGCGGACGAGCGCATCATCCCCGTCGACTGCGTTCCGCGCATCCTCTCCGCCGAGGAGTGGCTGCACCTGGAGGCGGGGCTCACCCAGCGCCTGGCCGCCCTGAACCGCTTTCTGGAGGACGTGTACGGGGGGGCCCGCATCATCGCCGACGGCGTGGTCCCCGCCGACCTGGTGCGCGGCTGCCCCCAGTACCGCGTCGAGATGTGCGGGGTCCCGGTTCCCCACGGCACCTGGGTCGCCGTCTGCGGCACCGACCTGGTGCGTACCAACGATGGCTGGCGGGTGCTCGAGGACAACCTGCGGGTGCCCTCCGGGGTGTCCTACATGATCGCCAACCGCAAGGTGGTCAAGTCGAGCCTGCGCCGCCTCTACCGCGACTGCCGGGTGCGGGAGGTCGAGCAGTACGGGCAGGTGCTGCTCGAGACCCTTCGCGAGCTGGCCCCCGATGGACGCTCCGACCCCTGCATCGCCCTGCTCACCCCCGGAGTCGCCAACTCGGCCTTCTACGAGCACATCTTCCTGGCCCAGGAGATCGGAGCTACTCTCGTCGAAGGCCGCGACCTGCTGGTCAACGACGGTTTCGTCTACATGCGCACCACCGAAGGGCTGCGACGGGTGGACGTCATCTACCGCCGCGTGGACGACGACTTCATCGATCCCCTCGTCTTCCGCCCCGATTCCCTCCTCGGAGTGCCGGGGCTGATGCACGCCTGCAAGAGCGGGCACGTGGCCCTGGCCAACGCCCCGGGGACGGGGGTGGCCGACGACAAGAGCGTCTACGCCTTCGTCCCCGACATGATCCGCTATTACCTCGGCGAGGAGCCGGTCCTCGCCAACGTCGAGACCTACCTGTGCCGAAGGCCTCGCGACCTGGAGTACACCCTCGACAACCTGCAGGACCTCGTCGTCAAGCGGGTGGGCGAGTCCGGGGGCTACGGCATGCTCATCGGCCCCCATGCGACCGCGGAGGAGCGCGGCGCCTACGCCGAGGAGCTTCGCGCCGACCCGGCGGGATTCATCTCGCAACCGGTGCTGGCCCTGTCGCGCGCGCCCTGCTGCATCGAGGGCCGCCCGGAGCCGCGCCACGTCGACCTGCGCCCCTTCATCCTCCACGGCCGCAAGACCCGCATCGTTCCCGGGGCCTTCTGCCGGGTGGCGCTGCGCCGGGGCAGCCTCGTGGTGAACTCGAGCCAGGGCGGCGGCGGCAAGGACCTCTGGGTGCTGGAGAGCTGAATGCTCGCGCGCAGCGCCCAGGGACTCTACTGGATGGGCCGCTACCTCGAGCGGGCGGAACAGCTCTGCCGTCTGTTGCGGCTGCAGGTCGAGGCCCTGGTGGACCGGCCCGTGGAGGAGATCCACTACGGCTGGAGCCGGATCTACGCCGGCCTCGGCCGGCTGCCTCCGGGCGGGGACCTCGGCACCGGCGGCAGCGACGACTACGTCCTGGCCGATTCGTACACCCTCGCCGGGGATCTCACCTTCGAGCGCTCCAACCCCGATTCGGTGCGCCGCTGCTTCGCTCTGGGCCGCGAGAACGCCCGCCAGATGCGCAACTGCATCAGCGCCGAGATGTGGACCTGTCTCAACCTCTCGTGGCTGCGCATCCGCGACCTCGGCATCGAGGACATCTGGAAGGTCTCGCCGGAGAGCTTCTACGCCGAGACCACCCGCCAGATCGACACCTTCCATGGTGTCGCCGACGCGACCATGTACCGCGACGAGGGCTGGTGCTTCATGCGCATCGGGCGGTTCCTGGAGCGAGCCCAGCTCCTGGCGTCCTTCCTCCTCGCCCAGCTGGCCGAGCGCGACCAGGGCGGGACCTCCGACACCGGCTGGACGAGTCTGCTGCGCGCCTGCCAGGCCTTCGACACCTACAAGTCCAGCTACAGCGTCGAGGTCCAGGGGGACCGCGTGCTGGATCTGCTGGTCACCGATCCCCGGCTGCCCGGGTCCCTGTGCCGTTCCCTCGACGCCCTGGCCGCCGAGCTCGCGGCCACGGGTCCGGGCCCGGGCGCCAAAGCCGGGGCGGCGGCGGACCGGCTCTCCGGCCGGCTGTGCGCCCTGATCCGATACGAATGGCCGGACCGCGTGGAGCCGGAGGACAGGGAGGAGCTGCTCTCCCAGGTTGGGGAACACTGCCGAGAGCTCCACCAGCTCGTCACCGAGGCGTACATCGATTACGCCATCGAGGACTCCCCGGTGCACTGACGCAATGACCGGAGCCGTCCGCTACGAGATCGAGCACGTCTCCCGCTACAGCTACGACAGCAGCGTGCGCCAGTGCGTGATGCTGCTCTGTCTGGAGCCGCTGCAGGACCATCGGCAGCGGCTCCTCGACTTCGAGATCGAGACGAGTCCTGCCGCGTCCCTCAACCGCGAGTCGGACTGTTTCGGCAACGCCCGCCACCTCCTCGCTCTGCACCGGACGCACCGCGCCCTGGAGATCACCACCCGGGCCGCCGTCGACGCGGTCCCCGCTCCCGGGCTCCCGGAGCGGCTCGGGACCGGCGCCTGGGAGGAGACCCGCTCGGCGGTGGGTTCCTTCGCAGACTGGAGCTTCACGAGCCCGAGTGACCTTGTGCGGCCCTCGCCGGGTCTGGAGGCGTTCGTCCAGCGGCATGGCATCGAGCCCGGCGGGGACCCCCTCGAGAGCTTGTCGAGGCTCTCGGACACCCTCCATCGCTGCCTGGAGTACATTCCGGGAAGCACCACGGCCGAGTCTTCGGTGGAGCACATCCTGGAGACCGGGCGCGGCGTCTGCCAGGACTACTCCCACCTCATGATCGCCATAGCGCGCTCCTGGGGGATCCCCTCCCGCTATGTCTCGGGTTACCTTCGCCAGGCCGCGGGCGACGGCGGACAGGCGCCGGTCAACGCTACCCACGCATGGGTCGAGTGCCGGCTGCCCGGGCTCGGCTGGGTGGGCTTCGATCCGACCAACCAGAGCCGCGCCGGCGGCGGGGGAGAGGTGCGCATCGCCACCGGACGGGACTACCGGGACGTGTCGCCCACCCGGGGGGTCCTGCGAGGCGGCGGCGGGATGAAGCTGGAGGTGGAGGTTCGGGTGGGCGAATCCGGTGGATCCCCGCCCCGCGGCACCGGCCACGGGGCAGCGGCGAGCCCCAACGGCTCTGACCGCGAGGTCGGGGTTGACATGCACCGTGGCGCTGCCATGGCGGCAGGCCCGGCATCGTGAACCTGGCAAGAGGAGGCATGGACATGCTCAAACGCATCATCGGCGCGTTCCTGGTGGCCATGGCGGTGGCCGTCGGCGTCCACACGGTCCTGGAGCCGCTCTACCACGTCTCCGAGGAAGGGCAGCCGTACAGCCCACTCTGGAGAATCCTCAATCCCCTGATGGCGATCGCCATCGCCCTCGGACTGGTACTGGGCTACCAGCGCAAGCGGGGGATCGACCGCCAGGGAGACGAGGCCGGCGTGACCCGCGGCTACGTCGCCGCCAACCTCCAGTTCTACGGGTTCCTGTTCGTGGGCATCCTGTTCTACTGGAACTGGTTCAACCTGCTCATGCCGGCCTGGACCGCGCTCGGCGACGATACGGTCACCCTCGTGTGGATCCTCGTCGACGCCATCCTGCCGCTGCTGACCGGTGCCGCGGGGGTCTCCCTGCTGCGCGCGGGACGGGAGGCCGGCCGGCCAGGAGAAGCAGAACCGTCTCCATGAGGCGTCTCGTTGCCGTCGTCACTCAGCAGACGTGGCGGCCCATCTATCTCAAGTGAGAGAGGGAGATCAAACCATGCGGAGCCCGATCAGGAAACTTCGATTCGCCCTGGCCGTCGCCGTGCTGGTCTCGTGCGGCGGCGACGATGAACCGGTGGGCGGTGAGGCGGGCGCCGACGCCGTGGAGATCGGCGCCGGCGAGGCGGTGCAGATCCGCTCCCTCCTTTCAATCACCGGGGCGGCGTCCCTTGGCGGGGCCCTGCGCTTCGGGTGCGAGCTGGCCGTGGCGGACTACGGCAGCGTCCACGGTCACCCGGTCGATCTCGGCGAGTCCGTGGACGCCATGTGCTCGCCGGAGGGCGGACGCGCCGGCGCCGAGCAGGTCGCCGGCGATCCCCTGGTGCTGGGCGTCGTCGGCACCTCGTGCTCGGCGGCGGCGGTGGCCGCGTCGCCGGTGATCA
>JAJDTN010000340.1 GCA_022827165.1 Candidatus Latescibacterota bacterium
GGGATCGTCGCGGTGGTCACGTCCTCCTCGTACTGGTCGTCGAGGTTGATCGAGTGGGCCGAGTGGCTCGGCAGGACCGCGGCCATGTGCATGGCCATCGCCTTGCCCAGAGTCCCCGACTCGTGCTGCAGGATCACCTGGATGTTGGCCCGGCCCAGGGCCCAGCCGATGGTCATCGTCTCGTACATGGTGCCGCCGATCATGTAGATGTCGGCCAGGTCCTGCCGGTACTCCAGCATTCCGCCCTGGGGGGTGCCGTGCATGATGATGGGGATGCGCGACTTGCGGCGGATCGCCGCCCAGCCCTCGACGTCGCCCTTGAGGATGGGGTCCTCGATGTAGCCGACGATGGGGTGGTTGCGCTCCAGCTCGGCGACGATCGGCAGCACCGCCCCGAGGGAGCGGTTGTGGTTGAAGTCGTAGTGGATGCGGAAGCCCTCGGGGGCCACCGCCTCGGCCGCCTTCGTCTGCTCGAAGACGTCGTGGTAGGTGCAGGTGTGGATCTTGAAGGTGCGGTAGCCCTGGGCGGCGGCGCGCTGGATCTCGGCGGCGAACTGTTCCGGCGACGCGGGCCGGGTCCAGGCCGCCACGGGCACCCAGTCCCGCCGCTTCGGCCCCATCAGCTTCCAGGCCGGCACCTCCAGGCACTTGCCCATCAGGTCGTAGGCCGCCGTGTTCAGCCCGCCGGAGAGGTTGCCGTTGAGGTAGTCGAAGGGGTCGCGCCCCACCAGCTCCTGGCCCATGTCGGCGGCCGGCTCGAACCAGGGACGGACGCGCTGGTCGCCCCAGCCCACGAGGCCGGAGTCGGTGGCCACGCGGAACAGCAGGCGGCAGTCGATGCCGTAGAGGTCGACGACGCGGCCGGCGTAGCGGCGCGCGAGGCGCGGGTAGATGGGGATGACGTCGACGGAGGTGATGCGGTGGGAGGACATGGGAACTCGCTTTCGGTTGCCGGGTCAATGGACGGCGGGGGGTGAAAACTGTCCGGCCCGGGCCCTCTTGTCTACCCGCGGACGGCGACGTTGTTTCCACACCACACCTCTGATGATGGGAGTCTCGGAATGAAGGTAGGACTGTACGCATCGATGTTCGGCAAGGACCGCAACAGCTTCCCCGACATCGAGAGCTTCATCAACCTCGCCTGGGAGCTGCGTCTCGACGTGATCGACCTGCGCAGCGACGTCGGCTTCGAGGAGCACGGGTCCGGCTACCTGCTGCGGACCAAGATGGACTGCCTGCGCAAGGGGCTGAGCATCGGCTACCTGGCCACGGGCGGACACTTCGTGGGCACCGAGTCCGAGCTGGAGGAGAAGGTCCGGCGGGTGCGCACCGACGTGGACGTGGCCGTCTCCCTGGGGGCGCCCATGGTGCGCGTGTTCTGCGGCTCCACCCCCGAGGACGCCGGCGCCCGCCGCCGCGAGGTGGAGTGCTTCCAGGCCTGCTGCGACTACGCGGCCTCGCACAGCATCGCCGTGGGCCTGCAGAACCACCCGTGCACCGGAGACGGCGTCCTGCGGCTCTTCGACGAGGTGGGGCGCGACAACTTCACCTTCATCCTCGACACCGGGCAGTGGGAGGGCTCGCCGGCGCGCACCCAGGGGCGGCCGGACCCCGATCACGACATCTACCGCTACATGGAGCAGACCGCGCACCACGCCGCCCACGTGCGCGCCAAGTTCTACAAGATCGACTCCGGCCGCGAGGAGTGGCTCGACTACGACCGCATCGTCGACATCCTCGCCGGCGCCGGGTTCAACGGCACCCTGGGGGTCGTCTTCGAGGGCAAGGACGCCAACGCCTGCGACGACCGCGAGGTGCTGACCCTGGCCGCCGCCCAGCTGCGCCGGCTCGCCGGGGAGCGTTCGTGAACCGCCCCCCGGAGGAGTTCGTCCGGGTCGCCGAGGAGCGCGAGCTGGCCTTCCTCACCGAGTGCCTGGCCAAGTCCGGCATGAAGAGCCGGGACCACGCGGCGCGGACGGCGCGGCTCCTGACCAACTCGGAGCTGCGCGGCGTGCGCAGCCACGGCATCAACTTCGTCCCCGGGTACTGCCGCAACTTCCGGGAGGGCCGCCTCAACCCCGATCCCCGCATCCGCGTCGTGCACGAGACGGCGACCACGGCGATCGTCGACGGCGACGGGGGCCTCGGGTACGTCCCCTCCATGCTGGCCACGGACCAGGCCGTCGACAAAGCGAAGTCCGCCGGCGTCGGCATCGGGCTGGTGCGCGGCATCGGCCACTACGGGTCGGCGGGGCACTACACGCGCCGGTGCATGGAGGCCGGGTGCGTCGGCTTCTCGGTGCAGGGGTACCGCGGCGCCGGCGGCCAGCCGGGCCAGGACCCCAAACCCTCGGCGGGCTGGACCGGGGCGCCGCCCATGTCCTTCGCCATCCCCGCCGGCGGCGAGCCCGGCATCGTCCTCGACATGGTGGCCCACGCCGTCTCGGGCGAGGGCCCGAAGAAGGTGGAGGACCTGCTGGAGCGGGTGCCGGCCACGTTCTTCAAGAGCATGGGTCTGGTGGCGGCGGCCACTCTCCTGGGCGGCGCCCTGGCGGGGGTCACCCTGCCCGAGGCGGACGAGGTCGTCGAGCGCTGGCCGGGGGCCAATCTCGGCGGCCTGGTCCTGGCCATCGACGTGGACAGCCTGTTGCCCGGGGATGCCTTCAACGCCGAGGTCGACCGCTACGTGCGCGCCATCCGCGACAACTACGCGCCCCTGCCCGGGTACGACGAGGTGCTCCTTCCCGGGCACGTGGAGGAGCGGATCAAGGAGCTGCACCGCCGCGAGGGGATCCGCTTCGGAGAGCACGAGCAGCGGGCGGCCAGGGATCTGAGCGAGTACCTCGACGTGCCCCTGCCGTGGTGAGGCCGGGGGGCGCCGCCTTGCCTTCACGGCCGTCTCTGCGGAGTTTCGCATGGCCCGAGGGGCGGCAGGATCCTGCGCCGTCCTCCTCCCGCCACGTCCAGGCCCGAGGGCCCACCACCACACGAACCCCTTGAGACGATTCACCCGCACGCCCTGTTACACCGGTCCCGACGACCCGGAGCGCGGCCAGGTACGCGGCCGGCTGCAGCTCGGAGAGACGGTGGTCATCGAGACGGTGGGCGGCCACGACCAGGACTACGCCAACCAGGACAGTCTCCGGCCGGGGGCGGTCTTCGAGGTCCGCGAGAAACGCGACTCCCGCCAGGGCGGCCCCTTCTTCGTGGAGGGGATCGAGGCCGGCGACTGGCTCTCCCTCGAGATCATCGACATCGAGGTCGGGCCCTACGGGTTCTACCGCAACGGCGGACCCCTGTGGGGCAGCATGCGCTGCGTGGCCCCGGTGCGCGACGGGCTGGTCCACTTCCCGCCCGACTTCGTCGTGCCCGTGCGCCCCATGATCGGCTATGTGCGCCTGGAGTCGGTGGCCCCGTACGAGATCGATACCGGCGGCAACCTGGACTTCAACTCCGTCCAGCCCGGAAGCACCGTCCACATCCGCGCCCAGAAGAAGGGCGGCCTCTTCCTGCTCACCGACGTGCACGCCCGCATGGGCGATGGCGAGCTCACCGCCACGGGCGTGGAGATCGACTCGGCCGTCACCCTCAAGGTCGACCGGTCCCCGGGATTTCCCTGCCACGCCCCGGTGGTGGAGAAGAGCCGCCACGTCGAGGACGGCGACGAGTGGCTCACCAGCGGCCAGGGGGGCAACTGGCAGGAGGCGGTGAAGGCGGCCTGGATCGACATGGTGGCCCTCATCGCCGACCGCTACGACTGCACCGTGGAGCAGGCCAACCTGATCGTCGGCACCATCGCCGACGCCCGGCCCGGCTACTCGGCGGGGGATCTGAACGTCCGCGGCCGTCCCCATCCGGGCGGCTACATCACCGTGCAGCTGGCGGTGACCAGGTCCCTGCGGCGCACGGGCGCGCCGTACGAGCCCTGAGCCGGAACCGTTCCTGCCCGCGAATGCCACTACGCCAATCGGCGACAGGAGGAATCATGCTGACATGGTTACTCGGCCTCGCACTCGCCCTGACACTGCAAGGTATGGCGGGTCCCGCCCATTCCCAGGACGAGGAAGAGCTGCAGCGGATGGTCGACCAGGGGGAGCAGGAAGAGGCCGAACTGCAGCAGATCCCCGGGGCCGACCTGCAGGGGCTCGGCCAGGACCTGGTCTCCGGCAAGCTCCGCCTGCCCACCGGCGAGGAGGTGGAGAAGCTGCGCATCAGCCAGGACCGGGAGGTCGACCCCGATACCTACATCGTCGGTCCCGGGGACGCGCTGCAGCTCTATATCTGGGGGGAGTTCGATCTCTCGTACATGGTTCAGGTCGACCCGGTGGGCAGCGTCCTCGTCCCCACGGTGGGCGCCTTCCACGTGTCGGGCCTGTCCCTGGCCGAGGCGAAGAGGCGCATCCTCGCGGCGGCGGAGGACAAGTACCCGGCCGTGGAGATCACCCTGACCCTGGCGAGCATGCGGTTCTTCACAGCCTACGTGACCGGCGCCGTGCTCAACGAGGGCGGCTACATCATCCACCCGACCACGCGGGTCTCGGACCTGATCGAGCTGGCGGGAGGGTTCACCGACGAGCTGCGGGGCACGACCTTCCAGGACGAGGTGGGGGGCAAGAAGGTCACCCGCGTGCGCCAGATCATCGAGCAGTCCACCGCCCGGCGCTCGATCCGGTTGAACCACCGCGACGGCACCACCGAAACGGTCGATCTCGACATGTTCCTCTCCACCGGCGACGTGGCCCACAACCCCTACGTGCGCATGGGCGACGTGATCCACGTGAGGTACCGCGACACCGCCGTCTACATCTTCGGCGCGGTCAACCAGGAAGGCGAGCAGGAGTACCGGCCGGGGGACACGGTCGAGGACCTGGTGAACCTGGCCAAGGGGATTCGCCTGGACGCGCCCCTGATCCGGGCCGAGCTGTGGCGCTTCAAGGAGGGGACCGAGGAAGACGAGGTCATCCTGCTCGGCAGCAACGAGCCCGGGGAGGCGGGGTTCGGCTACGACGACATACGCGGCGTCGAGCTGCAAGCCAACGACATGGTCTTCATCCGCGCCCGCGCCCAGTGGCAGCTGATGCCCACGGTCATGGTCCTGGGCGAGGTCCGCTACCGGGGCCGCTACCGGGTCGTGCCCGGGGTCTCGCGCATCAAGGACGCGGTGGCCATGGCCGGGGGCCTGACGGACCAGGCTTCCCTCGTGGGGTCCAAGGTGATCCGCACCAAGATGCGGACCCAGATCGATCCGGAGCTCGATCGCCTGCAGACCCTGGCCAGGGTGACGGGAATGGCCGACATGAGCAAGGAGGACCGCGCCTATCTCCGCACCAAGGGCCGCGAGGAGAAGGGGCGGGCCTCGGTCGACTTCGAGCGGCTCTTCAGAGAGGATGACGAGGAGCAGAACATCTTCCTCGAGAGCGGCGACGTGATCTACATCCCTCCGCAGCGGCGCACGGTCAGCGTCAGCGGCGAAGTGCAGAAGCCCGGTCTCATCGACTTCGTGCCCGGGAGCGATGTCGGCTACTACATGGAGAAGGCCGGCGGTTACTCGTATGACGCCGACAAGGGAGGAGCCCGGCTCATCCGGGCGCGCACCGGGATCCGGGAGAGGCTGGACTTCGATCTCGAAGCCGAGCCCGGAGACGAGATCTGGGTGCCGCAGAAGGAGCGAGTCGACTTCTGGGAAGCGACCCAGTCGACGATGCGCACCATCGCCGAGACCCTGACCCTGGTGGTTCTGGTGCAGTCCCTGAGACCCTGACCCTGGTGGTCCTGGTGCAGTCCCTCCGGTAAACCAAGGAGCCCAGCTCAAATGGAGACGGAAAGACAGAAGGAAGCCGATTTCCTCGACCTCCTCGCCGCCCTTTACGCCGGCAGGCGCCTCATCCTGGGTGGAACCTTGATGCTCTGCATCCTGGCCGGGGCGGTCAGCTTCCTGGTACCGGTGGAGTACGAGGCCAGGGCCCAGATCCTTCCCCCCAAGGAGCAGAAGCAGGGATTCGGCTTTTCCGACCTGCTCTCGGCCCTGCCCATCCCGACCTTGCGTCTGGGCGACAAGGGCACTCCCGCCGATATCTTCATCGCCACGCTGAAGAGCCAGAGGATCCGGCGGCAGATGGTCGACAAGTTCGGGCTGCTGCATCGCTACGAAGTCGAGACCATGACCGATGCCATCGAGATCCTGGGCAGCAAGACGACCGTGGACAAGACGGAGGAGGGAACGATCGAAATCGCGATCCTCGACCAGGATCCGCAGAGGGCTGCCGAGATGGCCACTCACTACATCGAGCTCCTCGACCTCACCAACAAGCAGATCTCACAGAAGACCGCCTCCGAGCGTCTCGACTTCATCGGGACCCTCCTCCAGCAGGAGGACGACAAGCTCGAGGCGAAGATGAAGAAGCTGGAGGAGTTCCAGTCGGAGTACAACGCCATCTCCATCGAGGACCAGGCCAGGGCGGTGATCGGGGCCGCCGCCGGCATGCAGACCGAGGCCATGGAGCTGGAGGTCGCCCGGCTGGGCTGGATCCTCTCGGGGCTGGACCCCGACCACGACAGGGTCAAGAAGCTTCAGCAGGAGATCAGGCTGCGGGAGATGTGGATGGTGGTGCTGCGCGAGGGCCTCGAAGGCGCTTCCGACGACCTGCTCCGCGACAAGACGCTGCAGTTCGAGCTGGACGAGAACCTCTTCCTCCCGCTCAGGAAGATCCCGGGCGTGGCCCAGGAGTTCGCCACCCTGGAAAAGGACGTGCTGGTCCAGAAGGCCCTGCTGCAGCTCCTGCTGCAACAGGAGGCCGAGGCGCTCATCGAGGCCAACAACACGACGTCCACCGTTCAGGTCCTAGATCCTCCCGTGCCGCCCGAGATCAAGGCCCGTCCCCAGAGGCTGCTCATCGTCCTCATCACCGGCGTTCTCAGCCTCTTCGCCACGATCTGCTACACCCTGGGGGCGGGGTACGTGCGGGCCGTCGGGCAGCACTGGCAGGAGCGGCCGGCGGCGGCCCCGTAGGGGGGCACGGCCCCGGGGACGGGGCCCTGCCGGCCAGGCAGGACAGCCGGCGGCTCGTCAGCCGTCGTGAGGGTCCGGTTCCGCTCGTCGCCTGCGGCCTGTCCCGGTCCGGGAGGCAGTGTGCCCAGAGTCGTCCACCTGACCACCGTCCACGACCGTTTCGACAACCGCGTCTTCCACCGCGAATGCAGGAGCCTGGCCGACGCCGGCTACGAGGTGGTGCTCCTGGCCCCGGGGGAGGGCACGGTGACGGAGGGCATCCGTGTCGGCGGCCTGCCGCGCCATGGCAACCGGTTCGTCCGCATGAGCCTGGGGGTGGCGCGCACATTCCTCGAGGCCCTGGCGACGCCGGCCGAGCTCTACCACTTCCACGACCCGGAGCTCATTCCCGCCGGTCTGCTGCTGCGGCTGCTGGGCAAGCGGGTGGTCTACGACATCCACGAGGACAACCGCACCGCGCTCCAGGAGCGGGAGTACCTGCCCCCATGGCTCCGCGCCGCCTTCGCCGGGCCTCTCGGGTGGATCGAAGAGGGTGCGAGCCGGCACTTCCACCTCGTCCTGGCCGAGCGCTACTACGCCGAGCGCTTCCCCCGGGGTGAGGCGGTCCTGAACTACGTCCGCTTCCCCCGTCTCGACGAGGGCCGGCTGGCGGCCCGGCCCCGCGGGGACGTCCCGCGCCTCATCTACACCGGCAACGTCAAGTCCTACCGAGGGGCGCACCTCCACGGGCGGCTCCTGCGGCACCTGCCCGATGCCGAGCTCTTCCTCGTGGGCCGCTGCGATCCGGAGATGGCCTCCGAAGTGCGGGCTCACGGCGATGGGAGCCGCCTCCACCTCGACGGCGTGGGCGGCTACGTGCCCCACGAGCGCATCGTCTCGTACTATCTCCGGGAGAGTTGGACCGCCGGTCTGGCTCTCTTCCCCCCCGGCCCGCACACCCGGCGCAAGGAGCTGACCAAGATCTTCGAGTACATGGCCTTCGGCATCCCCGTGCTGTGCGCGGACTTCCCCAACCTGCGCAGGATCGTCGAAGAGACGGAATGCGGGATCTGCGTCGATCCGCAGAACGCCGAAGAGGCGGCGGCCGCGGTGCGCTACCTGTGGGAGAATCCGGAGGTGGCGCGGCGCATGGGGCAAAAGGGGCGGGAGGCGGCGCGAACCACCTACAACTGGGATTCGCAGGCGGAGAAGCTGGTGCGCCTCTACGAGACCATCCTGAAGGCCGGCAGATCCTGAGGGGCCTCTAGGCGTTGCTCTCGAGGATCTCCTCGTAGAGCGCGTGGATGCGGGCTGCTATCCCGCGGTAGTCCCAGAGCCCTTCGGCACGCCGGCGAATGGCCGGTCGGTCATAGCGGCCGTAGCCCTCGATGACCGCAAGGATGCCGGCGGCGAGATCCTCGGCGTCGCCTACGGCCACCAGTCTCCCCGATCCCTCCTCCACCAGTTCCTCGGGACCGCCGCACCGAGTGGCCACCACCGGAAGGCCGCAGGCCATCGCCTCTGCCACCACCACACCGAAGCTGTCGTAGTAGCTGGGCAGGGCGAAGAGATCGGCCTCGGCCATGAATCGCGGGATCTCCTCGTGGGGCTGCTCATCCACCAACTCGACGCAATCGCCCAGGCCCAGATCGTCGATGGTTCGGCCGTAGGCGGCAGCGGTTCCACCCAGGGGGCTCGCGCCAACGAGCTGCAGCTGCACGTCGCCGCGGTGCTGCCGGACCCGGTGCATGGCCTCGAGCAGCACATCCAGTCCTTTGCGCGGATCGTAACGCCCCACGTAGAGGACCCGCCAGCCACCCTCCCCTCCGGAGCGCTTGCCGATCCGGAAGAGCCTGCAATCGACTCCCTGGGGGATGGCGCGAATGCGTCCGTCTTCCACGCCGAGCGCAAGGACCCGTTCCCGAATGTCCCCGCTGCTGGCGATCACCGCTGCCGCCTGACCGAGGGCCCTTGCCACCAGGGCGCGCCAGCTCGCCCTTGCTTCGGGGATCTCCCGCACGTCGTGGCCGTGTACGGAGATGACCACGGGACAGCCGAGTTGGCGGGCGTACTCCACGGCGGCCAGACCGTCGGGATAGGCGAGGTGCGCGTGGATCAGGTCGGGCCGAGTCCGGACGGCCCCCTTCAGCGCCGCCAGATAGAAGCGCCATGCCTGGGAGAACAGGAGCCGGCGGGGCAGCGAGAGGTAGCGGGGATAGCGGATCTCGAGCCCGTCCAGAAGTTCGGAACCCGGGATCCTTGCGTAGACGGCCCGGCGCCCGAGACCCCGAAGGGGCAGGGAGAACGGCGTGGGAGAGACGACCTCGACCCGGCAGTGGGTGTTGAGGAAGCGCGCCTGCTCGTGAACGAAGGTCCCCCGGGTGGGAAGGGGGGAACTCGGATAGAGACGGGAGGTGACCAGGACCTTCACGGGGAGCGCGAGGCGGCCTCTATGCGCTGCACGGCGAACAGCATCCCGATGTAGAACCAGAACATGTTGTTGGACAGGTCGCCGTTGAAGGACTGGTTGACCTGAAAAGCCGCGAAAGTGGAGATCAGTCCGATGGTCACGGCCCGCAGATAGGGGTCCTCCATCTCTCGGAATCGACGAAGGCTCAGGAAGAAGGTCCGCCCGACGAACCACATGAAGGCCGCGAAGCCGACGATGCCCAGCTCGCCCAGGACCATGGTCACCACCGTGTGGGGCTCGTTGACGTAGCTCCAGTGGGGATACCCGGGCGGCGCGTACTCGGCAAAGACGTGGGGGAAGGCCCGCCAGCCGATGCCGAGGACCGGATGGTCGAGGAACATGTCCAGGGAGGCGATGACGAGGTAGATCCGCGCCGTGCTGGAGGCGCGGCCGATGGTGCCGAACTCCTCGAAGAGGGTGAAGATGGAGATGAAGCGCTCGAAGATG
>JAJDTN010000345.1 GCA_022827165.1 Candidatus Latescibacterota bacterium
TCCTGTCGAAGCGCGACTCCTTCGCCTTCGTGCACTTCGTCCTCGCCCTCCTCGGCGCCTTCGACCTGATCTACCTGTTCACGGTGGGAGGCCTGCACGTGGTCGCCCTCGGAGTGCTGCTGTCGCAGGGCAAGATGCTCGCCGCCCACCAGCGCCGCTCCGGGGCGGCGGCGGAGGGCCCTCCGCCCGAGGTCGGCGGACGGTGAGGGTCATCCGCTTCCTCCTGCCGGGCCTGGGGCTGCTGCTGCTCGGCGGCCTGGTCGGCGCCCTCGGGGTGGACGAGATCCTCCACAACCTGGCGGTCATGCGCTGGGCCTTCCTCCACGTCGTCCTCCTGGCCCTCGCGTGGCACGTGACCAACTCGCTGGCCTGGAGCTGCGCCTTCCCGGCCGACGGCTTTCGCCCGCGCCTGTCCCTCCTGTTCAGGTGCAAGCTCGCCGGCGAGGCCGTCAACCAGCTGACGCCTCTGGCCAACCTCGGGGGCGAGCCTCTCAAGGCCTTCCTGCTCCGCCGCCAGTCGCCGGTCTCGCGCGGACTGGCCTCGGTGGTGGTCAACAAGGCGGCCCAGGTCTTCACCGGGCTGCTGTTCACGGCCGCGGGGCTGGGCCTGGTGACCTACCACTGGGAGGTGCCCCTGGCGGTGCCCATGCCGGTGCGCGCCGGTCTGACCCTCCTCCTCCTGGCCGCCGGCCTGCTGACCTGGTCGGCGTACCGCAGCCACGGGCGCATGTTCTCCGCGCTCCTCGTCCTCGCCCGCCGCTGCGGCCTCGGCCTGGAGAGGATCGAACGCCTGCGGGCCCGGGCCGCGGACATCGACCACCACATCTCCCGCTTCTTCCGGCAGCAGAAGGGGCGCTTCGGCCTGGTCCTGCTGTTCCACGCCTGCGGCTGGCTCCTGGGCGCCTGCGAGACTTTCGTGATCCTCCGGGCCCTCGGCGCCGGCATCGACTTCGAGATCGCCTTCCTCATCGCCTCGCTGACGGTGGTGATCAACGGCCTGTTCTTCTTCATGCCGTCCAACATCGGCGTCCTCGAAGGGGGGCAGGTCTTCCTGTTCCTCACTCTCGGACTGGACCCGGCCGCGGGCCTGTCCCTCGGCATCGTCAAGCGCATGCGCAAGCTCCTGTGGATCTCCGTGGGCTGGTTGTTCCTCACCCACCTGAGCCGGTCCATGGGCCGCGGCGCGGCTCCGGTGGCCGGTCCGGTGCCCGCCGCGGCCGCTCCGGGCGCGGAGCGGGCCCTGCGTCAGGGCGCGATCCCATGAGCATCCGGCCGCTCCTCTGTCTTGCCGCCCTGGGCGCCCTCCTCCACGCACGGCCGGACCCCGTGCGGGCCGCGGCCCCGGAAGGGGGCCCCGTGTATGGTCTCGACCAGTTGGTGGCCATGGCCCGCGAGGGCAGCCCGGATGTGGCCGCGGCGCGCTGGAACCTGCACGACGCCCGCGCGCAGCTGCGCCAGGCCCGCGCCGCCCGCTTCCTGCCGCGGCTCCGCCTCGAGGGCTTCGGCGGCCTCGTCCCCGACGCCCGGGGCGATGTCTTCCATCCGCCGCGGGACACCTCCGGCGTGCGCCCTCTCGGTCCCTTCGTGCGCACCGAGCTCGAGTTCACCCAGCCCCTGTACACCTTCGGGCAGCTCTCCAGCCTGCGGACCGCCGCCGAGCACGGCTTGGAGGTCGAACGGGCCGCCCTCGAGGAGACCCGCCAGGGCCTCGTCCTCGAGGTCAAGGAGCTCTACTGGGGGATGCTCCTGGCCCGCGACCTGGCGGCCCTCGCCCGGCGCCTGCGCCAGGAGCTGGAGGACCGCGAGTCGGAGGTCGACCCCGACGACCCCGACCTCCCCCTGGGGGTGCCCTACCGCCTGCAGCTGGCCCTGCTGGAGCTCCGCGACCGCGAGGCCGAGCTGGAGGACCAGCTGCGCCTGGCGCGTTCGGCCCTGGCGTGGAAGGCGGGCCTCCCGGAGGACGAGCCCTTCGAGCTGGCCGAGACCCGGCTCGAGCCGGTGGGCGCCGAGGTCCCTCTCCTGGACGAGTTGCTGGGGCGGGCGCGGAGAGAGCGCCCGGACTGGCGCCGCCTGCGCGCCGGAGTGGCCGCCCGCCGGGCCCAGGAGCAGGCCGCGCGCAGCGCCGGGTACCCCCAGCTGTTCCTCGCCGGGGGACTGCGCTACGCCGCGGCCCCGGGGCGGACGGATCAGCGGAACCCTTTCGTCAAGGACGAGTTCAACCTCTTCAGCGGGGCCGTCGTGCTGGGCCTGCGCCAGTCCTTCGAGATCGGCCTCATCGGCGCCGAGGTCGACCGGGCCCGGGCCCGGCGCATGCAACTGGAGGCCCGGGAGCGCAGCGCCGCCCAGGGCATCCGCCTCGAGATCGACCAGGCCCTGAAGGAGTTCGAGGGGGCCCGGAGGGAGCTGGACTCGGCCCGGCGGGGCCGTGACCTGACGCGGGAGTGGCTGCGGATCGCGCGCGACGAGTACGACCTGGACCCGGCCCGGATCAAGGACCTGGTGAGCGCCTTCGAGGGCTTCGCCGACGCCGAGCAGACCTACCACGAAGCCGTGTACGAGCACAACGTGAGGCTCGCCGGCCTCGAGCGCGTCGTCGGCGCCGCCCTCGGCCCGGGGAGCCCGGAATGAGGCTCCGGGGCCTCGCCTCGGGCCTGGTCTGGCTGGCCGCCACCGGCGCCGCCGGCGCCGCGGGGGAGGCCTGGCTGGCGGCCGAGGTGGAACGGCTGAACCTGGAGGGCCGCAGGGCTCCCGAGGCGGCGGCGGCGGCCTTCGTCGACCGCGCCGTGGACCTTCCCGGCTTCGCCGAGCTCTGCTTCGGCGACTACCTGGAGGACAGCCTCGCCGAGCTCGAGGGTCACATGACCCGCTCCGACTTCCGGGACTACGTCGAAGCCCACCGCGGGCGGCTGCTGGAGTCGCTGCGGCAGCGGCTCGTCGACGACCTGGGACCCCGCCTCGCCGCCGGGTTGCCGGCCCTGGAGGCGGTCTCCTCCGAGTTCGACGGAGACACCGGCCGCGCCGAGATCACCGTCCCCGGAGGGGGGCCGCTCCGCTGCCACCTGCGGCGCACGGAGGACGGCTGGCGCCTGCGCGACCTGCGCCTCCAGGACCGCCGCCTGAGCCGCATCTACCGGCGGCGGTTCGAGGACGTCCTCGACCGCCGCGACTCCCCCGCCGTCCTCGAGGCCCGGCTCGCCGGCCGCGAGTACGTCGTCCTCGAGGACTTCTCCTTCTCCGAGCCGGGCGGCCTGCCCATGGGCTGGGGCTGGCGGGACCGGGACGACGACGCGGAGAAGCCCTACCGGGTGCGCCGGCACGGCCGCGACGCCTTCGTCGAGGCCCGGGTGTCGGATTCGTCGATCCTGATCCTGAGCCTGGCCCAGTGGAACCCGCGCCGGTATCCGATCCTGACCTGGTGCTGGCGGGCGGACCGGTTGCCGGAAGGCGGGGACGAGCGCTTCGGGGCCACCAACGACAGCGCCGCGGGTTTGTACGTGTTCTACTCGCTGACCTGGCTGGGCGCGCCCCGGCACGTCAAGTACGTGTGGAGCACGACCCTGCCCCTCGACACGGTGGGGCGCCGGAACCGCATCTTCCGCCCCTGGTACATCGTCGCCGAGAGCGGCGCCGCGAACCTGGGGCGATGGACCTTCGAGACCGCCGACCTCGAGCGCGACTACGGCCGCACCTACGGGGGCGACCCGAAGGACCGGACCGTGGGGCTCGGCCTGCTGACCGACGCCAACAACACCGGGACCCGGGCCGAGGCCCGTTACGGGGAGCTGCGCGCCTGGACCCGCCAGGCCTGGGAGCAGGGCCGCGTCGTCGACCACTGCGGCGGCCTCCGGGGCCCCCCCGTCCTCACCGGCTCCACCTCACGGGAGGTCACGCCGTGAAGACCGTCATCTGCCTGCTCATGGCGCTGGCGCCCCTCGCCCTGCTCGCCGAGACGCCGCCCGCCGGCACGGCCACCGACTTCCTGCGGAGCCACGACGCCCGCGTGCGGGAGGTCGTCCTCGCCGGCCCGGACACCTTGTCCGGCGAAGACCGGACCCGGGTGCAGGACCTGATCGCCGAGGCCTTCGACTTCCGCGAGCTGGCGCGGCTCTCCCTCGGGGACCACTGGCGGGAACGCACCGCCGAGGAGCGCGGCGAGTTCGTGGACATCTTCCGCCGCATCATCGAGAGGCAGAACTTCGACCTCTTCGTGCGCTATCACCGGGAGGGACGCATCACCTACACCTCCGAGGAGGTCGACGAGGAGGGGCGGGCGGTGGTCCTCGGCGAGGTGCCGCTGAAGCAGGAGACCCGGCGGATCGCCTACTACCTGCACCGGCCATCGACGGGGGCCGGGGGAGGCTGGCGCATCTACGACCTCGCCGTGGACGGGGCCGGCACGGCCGAGGCCAACCGCCGCACCTACACCCGCTACATCGGCCGCCACTCGTACCCGGCCCTCCTCGACGCCCTGCGCCGCAAGCTGGACCGGCTCGAAGGGCGGGGCTGAAAGCCGGTGGTCAGCGGCGGGCGCATGCGGATCAGCTACGAGCGCATCGTCCACTACGTCTTCCATCACCACCTGGGGATCATCCTCGTCTCCCTTGTGGTCTCCCTCCTCGCCGGCTCCCTGGCCGCCCGCCTGAAGATCAAGGCCGACTCGGCCGACCTGCTGCCGGACGACTACGTGAGCGTCCGCGAGCTGAACCGCATCAAGGAGCGCGTCGGCGGCGCCGCGCCGCTGATGGTGATCGTCACCGGCCACGACCTGGCGGCCTGCGTGGAGTTCATGCACGTCCTGGCCGACTCCCTCGAGGGCAGTCCGATGCTGAGCTCCATCGTGCGCGGGCGCATGGCCCAGGCCGACTTCCTGAGCCGCAACCGCCTGCTCTACATGGACCTGGACGACCTGCGGGAGCTGCAGGCGCGGGTGGAGGAGAAGGTCGAGCTGGAGAAGCTGCGGCGGTCCCCCCTGTACATCGGCCTGGAGGACGAGGAGGATCCCCTCGAGTTCGACGACCTGGAGGCCCGCTACGCCGGCGCCAGCGAGGGCTTTCACCGCGACTACTACCTGACCAAGGAGGGCAACGGCGTCATCCTGCGGGTCTACCCGGCGGGGGTGATCACCGACATGACCTTCAGCCGGCGCCTCCTGTCGGGCATCCGCTCGACGATCGACGCCATCGATCCCCAGCGCTTCCACG
>JAJDTN010000116.1 GCA_022827165.1 Candidatus Latescibacterota bacterium
TGATGGTTGGAGACGCCGGGGCCGGTGCCCTCCACCTGCACCCCCTGGCGCACCGTGGGCGGCCACGACATCTCCCATTTCACCAGGATCGGCTTCTTGCCGCCGCGCTCGAAGGCGTTCCAGATGTACTCCGAGCGCGACAGGGAGGTGTCGATCCCCCAGAGGGTGCGGTCCAGTCCCTCGCCCACGTGGCGGATGTTGAAGTCCATCACCCCGTGGGTCCCCGGCCACGAGCCGGTGGACAGGGCCGTCCAGCCCGGCGGCGTCAGGGTGGGGAAGACGCCGACCATCGGGCGCCAGACGCCCGCATTCATCAGGGCGCGCACGTTGGGCATGTGGCCGGCCTCGGCCAAGCGCTTCACCAGCTCCATGCTGGCGCCGTCCATGCCGGCGACGATAGCGCGCCGGGCGGGTGACGTGCTCATTGGCTCTCTTTCTATGGAAGACGTGGGATGACTTCCTTCGCCATCAGTTCCATGGAGCGCTTCATCTTCGCCTTGTCGTCCCAGTCGTGGCCGATCATCAGCACCGTGCCGAAACCGCCGGTCACGTCGTACAGCTCCTGCAGGCGCGCGGTCACCGTGTCGGGACTGCCGACGATGGCGATCTCGTCGATGAAGTACTCGCGCGTGAGGTCGGCATCGGACATGTCCGGGTCCCTCTTGGGCAGGTCCAGCATGTTGGCGATCCCGAGCATGCCGCGAAGGTAGACCAGCGAGTCCGCAAAGGCGCCGCCGAGGGCATGTTCCCGCGCCTCGGCGTCCGTCTCGCCCACGCAGATGCTGCGCGAGATCCGCCAGTCGCGCCGGTCCGGCTCGGGCCGGCCCCCTTCCGCGGCCCCCTCGCAGTACACCTCCCAATGCCGCTTCACCTTGTGGAAGGGAGCCATGTTGATGCTGATCGGCAGGAACCCGCGCCGGCCGCCCGTGGTGGCCGCCATCGATTCCTCCTTGACGATGCTCATGGCGATCGGCGGATGCGGCTTCTGATACGGCTTCAGCACCTCCCCCAGCCCGAGTTCGGGGACTCTCTCCGCCATGGTGACGTTCCAGTAATCCCCCTTGAACTCGAAGGGACCCTCCTCCGTCCACAGTTTCAGGACGATGTCCATCGCCTCCAGGTTCATCAGACCCTGGATGCGCGGGTCCGGCAGATCGAAGAGCGGCCAGTCCGTCGGCACGCCCCCCTGCCCGAAGCCGACGTTGATGCGTCCCTTGGACAGGTGATCGAGATAGGCGAGGCGCACCGCCACGTTCGCCGGATGATGCTGGGTCATGATGGTGACCCCCGTGCCCAGGCGGATCCTCTCCGTCTGCGGCAGGACGTGGGCGATGAACACGTCGTTGGCGGGAATCGGCTCCCACATCGCCGTGTGATGCTGCCCGATCCAGGCTTCGGTGAAGCCCAGTTCCTCGGCCCACAACACGCACTCGATGTCTTCATCGAAGGTCTGGGTGCGGTCCTTCTGCGGCGGATGCAACGGCATCATGAACTTTCCGACTTTCATCTTCATTCTCCCGGACTGTTGAATCTGTGCATGCCGGCGACGATGGCGCGCCGGGCGGGTGCCGCACTCACGGGGTCTCTCCCGGGCGGGCTTCAAAGAGGCTCGACGGCGCAACCACGGGCGCCGCGGTGCCGCCCCAGAAGGCGCCCACCTCGCCGCGGATCGCCGCGTCGCTGCGCGTGACCCGCGGCGAGCCCCAGGACGGCGGGTACAGCTCCCGGTAGTCGGCGCGCGAGAACCGCTTGTCCACGAGCAGCAGCAGCCCGCGGTCGGTGTCGGAGCGGATGACGCGGCCGGCGGCCTGGAGGACGCGGTTCATCCCCGGGTAGGCGTAACCGTAGGCGAAGCCGGCGTTTTCCTCCTCGTCGTAGTAGCCGCGGATCAGGTCGCGCTCCAGGCAGATCTGCGGCAGCCCGACGCCGACGACGACGGCCCCCACGAGGCGCTCCCCCGCCAGGTCGATGCCCTCGCCGAAGATGCCGCCCATGACCGCGAAGCCGACGACGGTGGTCGGATTGTCGACCCGGAAGAGGCCGAGGAACTGCTCTTTCTGCGCCTCCCTCATGCCCGGCAGCTGGGCCATGGCGAGGGTGCCGGGCGGCGCCGCGGCCTCGAACCGAGGCAGCACCTCCTGCAGGTACTTGTAGGAGGGGAAGTAGACCATGTAGTTGCCGCGGCGGCCGCCGACGGCGGCGGCGATGGCGGCGGCCACGTCGTCATACGAGCGGCCGCGGCCGCGGTAGCTGGTGTCGATGTGGTCGGCCACCATGACCAGCAGGTTCTCGCGGGGGAATGGCGAGTCGAGCTGCAGGGTGAAGTCCTCGCGGCCGCCGCCGAGGAGCCGGCGGAAGTAGTCGAGGGGGGTGAGGGTGGCGGAGAAGAAGGTGGCCGAGCGGCCCCGCTCGAGGGACTGCCCGATGCGGCCCGACGGGTCGAGGCAGAACAGGCGCAGCAGCAGGTCGCCGCGGCCCCGCTTCTCGCCGTAGGTGACGTAGCGGCCGTCGAAGAGGTCGGCCACGCGCAGGAAGGCGGCGATGGTGAAGAACAGGTCGGTCAGAGCCTCGCGCCACGGCGCCGGGCGGTTCCTGGCCAGGACCGGCTCGATCTCGGCCTGGACCCGCGTCAGCAGGGGCAGCAGGTCCTCGGGGGGCTCCCGGTCCAGCCAGCCGCGGCCGTCGCCCTCGTCGTCGCAGCGGCGCACCTGGGCCGCCAGGTAGAGGTCGAGGGTGCCGAGGACGTGGACGATGGCCGGCTGCGATTCGCCCAGGGCCTTGATCATCGCCCGCACCTCGCCGCGGCGGATCTGGGCCGAGTACATGTCGCGGGCGCGCTCGACGAGGTTGTGGGCCTCGTCGACGAGGAAGGCGTAGTCGCCGCTGGACTCGAGGAAGTAGCGCTTGAGGTAGGCCTTGGGATCGAAGACGTAGTTGTAGTCGCAGATGAGGACGTCGGAGAGCAGGGAGAGGTCGAGGCCCAGCTCGAAGGGGCAGACCGTGTGCTTGCGGGCGGTCTCCTCGATGTGGGTCCGCGTGAAGTCGTCGTGGGTGCGGAAGGCGTCCTCGAGGGCGTCGTTGACGCGGTCGTAGTAGCCGAGGGCGAACTCGCACGTCTCCATGTCGCAGGGGCGGCCGCCGCGGGCGTTGAAGCAGATGCGGTCGCGGGCGGTGATGGTGCACGACTTGAGGCGCAGGCCAGAGGCGCGCAGGTCGTCGAGGGCGCTCTCGGCCACGGTGCGGCCGCTGGTCTTGGCGGTGAGGTAGAAGACCTTCTCCACCTGGCCCTCGCCGAGGGCCCGCACCGCCGGGAAGAGGACGGACATGGTCTTGCCGATGCCGGTGGGGGCCATGGCGAAGAGCCGCCCCTCGGAGGCGATCGTCTCGCGCACCGCCTCGGACAGCTCCTGCTGGCCGGGGCGGTACTCGGGGAAGGGGAAGGCGAGGTCCGCGATCGAGGCGTCCCGCCGGCCGCACCACTCGTGCCAGGCCCGGGCCCAGCGCAGGTAGCGGCCCACGAGATCGTCGAAGAAGGCGGCCAGCTCCTCCGGCGTGAAGGGGCGCCCGTCCTCCAGCACCTGGCCGCTGTCGAGCTGCACGTAGGTGAGCCGCACCTCGACGCGCTGCGGCCGCAGGTCCTGCGCCAGGATGTGGGCGTAGGTCTTGGCCTGACCCCAGTGCAGGGGGTTGTCGGGGCGCTCCTCGAGGGCGCCGTAGGTGGTCTTGATCTCCTCCACCAGCAGGTCGCCGCCGTCGTGGAGGACGCCGTCGACGCGCCCCGTGATCTCCAGGGAGAGGGAGCCGCCGGCGTCGACCGTGCAGCGCACCGGCACCTCGCTGCGGTAGCCCTTGGGCCGCTGGTCCTGCACGAAGCGGTGGCCCCGCGTGCCCTCGACGGCCCGGTTGGCGGAGAGGAAGGCGGACCCCAGGTCGCCGGAGCGCAGCACGAAGGCGACCAGGTCGCGAACGGGGATCTGTACGAGGGTGTCGGTGTCCGTCGGCATGGGGGGGTGGGAATATAGCGGTTCGCCGGGGGCCGTTGCCGAAGGGGGCGCCACCCCCGATTCTATGCGCATGCCGACCCTGACGATGGACCAGATCGCCGACGCCGCCGCCGCTCTCTTCGCCGCCGCCGGCACCTCCCCCGAGGACGCGCGCACCGTGGCCGGCCTCCTCGCCGAGGCCAACTGCGCCGGCCACGACTCCCACGGCCTCATCCGCGTCCCCCAGTACCTCGCCGCCATCGAGGACGGCCGCATCGATCCCGCCGCCGAGGTCGAGGTGGCGCGCGAGACGTCGATCACCGCCGTCCTCGACGGCCATTGGGGCTTCGGCCAGGTGGCCATGACCCGGGCCGTCGAACTCGCCTCCGAGAAGGCCTCCGGCCACGGCCTCGCCGCCGTCACCGTGCGCGGCGCCAGCCACATCGGCCGCCTGGGCAGCTACGTGGAGCGCCTCGCCCGCCGCGACCTGGCGGCCCTGCTCCTGGTCAACGCCGTCGGCATCCCCGCCTACCGCATGGCCCCCTGGGGCGGCACCGAGGCCCGCCTCGCCACCGACCCCCTGGCCTTCGGGGCCCCGCGCTCCGACGACGATCCCGTCGTCCTCGACATGACCACCACCGTCGTGGCCGAGGGCAAGGTGCGGGTCCAGAGCAACCGCGGGGAGCCGGTCCCCGAGGGCTGGCTCATCGACGCGGAGGGCCGGCCGACGACGGATCCCAACGTCCTCTACGGGGAGCCGCGGGGCAGCATCCTGCCCCTCGGCGGCAGCGCCGCCGGCCACAAGGGGTACGGCCTCAACGTCGCCCTGGAACTGCTCGCCGGCGCCCTGAGCGGCACCGGCTGCATCGGCGGCGGCCAGCACCTCGGCAACGGCGTCCTGCTCATCGCCCTCGACGTGGAGCGCTTCCTGCCCCTCGACGAGTTCCACCGCCACGCGGAGCGCTTCTTCGCCCACGTGAAGTCGTCGCCGCCGGCGGCCGGCTTCGACGGCATCCTCCTGCCGGGGGAGATCGAGGGCCAGGTGCAGCGGCGCCGGCAGAAGGAGGGCATCTCCGTCGACGACGAGACCTGGCGGCAGGTCCGGCAGTGGGCCGACAAGCTGGGCGTCGACCTGCCCCTTCCGGAGGAGAGATCATGATCGTCGACATCCACACCCACCCGCCCCGGCACCGGGAGCTGCCGCCGGGGGCCGAGCCCGAACTCAACGACAAGTGGCGCCCCGACCGCGCCGTGAACGTCACCACCACCTGGCAGGACTTCTTCGCCGGCCAGGCGCCGGCCGAGGTCTCGGTCGTCTTCGGCATCGCCATGAGCCCCGGGGGCGCCGCCTATCCCGCCGACCCGGACTGGTCGCAGGGCAACATCAACGACGCCGTCACCGAGTTCGCCGCCGCCCATCCCGGACGGCTCATCGGCTTCGCCGCCGTCCACCCCTTCGACCCCGGCTGCCTCGACGAGCTGGAGCGCTGCCGCGCCGACCTGGGCATGCAGGGGGTCAAGCTCGGCGCCAACTACCAGAACTTCGACCCCCTCGAGCCGCGGGCCCTGGCCATCTACGACTACGCCCAGCGCCACGGCCTGCCCATCATGCTGCACCAGGGCACCTCGCCGGTGCAGGACGCGCCGATCCGCTACGCCCATCCCCTCGTCATCGACGAAATCGCCATGCGCTACCCGGAGCTGCGCATGATCATGGCCCATCTCGGCCACCCTTGGCAGGTGGAAACCTGCGTCGTCGTCCGCAAGCACCCGAACGTCTACGCCGACCTCTCCGCCAATTTCTACCGGCCCTTCTCCTTCTGGGAGCAGATGGTCAAGGCCTCGGAGTGGAACGTCCTCGACAAGATCCTCTTCGGCAGCGACTGGCCGATCACCGAGGTGGGCGAGTCGATCGAGCGCCTGCGCGCCGTCAACGACATCGTCGAGGGCACGGCCCTGCCCAGGGTGGACCCCGACGCCATCGAGGCGATCATCGAGCGCGATTCCCTCGGGCTGCTCGGCCTCTCCGCCGACGGCGCGGGGCGAGAGCGATGACGCCCTCCGGCGGCGCCCCCGTGAGGCTCGGCGTCATCGGCGGCTCCGGGGTCTACCAGATGGAGGGCGCCGAGATCGTCGGCGAGCACGAGATCGAGACCCCCTTCGGCCCGCCCTCCGACCTGTTGGTGGAAACCCTCATCGACGGGCGCACCGTGTTCTTCCTCCCCCGCCACGGCCGCGGCCACCGGCTGCTGCCCTCGGAGGTTCCCTACCGCGCCAACGTGCACGCCATGAAGTCGGCGGGCGTCACCCACCTGCTGGCGGTGAGCGCCGTGGGCATCATGAAGGAGCACATCCGCCCCGGCGACATGGTGATCCCCGACCAGATCTTCGACCGCACCCGCGGCCTGCGGCCGGCGACCTTCTTCGGTGACGGCATCGCCGGCCACGTGTCGCTGGCCGACCCCTTCTGCGGGGGCGGGATGACCGCCTGCCTGGCGGCGGCGGCCCGGGAGTGCGGCGCCACCGTACACGAGGGCGGCACCTACGTCTGCATGGAGGGGCCGCAGTTCTCGACGAAGGCGGAGTCCCACTTCTACCGCCGCGCCGTCGACGCCACGGTCATCGGCATGACCGCCATCCCCGAGGCCAAGCTGGCCCGCGAGGCGGAGCTCTGCTACGCCCTGCTGGCCATGGGCACCGACTACGACTGCTGGCACGAGACCGAGGAGAACGTCTCGGTGGAGACGGTGGTCGAGATCCTGCGGGCCAACGCCGAGCTGGGCTGCCGCATCGTGCGCAGCTTCTCGGGGCGGCTGCCGGCCGCCGCCGACTGCGAGTGCCACGGCGCCGCCCGGTTCGCCGTGATCACGGCCCCGGAGGCGATCAGCCCCGAGGCGCGGGCGCGCCTGTGGACCCTCTACGGCAAGTACTGGGAGTGAGGCGGGGCCAGGCCCGATGACCCCGGATCCCCTGCGAGTCGCGGTCATCGGCGTCGGGCGGATCGGCCTCTTCCACGCCCGCCACATGCAGGAGGTGGGGGCCGAGACCGGTGACTGCCGGCTGGTGGCCGTCGCCGACCGCCACGGGGACACGGCGCAGCGGGTTGCTGAGCGGCTGAGCGAGGGAGGGCGGGAACCGGTGGCCGCCTTCGACTCGGCGGAGGCCCTGGCCGACGCCGGTGTGGCTGATGCCGCCGTCATCGCCTCGCGCACACGGGACCACCGGCGCGACACCGAGGCGATGGTGAATGCCGGCGGCCGGGTGCTGCTCGAGAAACCCCTGGCCGACTCCCTGGAGGAGGCCCGCGACCTGGCGGCCTGGCTCGAGGCCGACGAGGCCCGCCGCCGGGCGGTGATGCTCGCCTTCCAGCGGCGCTTCGACGAGGCCCTGCTGCGGGCCCGGGAGCTGCTGCGCGCCAACGCCATCGGCCGCCTCTTCAAGACCGTCTCCGTGCTGGAGGACCCCGAGCCGCCGCCCCCGGGCTACCAGAGCCCGGGACTACTGGCGGACATGGCGGTGCACAACGCCGACGAGATCCTCTGGCTCGGCGGCGCCACGCCCACGGCGATCACCGGTGTCGGCGCGCGCCTGCACAACCAGCGCATCCCCGGCGTGGTGGAGGAGGACTTCGACGACGTCCTCGTGCAGATGTGGTTCGGCGACGAGGCGACGGCCCAGATCCAGGTGAGCCGCAACCACGTCGCCGGCTACCGCAACGAGACCTTCCTCTACGGCGCCGAGGGCCTGATCCACGTGGGCCACTTCGACGAGGACCCCCTGCGGGCGCGAGTCGAGGCCTTCGGATGCGACCACGAGGTCATCGAGAAACACGCCTTCGAGCTGCGCGACTACGGCGAGCCCGTGCCCGTCTTCATCCGCCGCTTCGGGAATGCCTACAAGGCCGAGGTGGCCGACTTCGTGGCCCGCTGCCGCGCCGGCGAGCCCTTCGCGGTGACCCACCGGGACGGCCTGCGGGCGATGGAGGTGGTCATCGCCGGGGCGGGGGCGGTGCGGGGGCCGGGGGAGGGGGTGCCGGTCGTGCCGTCCGAATGACTGCGATGGCGTGGAGCGCGGTGACGGCGCCGCTTAGACTGGGGCAGAAATGAGCCTGAACATCAAGAACGACGAGACCTGCCGGCTCGCCGGCGAGCTCGCCCGACTGACCGGCGAGACCAAGACCCGGGCGATCACCGTGGCCCTGCAGGAACGTCTGGCGCGGGAGAAGCGGAAGCGCAGCGTCGAGACCCGCAAGAGGGAGCTGCGCGCCATCGCGGAGCGCTGTGCCCGGCTCCTGGGGCCGGGCCCCTCCGCCACCGAGCACGGCGATCTGCTCTACGACGAACGCGGATTGCCCAAGTGATCGTCACCCGGCGCGCCGGGTGGGCGCATCGCGAGGAATCAAGCCAGGGGCGGTAGCCGCGCCTCTGCCGGCGGGCCCCAAACCCGGCCCGGCCCCTGAACCTCCAGGGGCCGAGACTTGATCTGACCCCTCAGCGCAGCAGCAGCATGCGGCGGTGCACGGCCCACTCCCGGGCTTCCAGGCGGTAGACGTAGACGCCGCTGGCCGCCTCCCGGCCGAACTCGTCCCGGCCGTCCCAGGACAGGCGGTGCTCGCCGGCCCCGGGGGCATCCAACTGCAGCTCCCGCACCACCTGTCCACTCAGGTTGTAGATCCTCAGGCGGACCTCCGCGTCACCCAGTCCCACGGGAACCAGGAAGGGGATCACGGTGGAGGCGTTGAAGGGGTTGGGCGCGTTCTGGTGCAGGATCGGGCGGCCGGGGAGGATCTCCCAGGCCCGCTCCTCCACCACCACCAGCATGGCCTGGCCCAGTTGGGCGAAGGCGGCCAGTTCCGCGGGCTGACGGGCCAGGCCTTCATAGAGCTGCCTCGGCATTCCGGGCTCGTAGGCCATGTCGATCCAGATGTCATCCTGCAGGACGAAGTCGCGGCCCAGCCAGTGGGCGGTCTGTCCCGTCTCCTCCACCGCCGTGGTGGCCCAGGAAGGCTCCCCGTCCCGCGGCTCGGGGTTGACCTCCACGCCCTCGTCCGGGGCAAAGAGGGACGTGCGCCGGGTCACCAGGCGGTAGTCCAGGCCCAGGGCCAGGATGTCGTCCAGCAGTTCCGGCTCGGGGCCGAAACGGGCGATCTGCTCCTCCAGGGCCAGCACCTTCTGGTAGGCCCACAATCGAGGCAACAATTCCAGGGAAACGTCGGTATGGGTGAACTCCAGCGAAAAGTCCTTCGACACGTCCCGGTCCCCCACTTGGCCGCTCACGCTCAGG
>JAJDTN010000162.1 GCA_022827165.1 Candidatus Latescibacterota bacterium
CGTGCTCGGGGCCGAAGAGCATGGCCAGATCGACGCCGGCGCGCGCGTGCAGCACGTCGGCGGTGGCCCGCAGTCGCCGGTCGACGCCGGAGGGGTTGGTCACCAGCCCGACGCGGCGCCCCTCCACCAGGCGGAAGGCCCGCGGGTCGGTGAAGAGCCGTTCACAGCCGAGTTCGACCATCAGGCGGCCCTGGGCTCGCTCCGCGGCCCGGTACGGCGCAGCACGAAGGCGATGCCCCCGAGAGCGCTGGCGCAGATGCCGGCGGCGTAGCCCAGCAGGGAGGCGGCGAAGGCGAGGCTCTCCTCGACCCCCACGCTCCCGAAGAGCTCGACCAGCACGCCCTCGCGCACCCCGAGTCCGCCCACCGAAATGGGCAGCGCCGCGACGATCGCCGCCGCCGGCTGGAATCCCATGAAGTAGCGCAGCCCGACATCGAGGCCGACGGCCAGTCCCGCCGCCCAGTAGACGAGGATGCGGCTGAACTGCACGCCGAGGGAGACGGCCCAGGCGGCGGCCAGCAGGCCCGTCTGCTCGCGGTAGACGGCGATCGCGGCCCTCAACCTCTCGACGCCTGCCCCGAGGCGGCGCGGCAGCAGCAGGCCGAGGAAGCCCCGAACCCGGCCGAGGCGCCGGCTCATCCCCATGGCCAGCAACCCCGCCAGGGTCAGCCAGACGGTGGCGAGGAGGGTGACCAGACCCGGGCGCCGCACCTCGGCCACCAGGGCACAGGCCCCCAGCGCCAGGCAGCAGGTGGAGAACAGGCCGATGAAGCGATCCATGAAAGTCGCCGCCGCGGCGCGGCGGGTGGCCCCCGTAAGGCGGCGCACGTCGTAGATGCGAACAGCGTCGCCGCCGATGTTGCCGGGGAGCAGGTTGTTGAAGAACACCCCCACCCAGTAGACGACCGCCGTCTGCCCCGGAGAGACGGCGAGGGACTGGCCGCGCAGCAGCAGGTACCACTGTCCGGCGCCGAGAGCGTTGCTCAGGACGAAGAAACAGGCGGCCACCGCGAAGAGGGCGGCGTCGGTGCGGCCCAGGACCCCGGCAAAAGCCCCCAGGTCGGACTGGGACAGCAGCCAGTAGAGGAGCCCCCCGCTCACCACCAGCTTGAGGAGGGGATCGCCGAAACGGCGCCAGGCAGGGCGGCCGGGCGAGCCGTCGCCGCCGGAGCTCTGCCGCCGCCCGGAGGCTGCCATCAGCGCTCCCCCATCAGCGCCGACGCCGTGCGCCGCCGCAGCAGGTAGTAGTGGATCAGAGCGCTCCCGGGGAACACGCCTTCGTCTCCCGTCTCGCGGCCGGCAGCAGCGAGTCGGCGGCTGTCACCGCGGCGGCGCCACAGGTTGCCCGGATGGGCGGCGATCCAGGCCAGGCCCGCCAGGGGCGCCGCGGCGCAAAGGGGCCGCCGCGCCGCGTAGCGCAGGCAGGCGAGCAGTTCCAGGAGCACCCGCACGGGCAGGAGCCACAGCAGGCGGCGGGCGGGCAGGTTCTTGATCAGCGCCACCAAGTTGTTGCGGTGGTTGAGATAGGCCTTGCGGAAGCTGTCGGCCGGGAGGGACTGCCCCGCGTGGTGGAAGACCCTGGACTCCGGCACGGCGAGGATCCGCCAGCCCGCCAAGCGCAGGCGCCAGCACAGATCGATCTCCTCGAAGTGCATGAAGTAGTCCAGGTCGAGGGGGCCGACCTCGCGCACCGCCTCGAGACGGAGGAACATCGCCGTGCCGCAGGCCCAGAACAGCTCCCGGCGGCCGTCGTACTGGCCCTCGTCGCGCTCCACCGTGTCGAAGACCCGGCCCCGGCAGAAGGTGTATCCGAGCCGGTCGATGTAGCCGCCGGCGGCGCCGCTGGGATCGAAGTACCCCGGCCGGGTCTCCCACAGCAGCTTGGGCTGGCACACGGCCACTTCCGGAGCCTCCGAGGCCGCGTCCTCCAGAGGGGCGAGCCAGCCCGGCGTCACGCGGGTGTCGTCGTTGAGCAGCAGGGCGAAGGGGGTCTCCGCCGCCTCCAGCCCCCGGTTGCACGAGCCCGAGAAACCCAGGCGCCGGTCATTGCTCAAGACCTCCATCCGGGGGAACCTGCCGCGGGCGGACTCCAGGGCCGGACCGCCGCCGCCGTCGTCGACGACCAGAACGCGCACCGGCCGGTCGCTGTGCCGATAGAGGGAATCCAGGCAGTCGCTGAGGGTGTCGGCCCGGTAGTGGGGGATGACGACCGTCGTGGCCGGCTCCGGCCCGGAGGTCATTCGGCCGGGGCGCCGGACCCGGTGGCCGACGTCTCGGCGTCGGCCGTCTCGAGGCGCTCCAGGGCCTTGATCAGGATCTCCCGGTCCAGACTGGCCGAGTCGAGCTCCCCGTATTCCTCGACGTAGCCCTCGATCACGCCGAGGGCCTCCCGCGTGCGGCCCCCCGCCTGCAGCGTGGCGGCCAACTCGTGGTAGGCGGCATAGCCGCGCGGGCGCAGGGCGATGGTCCGGCGGTAGACCTCCTCGGCCCGGCCCAAGGCCCCGTAGTCGTTGTAGAGGATGCTGGCCAGGGCCAGGGCGTTGTCGTACGTGGCGGACGGGTCGGCGCCATAGCGCTCGACGAGCCCGTGGGCCGCCTTCTCGACGAACTCGGCGGCCAGATCGAACCGCCCCGCCTGCCGGTAGTTCTCGCTGGCCGCGTAGAGGCCCTCCCATCCCATGGGGACGTTCTCCTCCGCCCACCGGAGCAGCGTCGCCATCTCGTCGACGCGCCCCTCGGTCTGGTAGATGTCGGCCAGGGTGAGGACGCAGGCCCGGTAGTTCTGCAGCAGCCGGCTGGTGTTCTCGTCCTTGTAGATCGACTCGTCCCGAATGCCCCGGAAGCGGTAGACCTCCATCAGGTTGCGGGCCAGGGCCTCGGCGTTGCCGCCGCCCCGCACCTTCTCGCGCTTCAGCTTCAGGGTCATGCCCTCCATCTCGAGATAGGGATCGAGACCGACGCGGTTGGAGCCGGCCACGGTGATGGCGAAGTGGACGGGCCTCCTGAAGTCGTTCCAGTAGACGATGCCGATGACCATGATGTCCTGCACCCGCAGCAGATTGTGGCCCGGCGGCGCCGAGACCTCCACGTCGAGTCCGAGGTCCCTGAACTCCCGCGGCCTCTTCGGCGTCAGCCACAGCCGCTTCTCGAGATCGACCATCTGCGTGTCGGTGAGGGTGGAGTCGATGAAGACGTCGCCCAGCGGCGCCCCGCCGTCCCTGGACATGGCCACCCGGGGATCGCGGTCGCGCAGCTGCTTGATGTACCACCCCGTGTTGAGCAGGCTCAGATTGATGATGCTCACGTCCCGGCGGATGCCCTCCACGTGCTGCAGGTACCACAGGGGGAAGGTGTCGTTGTCGCCGTTGGTGAAGAGCAGCGAGTTCGGATCGCAGGACTGCAGCAGGTTGTGGGCGTAGTCCCAGGCGATGTAGTCGCCCCGGCGGTCCTCGATGTGATGCAGCTTTGCGCCGACACCGGCCGGCAGCAGCAGCCCGATGCAGGAAACGGCGGCGACCCATCCCGTCCGCAGCGAGAGCCTCCGGCGCAGGGCCTCGAGGACGGCGGTCCAGCCGAGGCCCATCCACACGGCCCAGGCCAGGAACATGCCCCCGAAGACGTAGTGGCGCTCGCGCGGCTGCGGGTCGGGCATGTTCAGGTAGAAGGACAGCCCGAAGCCCATGACCAGGAACATCAGGAAGAGGGCCAGGAACCGGCGCCAGTCCCGCCGCAGCTGCCACCCCAGGCCGAGGAGACCGGCCAGCAGCGGCACGGCGGAGACCGAGATCACGTGGGGCGTCCTCTCGGTGGCCCAGCGGAACACCATGTCCCGCTCGAGGAAGGGGAAGGGCCACTGCTGCAGGAAGTACTTGAACTGCTGGTGCCACAACTGGTAGACGCGGTCGGCGCGGGGCGTGAGCATGCCCAGCAGCTGGCTCTCCGTGCCGTACTGCTCGCGGCGGAGGAAGGAGAGGAAGTTGCCCAGGTTCTCCGGGTCGTTCATGTCGATGGCCGGGTCCAGCCCCGAGCGCAGGAACAGGGCCAGGTAGGTCGAGTACCCGAGCAGGAAGAGGACGCCCACTCCGACCATCAGCCCCAGGGCCCGGCGGTCTTCCCGGTAGAGGTGCACCACCAGGCCGATACCGCCCGCCAGGAGCACGAGGGCCAGAAGGGGCGCCGAGTCGAGGGCCTTGGCCGCGACCACGGCGGCGCCGATGCCGACCGTCACCGCCAGGCTGTTGCGGTACTCCGGGTGCGTCGAGCCGACGTAGAGGCACAGGGCGACAGCGGCGAGTCCGGCCAGCACGCCGAGGAGTCTCGCCGATGGCGGGTACGGGGCGAAGGCGCTCATGGACACGGCGGCGGCGAGTCCGGCGACGAGCAGGATCAGGATGGAGCGCCGCAACTGCTGGTCGCCGAACCAGGCCAGCAGCACGAGGCTGGGGATGGTCAGGAGACAGAGGAGGTGGAGACCGCCCCCGAGCCCGAAGAAGTAGGCGATGAAGAACAGCCAGCGGTCGTTGCCGGCCCCGTGCCGCGTGCCTTCCCAGTAGAGGATCAGCCACAGGCCGCCGCAGACGAAGAACAGCGAGTAGGCGTAGACCTCGGCCTCGGTGCCGTTGAACCAGAAGGTGTAGGAGGTGGCCAGGCACAGGGCGGCGACCGCCGAGCCCAGGGTGGCCGTCCAGTCGCGGGCGTCCCCGAAGAAGCGCAGCGCCTCGCCCCCCATGGCGCGGCGGCAGAGGGCCACGGCGCTCTGGTAGGTGAACCAGACAGCCGCGGCCGATGCCAGGACGGACATGAAGACGACCCGGTTGGCCACGGTCCCTGCGGGGAAAAGGCTGAAAACCCGGCCGAGGAGGACGTACAGGGGCGACCCGGGCGGATGGGGGATCCCCAGGACGTGGGAGCAGGTGATGAACTCGCCCGTGTCCCAGAACGATGTGGAGGGCGCCATGGTCTGCGTGTACAGACCGAGGGTGATCAGGAAGACAGCCCCGCCGGCCAGACGATGCAGTTGTAGTGGGGTCATGGGAACGGCCTAAGGTACGAGGGGCGCCCAGGCGCCGAAAGCAAGGGGCGGCGTGTCAGCGCAACTCCGCCGTGCCCCAGCGACTCGGGTCCGAGTAGAAGGGCGGCGAGCGGTCGACCGACCAGGACTGGGACCCGTGATCGACGTCGTTGAGGACGTAGTTGAAGCCGATCCGGTCGAACTCCCGGGGACGGTAGCCGTTGAGCCCTTCCGCCGGCACGAAGACCTCCATCTGGTAGCTCCGCTTCAGTCGCCGCAGACCGACCTGCAGGGCGTCCTCGGGGCACGGCGGCGCCTGCTCCCGGGCCCGGTCGATCGACGTCTGGCGGCCTATCGGCTCCGTGCCGTGCCGGCCCCTGCCCCCGGGCAGGAAGAGGAAGTGGTGGCAATAGCGGTTGGCCCGGTGGCTGTCCTTCACGTCGCGGGTGTCGATCCACACCTCGAAGGAGTCGGCCTGCCAGTGGTTGCGGGGATCGATCCGGAAGCTCTGCTTGCCCTTCACCTGCACCGCGAACCACAGCCCGGCGTCGCTCCAGGCCATGTACAGATCGGCGAAGCTGGAGCCCCCATCGACCTCCAGCAGGGGTGGAACCCGGTAAGACGAGTCCCAGTCTCGCAGGTTCCCGTCGACGACGGGCGGATCCTCCCGGTAGCGGCAAGGGAAGGCAAAGCGGAAGAACGCCCGCCCCGGGGCGGCGATCATGCTCATGGGTAGAGCCCGCGCGGTCCGTTCACGGTCAGGCGCGCTTGCGGCGCGGACGCGGCAGCAGTTCCCGCAGGAAGCGGCCCGTATGGGAAGCCTTCTCCCCCGCCAGCTGCTCAGGCGTGCCGGCGGCGACGACGCGCCCCCCGTCGGCACCGCCCTCGGGGCCGAGATCGATGACGTGGTCGGCGGTCTTGATGACGTCGAGGTTGTGCTCGACGACGACCAGCGTGTTGCCCGCCTCCACCAGCCGCTGCACCACCTTCAGGAGGCGCTGGATGTCCGCGAAGTGCAGGCCGGTGGTGGGCTCGTCCATGATGTACACGGTGCGCCCCGTCCCCGGCCGCACCAGCTCGGCGGCGAGCTTGAGGCGCTGGGCCTCGCCGCCGGAGAGCGTCGTGGAGGACTGGCCGAGGGACATGTATCCCAGACCGACGTCCTCCATGATCTGCAGTCGGTCGTGCACGGCGGCGATGTTGGCGAACTGCTTCCGCGCCGAGCCGACCGTCATCTCGAGGACGTCGGAGATCGAATGCCCCTTGAACCTCACGGCGAGGACGTCGGCGTTGTAGCGCTGGCCCTTGCAGGCCTCGCAGCGCACCCACACGTCGGGCAGGAAGTGCATCTCGATGCAGCGCGAGCCGAGCCCCTCGCAGGCCTCGCAGCGGCCGCCGGCGCGGTTGAAGCTGAAGCGGCCGGGTGCGAACCCCCGGAGCTGGGCCTCGGGCATGCGGGCGTAGAGCTGGCGCACGTGGTCGAGGACGCCCATCACCGTGGCCGGTGTGCTCCGCGGCGAGTGCCCGATCGGCGTCTGGTCGATGTTGATCACCTTGTCGACGGCGGCGATGCCGTCGATCCCGTCGCAGTCGCCGCGCCGCCGCTGTGAGCCGTCGAGCTCGGCCGCCAGGCCGCTGTAGAGGATGTCCTCCACCAAGGAGCTCTTGCCCGAGCCCGACACGCCGGTGACGGCGGTGAAGATCCCCAGCGGAATGCGCACGTCGATGTTCCGCAGGTTGTTCTGGCGCGCCCCGCGGACGGTCAGGCAGGCATCCCCGGGCCGGCGCCGCCGGGACGGGACCTCGATGCTCAACTGGCCGCGCAGGTAGGCGGCGGTGCTCGACTCGGCCGCCTCGGAGCTCTTGCGCGAACCGAGCCTGGCAGGGGGACCGGCGGCGACGACGCGGCCACCCTCCGATCCGGCGCCGGGGCCCAGATCGACGATGTGGTCGGCGCGCTCCAGGGTGTCGCGGTCGTGCTCGACGACGACCACGGTATTGCCCAGATCGCACAGGTCCCCGAGGGCCTCCAGGAGCCGGATGTTGTCCCGCGGGTGCAGGCCGATGGTCGGCTCGTCGAGCAGGTAGAGGACGCCGGTAAGGCCGGAGCCGATCTGTCCGGCCAGGCGGATCCGCTGCGCCTCGCCTCCGGACAAGGTGGAGGCGCGGCGGTCGAGGGTGATGTACCCCAGGCCGACGCGGTCCAGGAACCGCAGCCGGCTGCGCACCTCGGCGAGCAGCTCTCCGGCGATGCCGGCCTCGCGCTCGTCCAGCTCCAGGGTGTCAAAGAAGGCGGCGCAATCGGCGATGGGCAGGCGCTGCAGCTCCACGATGGTGGCCTGGCGCAGGCGCACGGCGCGGCTCTCCGGCTTCAGGCGGCTGCCCTCGCAGGCCGAGCAGTCGACCTCCTTCAGGAGCGACTTCCAGCGCGGCACCTGGCGCGCCATCTCGTCGATGGTGGGCAGGACTCCGGAGTAACTGGCCGAGGCGCCTCCGGGCAGCTCGGCGGCCGCCGTGCCGCCGTAGAGGAGGGCCCGCCGCGCGTCGGCCTGCATCTCGGCGATCGGCGTGTCCAGGTCGAAGCCCAGGAGATCGCCGACGACTTCGAGGTAGCGGGTGAAAGCTGACTGGCCTTCCAGCGGACCCCAGACCTCGACCGCCCCCTCCCGGACGCTCCGTCTGTGGTCGGGCAGCAGGGCTTCCCGGTCGACCCCTTCCCCGGTGCCGAGGCCGTCGCAGACCGGGCACATGCCGTCGTGATGGTTGAAGGAGAAGGACTGGGGAGCCAGCGGCGCGAAGCCGCGCCCGCAATCGGGGCACGAGAACCGGCGGCTGTAGCGGACCTCCTCGCCGTCGTCGGCGCCGGCGACCACGAGCTCGCCCGAGGAGAGCTCCAGCGCGCGCTCCACCGACTCGGCCAGGCGGCCGCGCTGGGCGGCGGAGACGACGGCGCGGTCGACGACCAGCTCCACGCGGTGGCGCAGGCGGCGATCGAGCTCGAGATCCTCGCTGAGCCCGCGCAGCTCGCCGTCGACGCGGGCGCGGCTGAAGCCGTCCTGGCGGGCGTGGCGCAGCAGGGTCTCGTAGCCCTCGTTGCGGGTGGGCTCCATGGGCGCCAGGAGCAGCAGTCGCCGGCCCTCGGGCATGGCCAGGATCCGGTCCACCATCTGGTCCACCGTCTGCGACCCGGCGGCCACGTCGCAGCGCGGGCAGTACTGGGTGCCGAGGGTGGCGAAGAGGGCGCGCACGTAGTCGTAGACCTCGGTCACCGTGCCCACCGTGGACCGCGGGTTCCGGCTCGGGCTCTTCTGCTCGATGGCGATCGCCGGCGACAGGCCGGAGATGCGCTCCACCTTCGGCTTCTGCATCTGGTCGAGGAACTGGCGCGCATAGGCCGACAGGGACTCGACGTAGCGGCGCTGCCCCTCGGCGTAGATCGTGTCGAAGGCGAGGGTCGACTTCCCCGAGCCGCTCACCCCGGAGACCACGGTCATGCGGTCCCGCGGGATGCGCACGTCGACGTCGCGGAGGTTGTGCATGCGGGCGCCGACGACGGAGATCTCGCGGATCGCCTCCTCCGGCTCCGCGCTCCGGGCGGCGTCGGGGGCGCCGGCCGGGGGTGCCGGGTCCAGGACCTGTGCCAGGATCCGGCCCGTGTGCGATCCGGAGACCTTCGCCACCTCCTCCGGTGGACCCTCGGCGACGACCAGCCCTCCGGCGGCGCCTCCCTCGGGACCCATGTCGAGGATCCAGTCGGCGGTCTTGATGACCTCCATGTTGTGCTCGATGACGACCACTGTGTTGCCGGCGTCGGCCAGGCGGTGGAGGATCGCCAGGAGCCTGTCGATATCGGCGAAGTGCAGGCCCGTGGTCGGCTCGTCGAGGAGGTACAGGGTGCGGCCCGTGCCGCGGCGGCACAGCTCCTTGGAGAGCTTTACGCGCTGGGCCTCGCCGCCGGAGAGGGTGGGCGCCGGCTGGCCGAGCTTGATGTACCCCAGTCCCACGTCGTGCAGGGTCTGCAGGATCCGCCGGATCTGCGGGATGTTCTCGAACAGCTCCAGGGCGTCGTCGACCTCCATGTCCAGGACCTCGGCGATCGACCGGCCCCGGTAGCGGACCCCCAGGGTTTCGCGGTCGAATCGCTGGCCCCCGCAGGCCTCGCAGGTCACCCAGACGTCGGCGAGGAACTCCATCTCCACCAGGGTCGCGCCGTTGCCGTCGCAGGCCTCGCAGCGGCCGCCGCGGACGTTGAAGCTGAAGCGCCCCTGCTTGTAGCCGCGCAGGCGCGACTCCGGTAGCTGGGCGAAAAGCTGGCGGATCGGCGTGAACAGGTCCGTGTAGGTGGCGGGGTTGGACCGGGGGGTGCGGCCGATGGGCCGCTGGTCGATGCGGATCACCTTGTCCAGATGCTCGACGCCCTCGATGTCGTCGTGGTCCCCCGGCTGGGTCCGGGCCCGGTGGAGGCGGTTGTCCAGCTCCTTGAAGAGGATGTCGTTGACCAGGGAGCTCTTGCCCGAGCCCGAGACGCCGGTGACGCAGGTGAAGAGCCCCAGGGGGAGCTTCACGTCCCCGGCGCGGAGGTTGTTGTGCCGCGCCCCCTTCACCCGCAGCCAGTCCTCCCCCGGAGACCGCCGCCCCTCGGGGATGGCGATGCGCTCGCGGCCGGTCAGATAGCGGCCGGTGAGGGAGCCCTCCTCGGAGGCCACCTCCCCGGGCCCGCCCGTGACCAGCACCCGGCCTCCGCGGTCGCCCGCCCCGGGGCCGAAGTCGACGACGACGTCGGACTGGCGCATGGTTTCCTCGTCGTGCTCGACGATGATGACGGTGTTGCCCACGTCGCGCAGGCGCTTGAGGGTTTCGAGCAGCTGCTGGTTGTCCCGCGGATGGAGGCCGATGGACGGCTCGTCGAGGATGTAGAGGACGCCCACCAGTCCGGAGCCGATCTGACTGGCCAGGCGGATGCGCTGCGACTCGCCCCCCGAGAGGGTGTCGGCGCCGCGGTCCAGGGTCAGGTAGCCGAGGCCGATCTCGTCGAGCAGGTCGAGGCGTCCGCGGATCTCCTTGAGGGCGTCCTCGGCGATGAGGGCCTTCTCGTCGGACAGCTCGATGCCGTGGAAGAACAGGCGGCTCGCCTCGATGGGGAGGGCCGTGATCTCGGGCAGCGCGCTGCCGCCGAGGAGCACCGCCAGGGACTCGGCCCGCAGGCGGCCCC
>JAJDTN010000308.1 GCA_022827165.1 Candidatus Latescibacterota bacterium
GGGAGACACAATGCCCGCTCTCGACATCGCCGATTGCATGAACGAGACCTGCCCGTGGTCGGGCAAGCCGGTGCAGGCAGACTCGCTGACCGAGTATGACGGCCAGGTCGTCGGGTTCTGCAGTCCCGGCTGCCGAGACAAGTTCGAGACTGCGATCCGCCACTTCGACCAGGCGAAGAGATCGGGGCGCGTCTCCTTGAAGACCTTCAAGGGGCGAGGTGTGAGACCCGGCGTCGATCTGGACGATAGCTCTGCTCTGTTCGATCTGACCGACCAGGACGGTGGTCCTTCCTGACCAGGATGCCCCGGCCCGGCGCTGGCCAGACACGGTGAACCTCCTCGTCGACACGGGGCTGCCCCCGGCCGCCCACCGGGCCCTCGACGAGCTGACGCGCGTCCTCCGAGCCCGCGGCGAATCCCCCGGGATCACCGCCGCCCCCGGCGCGGGTCCCGCCATCGTCATCGGCTTGGCCGGAGGATCTCCGGCCGCGGCGGACGCCCTCGCCCGCGCCGGGGTCTCCTGCCCCGATGCGCCTGAATCCCTGGTCCTTCAGCCCCTGGCCGGCGGCGGGTTCCTCGTCTGCGGCCGCGACGAGCGCGGCCTGACGTACGCCCTCCTCGAAGCGGCTCGCGCCGTCGAGCTGGCGCCGCCGGAGACCCGGGCTCTCGCGGCGATCCATCCCGCGGTCGAGTCTCCGCACCTGGAGTGGCGCAGCATGCAGCTCTTCCTCTGCAACCGCCGCCTCGAGGAGGAGTGGTTCTACGACGACGCGTTCTGGGAGGAGTACCTGGGCCGGTTGGCGCGCAGCCGATACAACAACCTGAGCCTCACCTTCGGCCACCAGATCGCCTACCTGTCGCCGCCCTATCCCTTCCTGCTGGAGGTCCCGGGGTTCCCTCGGGTCCGTGCCATCGGCTTCAGCGCGCAGCAGCGGGATCGTCACCTGGAGATGCTGGTCCGCGTCGCCGGGCTCACCCGCCGGCGGGGCCTGCACTTCACCTTCGGCGTCTGGTCCCAGCACGCCCACGACTACGGCAACCCCCAGGTGGAGGGCCTCACGCCGGAGATCCTGGCGGAGTACAACGCCGCCGGCCTGGGGCGGCTGCTGGCGGCGTGCCCGGGGATCGACGGCGTGCAGTTCCGCATGAACCACGAGTCCGGCGTCGCCGAGGACCGCCAGGCCGGGTACTACGAGCCGCAGTTCCGCGCCATCGCCGGGTGCGGCCGCCTCATCCGCCTGGACCTGCGCGCCAAGGGACTCGCCGACGACACCATCCGGCTGGCGCGGCAGCTGGTCCCCGACACGGTGGTCTCCACCAAGCACTGGTGCGAGCACCTGGGCATGCCCTACCCCATGCCGGCGATCCAGCGGTTCGATCGCGGGAACTACCGGCGCTACGGCACCTGGGACCTGCTGCGCAAGCCGCGCTCCTATCCGCTGATCCACCGACTCTGGAGCGCGGGCAGCCAGCGCGTGCTGCCGTGGGGCGATCCGGAGTGGGTGCGGCGCTTCGCCCGGTCCTGCACCTTCGGCGGCGACGGCTTCGAGGTTATGGCGCCGCTCACCAACAAGGGAGACCGCGACGACGGGCCGCCTTGTGCGGTGAGCATCGATCCTGCCTTCGCGTCGCCCGCGGCCGAGCACCGGCGCCACTGGTTGTTCCCCATGCTCTTCGGCCGACTCGGCTACGACCCGGAGGCTTCGCCCGAGGTCTGGCGGCGGGAGCTGCGCCATCGCTTCGGGGAGTCCGCGGCGGCGGTGGAGGAGCTCTACACCACCGGGGGCAAGATCCTGCCTCTGCTGACGGTAGTGCTGCAGCACTCGGCCAGCCTCTGGACCTTCTGGCCCGAGCGCTTCGCCGGCCGCGGCCTGGAGGAGGACGCGCGCACCGAGCCCAGCGACCCCACCCGGTTCTACGGGATCGACGAGTACGTGGAGGATGCCATGGGTGACCGGCTCTGCGGCAAGTGGACGCCGCCGCAGGTGTCCCATCACCTCCGGCGGATTGCCGCAGAGGTACGCGGCCTTCTGTCCGGCCTCGATGGAGGACATTCGGAGCAGCCGGAGCTGCGACACATCCTCCTCGACTTCACCCTGCTCGCGCACCTGGCGGAGTACCATGCCTGCCGTCTGCTGGCGGCCGTGCACCTGGCCTTGCACCGCAAGGCGGGGGAGACTCACCGCCTGCCCGCTGTGCGGGAGTTGCTGCTACAGGCGCGCGACCACTGGATCGCCCTCTCATCGGCGGCGGAGGGCGCATACGGCGGCGACCTGATCTTCGGGTTCCGCGAGAAGGGCCATACCGGCCACTGGAAGGATGACCTGCGGGTGGTCGAGCGCGACCTGGAGGCCATGGACGCGCTCATCGCGGAACAGCCGGAGATCGGATCCGCGGACCCGGGGCCGTTCCCCGGCGGCGAGGTCCATCCCGACCCGCCGGAGGTGACCTTCGTTCCTCCAGACCGCGCCGAGGCGGGCCGCGACCTGGAGCTCCGCATCCGGTGCGAATCACCAACGCCGGCCGCCGTCCGCTGCCACTACCGGATCGCCCATCAGGCCCTGGACTTCAGCTGCGTGGACATGGGACCCGCCGGGGACGCGCATCGAGCGGTGATCCCGGGAGAGGCCATCGATCCCGCCTGGGACCTGATGGTGTTCTTCGAGTTCCATTTCGAGGATGGGCGGTCCACCCGCTGGCCCGACTGGCGCACCCGGACACCCTACTTCGTCATCGGGACGAGTGAGGCTGATCCTCTGTAGGCTGCCTCCAAGCCAGGGTTCGCAGTAGCAGCGTCATTCTCCGCCGCCGCCTCTGAAGGCAGCCAACCTTCGGACCCCTTGCTTTCTTACTACGCTTGACGTGCTACGAGATCCGTCCTAATGTCTGAGGGTGATTCTGTCTTTCGCCAACAGTGGAACCCGGCGGCTCTTCGAGGAGGGTCGGCAACGGGGTTTTCGGGGTCTGGACTACAGTCGGGCGCTCATACTGCTCGACGCCTTGGACGCGACTCCTGCGCTGGAGCCGCTCCGATCGGTGAGAGCAGCTCGCCCGCATGCGCTGAAGGGCTCAAGGCAAGGCCAATGGGCAATGACCGTGAATGGCCGGTGGCGGGTCACGTTCCGCTTCCATGACGGCAACGCGCACGACGTCGCCATCGAGGACTATCACAAGGGCTGAGGAGGATTGCCAATGCCACGCATCAAGACACACCCCGGACAACTACTCCGGGCCGAGCTCGACGCCCGGGACATGAGCGCGAATCAGCTGGCCCTCGCCATCCGGGTGCCCGCAAACCGGATCACGGCGATCCTTCGTGCCGAGCGGTCGATCACCGCCGATACGGCCGTCCGCCTCGGGCGCTACCTCGGCACGGGGGCCGCCTTGTGGATGAATCTGCAGAGCCAGTTCGACGTCTCTCTCGTCGAAGCCACGAAGGGAGATGTCATCGACCGGGAGCTCGCCGGGGCCTCGCCCACCTGACGCGGGCGGACACGCGACTCAGCACCCGCACTTGATCTCGGTCCCGGGCCGCCTCCCGGTCCCCGCCGTGGCGTAGCCGTCGCGCTTCCACCAGTCCAGCCCGCCGATCAGCTCGCGCACCTCAAAGCCCAGGGTGAGCAGCTTCAGCGCCGTCTTGGTGGAGGCGTTGCAGCCGATGCCGTCGCAGTAGCAGACATGGATCCGGGATCCGGTCCGGTGTACCTGGCGCGCGGGCGTATCAGCCGCCCGGTCTGGTATTGCTCGATCGCATGGGCGATCCAGCCGATGGTCCGCCCCAGGCAGAAAAGCAGCAGGGCGCCTCCTCTCTCCAGGCCCAGGGCCCGGCGCAAAGCCACCAGCGCCAGGTCCACGTTGTGGGAGAGCCCCGTCCGCTTTCCGACTTCCTCGATCAAGGCTCGTGCCGTCTCCAGTTGGCGGGCCTCGGGGACCGCTTCGTCCAGTAGTCCCATGAGGATCTTCGCCCGTGGGTCGACGCCTCGGTAGACCACGTGCCCGAAGCCCTCGACGGGATCCCCTCTCCTCAGCCTGCTGTCGACCGTCTCCCCGGCGCCGCTCGCTTCGGCTTCGTCCCAGAGGGCCTCCAGGCGACCGGTCGATCCGCCGTGACGGGGCCCCTGCAGGGCGCTGAGTCCCGCCGTCACCACCGCGTACAGGCTGGCCCCGCTCGACGCCACGGTGCGGCAGGTGAAGGTGGAGACGTTCAGCTCGTGGTCGGCGCAGAGGATCAGGGCGGCTTCGATGAGCGGGGTGGTCTCGGGTCTTCCGGGCAGCCAGGCGGTCTGCAGGGTCCGGGCGATTCCGTGGCGGGTCCGCGCGCGGCCGGCGGCGATCAGGGTCATGAGCCGCAGGATGCGGGCCCCGCAGCGATGGATCTGCGGAGGCGCCGTGGCGTAGGCCGCGGGATCGGCCGCTGCGATCACCGGGAGCAGCGCCTGCATCCGCTCGATGGCTGACAGCGGCGCCAGTTCCGCGCCGAGCCCCGGTCCCACCCCCTCCAGGCGGACATCACCGGTGAATCCCTCGATGGGCCGGGACCGGTCCCCCGTCCACAGCAGGGCCGCCACCTCCTCGGCGGTGCCCCCTCGCGCCAGCTCGCCGACGCTGATCCCCCGGTAGTGGAGGTCGTCGTCGTCGATGCGGCTGAGGGCGGACTCCAGGACCGGGTCCCCGGCCCGCAGGGCGCGCCCGGCGGCGGCCTCGGGATGGGCACGCAGCTCCTTCTGGTGGCGGAGCCGCTCGATGTCCTCGCGGTGGTACTGGCGGGTGCGGCGCCGCTGGTCCCCGGTCTCGGAGCGGACGAGGCCGCGGCTCACGTAGGAGTAGAGGGTCTGCGGCCGGATTCCCAGCTCGGAGCAGGCCTCGGTGGAGGAGAGGTAACGGGAAGGGGGCATGGGGGCAGATAGATTGATTATTGAATCAACATTGACAATGTATGGGCTCGCG
>JAJDTN010000115.1 GCA_022827165.1 Candidatus Latescibacterota bacterium
CGCGAGCATCCGCTGGTCGCCTTCCGGGAGAGCCGCCGCCGGTGAGCGGGTCCCGGCCCGTCCCCCACGAGGTCATCCCCAGCGACCGGCTGCCTCCGGCTCGTTACCAGGATCTGCCCGAAGCGCCATCGTGGCGCAGGCTCCTCGGCCCCAGCGTCCTGTTGCTCGGACTCTCCCTCGGCAGCGGCGAGTTCGTCCTCTGGCCCTACATCACCTACCGCTTCGGCTTCGTCGCCTTCTGGGCGTGCATGGTGGGGGTCACCACCCAGTACTTCATCAACATGGAGATCGAGCGCTGGACCCTGGCCACGGGCGAGTCGGCGATCACCGGATTCTGCCGCCTGTGGAAGGGCTGGGCCGCCGTCTTCCTCGTATGCAACGTCATCCCCTGGATGTGGCCGGGGTGGGCGGCGGGAGCGGCGACCATGCTCACCTGGGAGATCGGCGGAGGCGCGCAGGCGCGCACCCTGATCTCGATCCTCAGCCTGCTGGCCATCGGTGCCGCACTGACCCTCGGGCCCGTGGTCTACAACACGGTGGAGAGGCTTCAGAAGATCCTGGTGGCGTTCATCTTCCTGTTCATGCTGATCCTCGCCTTCCTCGTGGTCGATCTGGTGCACGTGGGGGAAATGGCGCGCGGCATCGCCAACGTGGGCCACATCCCCGAGGGCATGGAGCTGCCCCTGCTCCTCGGAGCCCTGGCCTTCGCCGGCGCCGGCGGCACGATGAACCTCGCCCAGAGCAACTACGTGCGCGAGAAGGGCTATGCCATGGGGCGCTTCGCCGGCCGCCTGACGAGTCCCCTCACGGGGCGCGCCGAGGCGGTGGCCGGCATCGGCGCCCACTTCGAGCACGGCGCCGACAACCTGCGCCGGTGGAAGGACTGGTGGGGCGCCGCCAACCGCGAGCACCTGCTCAACTTCTACCTGCTGTCGGTGCTCTCCCTGATGATGCTCTCCCTCATCGCCTACGCCACTACCCAGGGGACCCCCGGGCTGGAGAAGGGCTTCGGCTTCATCCGCGCCGAGGGGCGGTTCATCGGCGACCGCTACGGGCCGTGGATGCAGCACGCTTTCCACTGGATGGGGATCGCCATCCTGCTGACGACGGAGCTGGGGCTCCTCGACGCCTGCGCCCGCATCTCGACGGACATCATCAAGGTCAACTGGCTGCGCGACAGCGAGGTCTGGACCGACAGCCGCCTCTACTTCCTGCTCCTGTGGGGCCAGATCCTGCTCGGGTGCGCCATCCTGCTGGCGGGGCTGGTCGTGCCCGGCCTGGCGCAGCCGCTGGTGCTGCTCGTCCTCAGCGCCGCCCTGAACGGCGGCGTCATGCTGATCTACTCGCTGCTGCTGTTGTGGATGAACAGCCGCGTCCTGGGCGGGACCTTGCGCACTCCCGTCGTGCGCTTCCTGGCGATGGTGTGGGCCAGCGCGTTCTTCGGCTATTTCACCATCGTCACTTTGAGCAACCAGCTTCCGAAGCTGTTCGGGGGGTGACCCTGCCCGCGGCATCGCCAGGCCCGCTCCCGGGGGCGGGCTCCGGGGGGGCGCGGCTGTCACCCGCCCATTCTTGACATCCTTGCGGGTCCCCTCTATATTGCGCGCTTTCCACCAGATACCGGTTCCGGCCTTCCCATGAGCATCGCATCGAGCGCCCCGAGCCCACATCGACACCCGACACCCCGGGCCCGTCTCTCCCTGCGTTCCCTGCCGCTCATTCCGCTCGATCGCCCGATTCCCGGCCTCCTCCTTGCCGGGCCGATCGAATAGGCTCCGCCGCTTCCCTTCTCACGCACCCCAATCGAAGACGCCGGACGGAGCCTCTGAAGCGATTTCACGGGCGGTGACGGAGTTGTGCCCACTCCGGTGACCCCACAAGGCGGCCGCGGCCGCCGCCCCTTCCCGGGGCAAGGAGCATAGCGATGCAGATGTACTACGACGACGACGCCAACCTCGAGCTGCTGAGCGACAGGACGGTCGCCGTCATCGGTTACGGCAGCCAGGGACACGCCCACTCCCTCAACCTGAAGGAGAGCGGCGTCGGAGTCGTCGTCGGCCTCCGCGAGGGCAGCGCCCGCCGGGCCGAGGCCGAGAGCGCGGGACTGGAGGTGGCCACCGTCGCCGAGGCCGCCGCCGCCGGCGACATCATCATGATCCTGATCAACGACGAGGTGCAGCGCAGCGTCTACGAGGCCGACATCCGCCCCAACCTGGAGGCCGGCAACGCCCTCGCCTTCGCCCACGGCTTCAACATCCCCTTCGGGCAGGTCGTGCCGCCCGCCGACGCCGATGTCTTCATGGTCGCCCCCAAGGGGCCCGGGCATCTCGTGCGCCGGGTGTACAGCGAGGGGGGCGGTGTTCCGGGTCTGCTCGCCGTCGAGCAGGACGCCACCGGGCGCGCCCACGAGATCGGCCTCGCCTATGCCAAGGGCATCGGCTGCACCCGCGGCGGCGTCATCCAGACGACCTTCCGCGAGGAGACCGAGACCGACCTCTTCGGCGAGCAGGTCGTCCTCTGCGGCGGCCTCACCGAGCTGATCCGGGCCGGCTTCGATACCCTCGTGGAGGCGGGGTACCAGCCTGAGGTCGCCTACTTCGAATGCCTCCACGAGGTCAAGTTGATCGTCGACCTGATCTACGAAGGCGGCATCGCCAACATGCGCTCTTCCATCAGCGACACCGCCGAGTTCGGCGACCTGACCCGCGGGGGACGCGTCGTCACCGAGGAGACGCGGCGGGAGATGAAGCGCATCCTGGCGCAGGTGCAGAACGGGCAGTTCGCCAAGGAGTGGCTGCTGGAGAACCAGGTGGGCCGTCCGAACTACAACGCCAGGAAACGCCGCGACGCCGAGCACCTGATCGAGGAGGTCGGCAGCCGCCTGCGCGGCATGATGAGCTGGCTGGGGGAGCCCGGGAACGGGTCCTGAGGGCGCGCCCACCGGCATCTGACGGAGCACTGGCCATGGCACCATCCAAGTCCGAGGATCGCGTAATCATCTTCGACACGACCCTGCGCGACGCCGAGCAGTCGCCCGGGGCGTCCCTGACCCTGCGCGACAAGCTCGAGATCGGCCACCAACTCGCCCGCCTCCGGGTCGACGTCATCGAGGCGGGCTTTCCGATCTCCTCCAACGAGGACTTCGAGGCCGTGCAGCGCGTCGGGCTCGAGGTGGAAGGGCCGGCGATCTGCGCCCTGGCGCGGGTGATCCCCAAGGACATCGACCGCGCCGGCGAGGCCCTGAGGGATGCCCCCAGGCCGCGCATCCACACCTTCGTGGGCACCTCCGAGGCGCACCTGGCGCGGCAGATGCACAAGAGCGCCTCGGAGGTCCTCGACATGGCGGTGAAGGCCGTGACCCGGGCCAGGGGGTACGCGGAGGACGTGGAGTTCTCGCCCATGGACGCGACGCGGGCGGAGTTCTCCTACCTGGCCGAGATCGTGCAGGCCGCCATCGAGGCGGGGGCGACGACGATCAACATCCCCGACACGGTGGGCTACACCGTGCCCGAGCAGTTTGCCGGTCTCATCCGGCGGCTGCGCGACGAGGTGCCGAACATCGACCGGGCGGTGATCAGCGTGCACTGCCACGACGACCTCGGCATGGCCGTCTCCAACAGCCTGGCGTCCCTGCAGGCGGGGGCGCGCCAGGTGGAATGCACCCTCAACGGCCTGGGGGAGCGCGCCGGCAACGCCTCGCTGGAGGAGGTGGTGATGGCCCTGAAGACGCGGGCGGATTACTTCGGCCTGCACACGGAGGTGGTGGCCAGGGAGATCCTGTCCACGAGCCGCCTGGTGAGCCGTCTCATGGGGATCGCGGTGGCGCCCAACAAGGCGATCGTCGGGGCCAACGCCTTCGCCCACAGCTCCGGCATCCACCAGGACGGCGTGCTCAAGTCGCGCGACACCTTCGAGATCATGGACCCCACCGAGGTGGGCTGGGAGGCGACCTCCATCGTCCTCACGGCGCGCTCCGGCCGGCACGCCCTGCGCCATCGGCTGGAGGAGCTGGGCTACGAGATGGACGCCGAGCGGCTCGACGAGATCTACGAGCGTTTCCTGGAGCTGGCGGACAAGAAGAAGGAGGTCTTCGACGAGGATCTGATGGCCATCGTCGAGGACGAGATCCGCGAGGGCGAGGGCGGCCGCTTCGCGCTGGAGTACCTGCACACGGTGAGCGGAACGGGCACGGTGCCCTCGGCGACGGTGCGCATCCGCGTCGACGGCGAGGAGCGGGTGCAGCAGTCGGCCTGGGGCGACGGACCGGTGGACGCCACGTACGAGGCGATCAACCAGGTGACCAACACCCGGGCCAAGGTCGAGGAGTACTCGATCCAGGCCATCACGGGGGGCAGCCAGGCCATGGGAGAGGTGACGGTGCGCGTCAGCGACGGCGACCTGAAGACCACCGGACGCGGCACCTCGACGGACATCATCGAGGCCAGCGCCCGGGCCTACGTGGACGCCATCAACCGGCTCGAGCTGCGCCGGGGGCGGCAGGTGCGGCTCGACCAGAAGGCCCCCGACCGCGCTCACTGAGGCGCCGCCCTTCCGCAAGGAGACCCGAGGGAGATGGGGAAGAACCTCTTCGAGAAAGTCTGGGACGCCCACACGGTCCGCGAGCTGCCATCGGGACAGACGCAGCTCTTCGTCGGGCTGCACCTGATCCACGAGGTCACGAGCCCCCAGGCCTTTCAGATGCTGCGTGAGCGCGGCCTGCGGGTGATGCACCCCGAGCGCACCTGGGCCACGGTGGACCACATCATCCCCACCGACATGAGCGACCGCCCCTTCCTCGACGATCTCGCCGAGCGGATGATGGTGGCCATGGAGGAGAACGCCTCCGAGTTCGAGATCCCCCTCTTCGGCATGGACGATCCCCGCCGGGGCATCGTCCACGTCATCGGGCCCGAGCTCGGGCTGACCCAGCCGGGGATGACGATCGCCTGCGGCGACAGCCACACCTCCACCCACGGCGCCTTCGGGGCCGTCGCCTTCGGCATCGGCACCAGCCAGGTGCGGGACGTGCTCGCCTCCCAGTGCCTGGCCATGTCCCGTCCCAAGGTGCGCCGCGTTTCGGTGGATGGAACCCTCGGCCCCGGGGTGTACGCCAAGGATCTGACCCTCCATGTCATCGGGTCACTGGGCGTGAAGGGGGGCGTCGGCTACGCCTACGAGTACGCCGGCGGGGTTCTCGACCGCATGTCGATGGAGGAGCGCATGACGGTCTGCAACATGTCCATCGAGGGCGGCGCCCGCTGCGGCTACGTCAATCCCGACGAGACCACCTTCGAGTATCTCCAGGGCCGTCCGGAGGCGCCCCGGGGAGCCGACTTCGACCGCGCCGTCGACTGGTGGCGCTCCATCGGCTCCGGCCCCGGCGCCGGTTACGACGACGTCGTGGAGATCGACGCCGCCGGGATCGCCCCCACCGTCACCTGGGGCATCAACCCGG
>JAJDTN010000255.1 GCA_022827165.1 Candidatus Latescibacterota bacterium
CCGAGGGCGTAGAGGGCGCCGCGGCCGGCGCGGGCCTCGTACCCGTCGTCGACGTCGTCGACGAAGGTGGCGGTGCCGTCTGGGAAGCTGTAGCGGGCCGAGGCCTCGCGGGCGGCCTCGGACATGGTGGCCAGGAGCCGGCGCTGCAGCGGCGCCCAGGCCGGGGGCTCGCAGCGGCGGGCGGCCTGGATGGTGGGGATCACGGAGACCTCCTCCTTTGACGGATCATGGACGGAGCTGCCTGGCCCGCGGCGCCACCACCGTGGTCGACGCCGGCTCGGCGGCGGCCGACACCTGAAGCAGTACTAAGTCTGCATGAGCTCATGGATCAGCGGTGGGACCTGACGGATATCGGTCAGTTGCCGCAGGGCGCCGGTGAAGTCCAGGCCGCGCGTCAGGCCCTGCTGGATGACGATGCAGCGCAGCCCGGCCGCCAGTGCGGCTCGCAGCCCCCGGTCCGAGTCTTCGATAGCGACGCATTCGGCGGCGCCAAGGCCGTTCTGCCGCATGGCCGTGAGGTAGGGCTCGGGGTCGGGCTTGGAATGCCGGTAGTCTTCGCGCACGAGCGTGAAATCGATGTAGTCCAGCAGGCCGGTGGCGGCGTGGATGATCTCGAAGTGCTCCCGCCGAGAACTGGTGACGATGCCCATGCGCACAGTGCCGTGGAGTTGGCCCAGCACCTGGCGGGCGCCGTCGATGACGGGTACGCCGGCGCGCAAGAGTTCGGTGTAGCGGGCGTTGCGCCAGATGCGGGCGGGCTCCAGCGCCCGTTCGTCTATTCCGTGTTCGGCGGCGATCCTGGCCAGGCCTTCGCTGGCCTTGAGGAAGAACTCGATGAAACGGGCTTCGCTAAGGTGGACGCCGAGGCGCTCCAAGGTCTCGCGGCAGGCCTGGAAGTACAGGCCTTCGGTGTCGACCAGGACACCGTCGTTGTCCCAGAGAATGGCTCTCAGCATGGCGCTCCATATCCTGCCACGGGGACCTCCTTCTTTGACGGATCAAGGCACGGCCGCTAATTCTACCTCACCCCACGCCTTCGCGAGAGGATCACCCCGCATGAAATACGACCTGCTCATCGAGAACGGCACCCTCGTCGACCCCGCCCAGGGGATCCACGACCGCCGCGACGTGGCCTTCGCTGGCGGCGTCGTGGCCGAGGTGGGGGCGGACCTGCCCGCCGGAGAGGCGCGCGTGGTCATCGACGCCAGGGGCCGCTACGTGACGCCGGGGTGGATCGACGTCCACGTCCACGTCTTCCCCGACGTCACCCACTACGGCATCGAGCCCGACCCCACCTGCCTGGCCCGCGGCGCCACCACCGTGGTCGACGCCGGCTCGGCGGGGGCCGACATCTTCCCCGGCTTCCGCAAGTACGTCATCGAGGCGTCCCAGACCCGCATCCTGGCGGAGCTGAACATCTCCTCCCAGGGCATGATCACCGTCAAGGTGGGCGAGCTGTCCCTGCTGGAGCTGGCCGACGTCGACGCCTGCCGCCGCATGATCGAGGCCAACCGCGACCTGCTCATCGGCGTCAAGGCGCGGCTCACGAGGAACACCATCGTCGGCGAGGCCGCCGGTCTGGAGCCCCTGCACCGGGCCCGCGAGGCGGCCGACGCCGTGGGCCTGCCGATCATGATCCACCCCCAGGCCGCCTGGTGCGAGTCCCTCGACGACATCCTGGCGGTGATGAAGAAGGACGACATCCTCACCCACTGCTTCCACAACAGCACCTGCGGCATCCTCGACGACGGCGGCCGCATCCGTCCGGCGGTGCGGGAGGCGATCGAGCGCGGCGTCATCTTCGACGTGGGCCACGGCGCCGGGTCGTTCTCCTGGCCGGTTGTGGAGGCGGCCCTGGAGCAGGGCGTGCCGCCTCACACGATCTCCTCCGACCTTCACATCTACAACCTGCACGGCCCCGTGTACGACCTGGCCAACGTGATGACCAAGTTCCTGCACCTGGGCCTCTCCCTCGACGACGTCATCGCCATGGTGACCAGCGTGCCGGCGGCGTCGGTGCTGCGGCGCAACGATCTCGGCACCCTGGCGCCGGGCGCCATCGGCGACGCCGTGGTCGCCGAGATGCAGGAGGGCAGCTTCGAGCTGGTGGACGCGCGCGGACTGGCGCGCACCGGCTCCCGCAACCTCGAGCCGGTGACGGTGGTGAAGGACGGGCGCCTCTACCGGCAGGGGTGACGCCTCCCGGGGCCGGCCCATGAGCCAGCCGATCCGCCCGCCGGCGACGCCGGCCGAGATCGAGACCCGCGAGTGGCTCGACTCGCTGGAGTACGTCCTCGCCGCCTCCGGGCCGGAGCGCGTCGTCGAGCTGCTCGACCAGCTCCGCGACCGGGCCCGCCGCCGGGGCGTGGCCCTGCCCCTGGCGACGAACACCCCCTACGTCAACACCATCCCCCCCGACCGCCAGCCCCCCTACCCCGGCGACCACCGCCTGGAGCAGCGGCTGCGCGACATCCTGCGCTGGAACGCCGCCATCATGGTGGTGCGGGCCAACCACGAAGACCCGACGATCGGCGGCCACATCGCCACCTACGCCTCGGCGGCGACCCTGATGGAGGTCGCCTTCCACCACTTCCTGCGCGGGCGTACCGACGAGTTCGAGGGCGACCACGTGTTCTTCCAGGCCCACACCTCGCCCGGGATCTACGCCCGCGCCTTCCTGGAGGGCCGCCTGAGCGAGGAGCAGCTCGTCAACTTCCGCCACGAGCTGCGGCCCGGCGGCGGCCTGCCCTCCTACCCCCACCCGCGGCTCATGCCGGGGTTCTGGCCCTTCCCGTCGGCCTCGATGGGACTGGCGCCGATCATGGCGATCTACCAGGCGCGCTACAACCGCTATCTCGAGGACCGCGGCCTCAAGGAGCCCGGCGGCGCCAAGGTCTGGGCCTTCCTCGGCGACGGCGAGATGGACGAGCCCGAGGCCCTGGGGGCGATCTCCCTGGCCGCGCGCGAGCGCCTCGACAACCTCGTCTTCGTCATCAACTGCAACCTGCAGCGACTCGACGGCCCGGTGCGCGGCAACGCCAAGATCATCCAGGAGCTGGAGACCTTCTTCCGCGGCGCCGAGTGGAACGTCATCAAGGTGATCTGGGGCTCCGACTGGGACCCGCTGCTGGCGCGCGACCCGGACGGGCTGCTGTCGCGCCGCATGGGCGAGCTGGTGGACGGTCAGTACCAGAAGTACTCCGTCTCCACCGGCGAGTACCAGCGGCAGCACTTCTTCGGCGGCGACCGGCGCCTGATGAGGCTGTCCGAGGGGCTGACGGACGAGCAGATCCGCACCATCCGGCGCGGCGGCCACGACGCCGAGAAGGTCCATGCCGCCTTCGGCGCCGCCACCGGGTTCCGCGGCGCCCCGTCGGTGGTGCTGGCCAAAACGATCAAGGGCTTCGGCATGGGCCGCGTCGGCGAGGGGGCGATGACGGCGCACCAGCTCAAGCGCCTCGACATGGAGGTGATGCGGGAGATGCGCACGCGCTTCGATATCCCCCTCTCCGACGAGGAGGTGGAGGAGCTGCCCTTCTACCGGCCGCCCGAGGACAGCCCCGAGATCGGCTACCTGCTGGAGCGGCGGCGGGCCCTGGGCGGGTTCGTGCCCGAGCGCTCCGAGGCCGCCGCCCCCTCCGAGCCGCCGAAGGAGGGGCTGTTCGGGGAGTTCCACCAGGGCAGCCGCGGACGCCGCGCCTCGACGACCATGGTGCTGGTGCGCATCCTCGCCAAGCTGCTGCGCGACCCGGGGCTCGGGCGCCTCATCGTGCCCATGGTCCCCGACGAGGCCCGCACCTTCGGCATGGAGGCCCTCTTCCGGCAGTACGGCATCTACTCCCACATCGGCCAGCTCTACGAGCCCGTCGACTCCGAGAGCCTCACCTACTACCGCGAGGCCCGGGACGGCCAGCTCATCGAGGAGGGCATCACCGAGGCCGGGGCGCTGTCCACCTTCATCGCCGCGGGCACCGCCTACTCCACCCACGGCGTGCCGACCCTGCCCTTCTTCCTGTTCTACTCGATCTTCGGCTTCCAGCGCGTGGGCGACCTGATCTGGGCGGCGGGAGACCAGCGCGCCCGGGGGTTCCTCATCGGCGCCACCTCGGGGCGCACCACGCTCAACGGCGAGGGCCTGCAGCACCAGGACGGCCACAGCCACATCGCCGCCTACGGCTATCCCCACGTCATCGCCTACGACCCCGCCCTCGGCTACGAGGTCGCCGTCATCGTCGAGGAGGGGATCCGCCGCATGCAGCAGGAGGGCGAGCCGGTCATCTACTACCTGACGGTGACCAACGCCTCGTACGAGATGCCGCCCATGCCCGAGGGCGCCCGCGAGGGGATCCTGAAGGGGATGTACCGGCTGCGGCCGACGGCCCACCCGCGGCGGAAGAAGCGGGCCCACCTCTTCGGCTCGGGGGCGATTCTCGTGGAGGTCCTGGAGGCGCAGCGGATGCTGGAGGAGGAGTACGGCATCGCCGCCGACGTGTGGAGCGTCACCAGCTTCAAGCAGCTCCACCAGGAGGGGGCCGACGCCGAGCGCTGGAACCTGCTGCATCCCGGCGACACCCCCCGCGCGCCGTACGTGCAGCAGTGCCTGGAGGGCGAGACCGGCGCCTTCGTGATCGCCAGCGACTACGTGAAGTCCCTGCCCAACTCGGTGGCGCGGTGGTTCCCGCGGCCTCCGGTGGCCCTCGGCACCGACGGCTTCGGCCGCAGCGAGTCGAGGGCCGCCCTGCGCCGGTTCTTCGAGGTCGACGCGGCGATGATCGCCTACGCCGCCCTGGCCGACCTGGCGAGGCAGGGAGAGCTGGAGGCGAAGGTGGTCCGCCGGGCTAGGGAGGCGCTGGAGATCGAGGACCGGGGGAACCCGGAGTTCGACGGGGGTTGATGGTGGAGTCCTCCGGCCCGGAGGTGCACCGGAACGGGCCCCTGCCGCTGGAGCATCCCTTCGTCAAGGCCGTGAGCCGCCTCGACCTGGAGAGCATCGAGGAGATGTTGACCGCCGATCCCGGCCTCGTCGACGCGGACCTGCACGGCCGGGCGTGGATTGGCGGCCCGAGACGGACAGCCGCCGGGTGGGAGCGGGCCCCGGACCAGACCAGCCGCGCCGTGCACCTGGCCGCCTATGGCCACGCCGGCCTGTTGCGGCTGCTCATCGAACACGGCGCCGACATCGACGCCCTCGGGTACGAGGGCAACCACGGCTGGGCGCCGCCCCTGGTGCTGGCCTGCTGGGAGGGCACGGTGCAGACGGTGCGCCTGCTGCTGGAGGCGGGAGCGGACCCGAACCTGCCATCGCGGCCGGGGGGCTCGGCCCTGCACGCGGCGATCAACCACTACGACGGGGAGAAGATCGAGCTGCTCCTGCGGCATGGCGCCCGGCACGACCTCTACTCGGCGGCGGCGGTGGGCGACCTGGAGGAACTCCGGAGACAGCTGGCCGCCGGGGACGGGCTCCTCGACCGCCGCGACGACCTGCGGGGCCGGACCCCGCTGGAGTGGGCCGTCTTCAACGGCCGGGAGAAGGTCGCCGAGCACCTCCTCGAAGCGGGGGCCGAGGCGAGTCCCCAGGTCCTCGTCGGCCTGGGGAAGCTCGACCGGGTGCGGCAGCTCGCCGCCGCCGACCCGGGGTTCGTCGACCGGCCCCTGGCCCCGGAGCGGGAGCCGCCCCTGATGCACGCCCTCCGCAGCCGCGACCTGGAGATGGTGAGGCTGCTGCTGCGCCTGGGGGCCGACGCGAACGCCGGCGGCTGGGAGCCGGGCGCCGACGGCGAGTCCCACGGCCGGGACGGGCTGCCCCTCTCCTCCTGGCGCGGACAGTCGCCCCTGTCCCGCGCCGGGGACCCCGCCTTCGCCGAGGTCCTCATCGACGCCGGCGCCGACGTCAAGGGCGAGTACATCCCCGGCCGCTCCCTCCTCTTCCACTACCTGCGGAGCGGAGCGTTCGACGTGGCCCGGCTCCTCCTGGCCCGCGGCGCCGACCCCGACCGCCTCGGGAAGAGCCGCGGCGGCACCACGACCCTGCAGTCCCTCGTCGCCCCCGACGGCGTCGAGGCGCGGGAACTCGCCCGCAACGGGGAGCACATCCCGGCCATGGAGCTGCTCCTCGACCACGCCGCCGACGTCAACACCCTGTCCGCGGAGGGCATGACCGCCCTCGACTACGCCGAGGAGATCGACTCCGCCCCGGTGGCGGACTTCCTGCGCCAACGGGGCGGCCGACGCGCAAGAGACCTCGACACGCAACGAGGGGAACCATGGACAACAAGCTGACCCGCGCCTTCGAGAGCCGGGAGGGACGGAAGCTCACGGACCGCGAGCTGCGGTTCCTGCACGCCGCGGGCCACGGCGCCGACGCACGGGGCCGGGGCGCAACCAGCGATGTCGGCCGAATGCGCGCGCTGCTTGGCGAACAACCGTCCCTGCTCGACACGGTCGGCCCCGTCGCCCTCAGCCAGGCCGTCGGCTGCAACAGCTACGACGCGGTCCGGCTCCTCCTCGACCGCGGGGTCCGGGAGCTGTACGACGCTCAGACGGGACGGCCGCGAGAGGAGCAGCACGAGCCGATCACCCACGCTTTCTACGTGGGCATGGGAGAGAACGCGGAGCTGGACGCGGAGCAGGTGACGCGAGCCGGGCGGTTCCGGATCCTGCGCACCTTGTTCGACGCGGGCATCGCCGACGCTTCCGTCATCTCCACCTCCCATGTCGGTTGGCCCGGCAACACCTCCCTGCTCTTCTGGGCCGTCTACCGGCGGCTGGAGTTCTCGGAGTTCGCCCTCGATCACGGCGCCGATCCCGAGGCGCCGATCTCCGGGAACGGGGAGCGGGGCACGACGGTGCTGCAGCACGCGGTGGCGCCGCCCTTCGACGGTGCGAGCGCGCCATGGGACAGCCTCGAGAGATGGAAGCGGGGGCTGAGGTTCGCCGAGTTCCTGCTCTCCCGCGGCGCCTTCTACGACATCTTCTCCGCCTGCGGGCGCGAGGATCTCGACCGCGTCCGCGCCCTCACCGCCGGCGACCCCGGCGCGGTCACCCGCCCGGGAGAGGCCGACATGACGCCCCTGCACTGGGCGGCACGGGCCGGCGCCGGCAAGTGCGCGCGGTGGCTGCTGGCCCGGGGAGCGGATGTGAACGCCGAGACGATCTCGCGCCGCACGGCGCTGCACCTGGCCGCGGAGTGGGGACTCACCGACGTGATCTGGCTGCTGGCGGGGTACGGGGCGGACCTGAACCCGCAGGACACGAAGGGCCGGACGCCTCTCCACCGGGCCGCCTACCTGGGCCAGGTCGAAGCGGCGGAGGCCCTCATCGTGCTCGGCGCCGACACGCGTCTCGAGACGCGCACGGGCAAGACGGCGCTCCAGTCGGCGCGTCTCGACTGCAAGTTCCTGAAGAGCTGAGAGGCTGCCATCAACGACTCCGGGTACCTGCTGGCCAAGATGGAGGGCGCCTTCCAGCTGCGGGAAGGCCGGGGCATGACCGACTGCGAGCGGCGGTTCGCCATCGCCTCCGCCCACGACGCCGACGACGAGTGCCACGCCACCTGCGACGTCTCCCGCATGCGGTCCCTTCTGCGGGAGCAGCCGTCGCTGCTCGACACGGTCGGCTCCCTCGCCCTGTCCATGGCCACCACCTACCACGGCACCCACGACGCCGTCCTCTTCCTCCTCGAGCGCGGCGTGCGCACCCTCTACGACTGCGAGACCGGGTTGGCCGGCAAGGGGAATCACGAGGAGGTCTCGGGGGCCTTCTACTGCGGGAACTTCCGGACCCTGCGGACCCTCTTCGAGGCCGGCGTCACCGATGCTTCCTTCGCCAACATGCCGTGGATCTCCTGGCCCCACACGACGACCCTGCTGCGGATGTCGATCTACCGGCCCCTGGAGTACGCGCGCTTCGCCCTGGAGCACGGGGTCGACCCCGACGAGGAGCTCCCCTTCGAGGAGGAGAGCGGCCGCACGGCGCTGCAGAACGCGGTGGCGCCTCCCATGGGCGGGGCGGGCCTGCCCTGGCACAACCCGGAGCGGTGGGCCCAGGGGATGCGCTTCGCGGAGTTCCTGCTCTCCGAAGGGGCGTACTACGATGTCTTCTCCGCGTGCGGCCGCGGCGACCTCGACCGGTTGCGGACCCTGACGGCCGAGGACCGGAGGGTGATCGAGACCCGGGGCGCCGCCGACCTGACCCCCCTGCACTGGGCGGTGCGCGGCCGGTCCCTCGATTGCGCGCGCTGGCTGCTGCGCCGGGGCGCCGACGCGAACGCCGAGTCGCTCTCGGGCCGCACGTCACTGCATATCGCCGCCGAGTGGGGCCTCGACGACATGGTCTGGCTCCTCGCCGGCCACGGCGCCGACCTGAACCCGCGGGACACGAAGGGGCGGACCCCCCTCCATCGCGCCACCTACCTGGGTGAGGTCGAGGCGGCGGAGGCGCTCATCGTCCTGGGAGCCGGCACGCGGCTCCGGACCCGCGCCGGCAAGACGGCCATCGAGCTGGCGCGGCTCGGATGCAAGTACCTGAAGCCGAGATAACGGCCATCGCTTGACCGATCTGCAGCAGGTGTCTACGCTGATTCCATGGCGACATTCGCACAGACGGACTCGCAGGCGGTCGTTCACAGCGACCCCGCGATTTCCGGTGGCACGCCTGTATTTCGTGGTACACGGGTGCCGGCACGGACACTGTTCGACTACCTGGAGGGCGGCGAGTCCCTCGAGGAGTTCCTCGCCCAGTTCCCGTCGGTGACGAGGGCGCAGGCCCTTGCCGCTCTCGGCAGCGCCCGGGACTCCGTCCTGGCTCGTGCGCGTTCTGCTTGACGAGAGCTCTGCCCCGGGCCCTCGCCGTCCAGCTGAGAGAGTACGACGCCTTCACGGTACAGGCGCAGGCCTTCCAACCGCATGGTGCACCTCGAGCCGCTCGTGGACACCATCCAGCGGGCGTTGCGGGATCTCGGTCCGGGCCAGGTACGAACGGTCGGCGAGTAACCTTCACCAGTCAGCACTACTGACAGGGACCAGCATCGCCATGGACGACAGGGAGACGGCCGCCTTCTGGAGACAGGCCTGGATGTCGGAGCACGAACGTCCGCTGACACCGCTTGAGGAGGAGTTCGTAGATGCCTCCGTCCGCCACACCTCGGACCGCTGGAGCGGCGAGTGCGACGTGGAGCGCATGGCGACCCTCGTGGAGCGCCAGCCCTCGCTGTTGGCGACGATCGGCCCCGCGGTGCTCAACATCGCCGCGTACCGGGGCGGCTGCGCACCGGCCCTGGAGTTCCTCCTCGACCGGGGGCTGGTGTTCTCGGTGGCCGAGCACCGGGCCCGGGGAGGCAAGGAGTCCGAGTACGACATCGTCCACGAGGCCGCCTGGGCGGTCTCCACCGACAACCTGCGCATCCTCCTCGAGCGCGGCATGGCCGACGCCAGGAGCACCTCGAACCCGCACACCGGCTGGCCCGACAACGTCTCCCTCCTCTACTGGGCGGCCATCCAGCGGGACGGCGAGGCCCTCACCCGGCTGCTGCTGGAGCACGGCGCCGACCCCGAGGTGAAGTTCAAGGGCAACGGCGAGCGCGGGTGCACAGCCCTGCAGGAAGCCTGCGTGCACGGCAGGAGCAACCGCGACGGAATCGTCCAGGCCCTGATCGACCACGGCGCCCACTACGACCCGTTCTCCGCCAGCGCCCGGGACGACCTCGACCGCCTGCGCCAGTGCGCGCGCGAAGAGCCCGGCGTGGCGCGGTCCCTGGGAGAGGCGGACATGACCCCCCTCCACTGGGCCGCCCGCGCCGGCGCGCTGCGCTGCGCCCGATGGCTGCTGAACCACGGAGCGGACGTCGACGCGCAGACCGTGGCGGGGCGGACCCCCCTGCACATGGCCGGCGCCGAGATGCTGTGGCTGCTGGCCGGGAAGGGCGCGGACCTGAACGCCCGGGACAAGAAGGGCCGCACGCCGCTGCACCAGGCGATGTACGGGGGGGACCTCGAGGAGGCGGAGATCCTGATCGTCCTCGGCGCCGACGTGCGCGTCACCAATCGGCAGGGGAAGACGCCGCTAGAGGTGGCGCGGAAGGACTGCTTGTTCTTCAAGCGGGGGTGAGGAGGCAAGGAGAGGATCGCCATGGACCGCAGAGAGACCGCCGCCTTGCCTTCGGGGAAGAGAAAGCGTGGCTTGAGAAATCTCTCACTGATGCCGTTCGTATAGCCGAACCTGAGGAAAGGGAGGCTTGGCCAATGAATCTCAAGATCCCAGCGATCGAAAAGCTCTTAGACTATACAGCTAGTGGAATAGGCAGCGTGGCGGGAACTCTGCTGGCAACATGGCGTGCCCGACAAGAAGCAGCGGCAAAGGAAGTAACTGCGAGAGGGGACGCAAAGATCCTCGGGATCCATGCTGAGGCTCAGGCCAAGGCTCGGAAAATCATGGAATCACCAAGTACCAACATTCTGGGCGAGGTGGACATTTCTGAGACTGTCAACCAAAGGATTCAATTTCAGGAAGAAAGGCGGCAGAGGAATACCGAATCAGTAGTCAGTCAATCGGCGGAACAACTGGGAGATAAGGAGGTTGAGGACAGTGAACCAGACCATGATTGGACCGCTCGCTTCTTCGATTGCATCCAAGATGTTTCGTCAGAAGACATGCAGAGACTCTGGGCCAAGGTCCTTTCCGGTGAGGTAGAAAGCCCTGGGCGAACTTCACTCCGCGCTTTAGATGTCCTCAGAAACATGACACAGGAAGATGCCAGGCTTTTCAACACCATATCGGGCTTCGTCATCGACGACTTTATCTTTCGTGATGAAGAATATACGAAAGAGCACAGTGCCCTCGCCTTCAGTATCCTGCTTCAACTTCAGGATTGTGGCCTAGTGGAAACTGGCCCATTCCTCAGGAGGGTATTCCATTGGAACTCGCTGCAGGTGAAGCAGAGCGGAATTACCTACCGTTGTAGGGATACTCTGGTGAACATCAAGAAAGCTCAAGGAGAGGATGACGACACTGAGATTCCATCTGTCCCACTTACAAGGGCAGGGAGGGAGCTACTTCCCATTACTGAACGTAATCTGCAGTTAGGATATGTGCGTGATTTCGCGCGATTCCTTAAAGTCAAG
>JAJDTN010000420.1 GCA_022827165.1 Candidatus Latescibacterota bacterium
TCGAGCTCGACGCCGGCGCAGGTCCGCAGCCCGAGCCACAGCCGGTCGCGGCGGCGGAGTTCCTCGTCCGGCGGCTCCTCCCCGGCGCGGGCGCTGCCCCGGGACTCCATCCGCCGCAGGTAGTCGTCGAAGTCGGAGGTGTTCCAGAACCGCCGGCCGTCGAGGAAGCTGTGGGCCGACACCCCCACGCCGAGGTAGTCGCCTCCGGTCCAGCCGTCCCAGTTGTGGGCGCAGCGGTGCCCGGGACGCGCGAAGTTGGAGATCTCGTAGTGCTCGTAGCCGGCGGCGGTGAAGCTCTCCACGGCGTGGAGCCAGGCCTCCTCGTCCTCGGCCTCGCCGACTTCCGGCAGGTCCCCGGCGGCCCGGCGCCGGGCGAAGGCCGTGCCCTCCTCCACGGTCAGGGCGTAGGCGGAGAGGTGGTCCGGGGCCAGGGCGATGGCCCGCCTGACGGTATGCTCCCAGTCGGCGGCAGCGGCCCCGGGGATGCTGAAGATGAGGTCCAGGCTGACGCTGTCGAAGCCGGCGCCGCGGGCGATGCCGCAGGCGCGCTCGGCCTCGGAGGCGTCGTGGGCGCGGCCCAGCCGGCGCAGGCTGCTGTCGCGCAGGGACTGCACGCCGAGGCTCAGCCGGGTGACCCCCGCGCTCCGGAGGTCGCGGAAGCGGCCGGCCTCCGCCGTGGAGGGGTTGGCCTCGCAGGTCACCTCGGCGCCGCGGCGCAGGCCCAGGAAGCGGTCGGCGGTCTCGAGGATCCCACCCAGGAGACGCGGGTCCAGGCGGCTGGGGGTGCCGCCCCCGAAGAACACGGTATCGAGCCCTCCGCGGTCCCCCAGGCGGGCCCAGGTCTCGATCTCGCCGCACAGGCGCTCGACGTAGAGGCCCTCCTCGGCCCGCCGCCCGGTGACCACCGAGAAGGCGCAGTACGGGCACCGCTGCGGGCAGAAGGGGACGTGGACGTAGAGGCCGAAGGGCCGCCGGGGGGATGCCGTCATCGCGCCGCCGCCCCGAGCCGGCCCCAGCGCAGGCGGCCGGGCAGGCTCGCCAGGCCGGCCAGCAGGCGCCCCCCCTCGGCGGCGGGCTCGGCCGAGAACCAGACGGCCAGGGGCCGGCCGATGACGTCGGCCACCGGCAGGAACCCCCACTGCCGGCTGTCGCGGCTGTGATCGCGGTTGTCGCCCATGACGAAGAGGTGGCCCGGCGGCACCCGCTCCGGGCCCAGGTTGTCCCGGCGGCTGCCGCGGCCGGACAGGATGCGGGGGTCGAGGTGCTTGGACCGGGGCGGGTCGGGGAACCGCTCGCCGTCGACGAAGACCGCCTTGTCCCTGATCTCGACGCTCTGGCCGGCCACGGCGACACAACGCTGCAGGTAGGTCCGGTACGGCTCCCCCGGGACGCGGAAGAGGACGAGATCGCCGGGCGACGGCTCGCCGAGGGCGGGCAGGGCGCCGACGACGGGGACGGGTATGCCGTAGGTCACCCTCTCGAAGAGCAGGCGGTCCCCGGGCAGCAGGGTGTCCTCCATGCCCCCGGTCCGCACCGCATGCCCTCCCAGGAAGAGGGTGTTCACCACCACCAGGCCGAGGCCGGCCAGGACCAGGGTCCGGAGGAGGGAACGCCGGCGGGAACGGGACCCGGTCGATCTCCGGCGCCGGGTACGCGAGGACTTCCTCTTCGCCATGGCCGTGCCCGGCCGTCTATTCCTCGATCTGCAGGGCCGCCAGGAAGGCTTCCTGGGGGATCTCCACGCTGCCCACCTGCTTCATCCGCTTCTTGCCCTCCTTCTGCCGTTCAAGGAGCTTGCGCTTGCGCGTCACGTCGCCTCCGTAGCACTTGGCGATCACGTTCTTGCGGAACGGTTTCACGCTCTCCCGGGAGATGATCTTGTTGCCGATGGCCGCCTGGATGGCCACCTCGAACATCTGCCGGGGGATCAGCTCCTTGAGCTTGGAGCACAGGCGCCGGCCCCACTCGTAGGCCTTGTCGCGGTGGATGATCACCGCCAGGGCGTCGAGGAGGTCGCCGTTGATCAGGATGTCGAGGCGCACCAGCGGGCCGGCGCGCATCTCCTTGTGCTCGTAGTCGAAGGAGGCGTATCCCCGGGACACGGACTTGAGGCGGTCGTAGAAGTCGACGACGACCTCGGCCAGGGGCAGGTCGTAGTGGAGGATGGCGCGGCTGGCGTCGAGGTACTCGGTGTTCCGGTAGGAACCCCGGCGCTCGTTGCAGACCTGCATCACCGGGCCGATGTACTCGGCGGGCACCAGCATCTGCGCCTCGAGGATCGGCTCGCGGATCTCGTCGATCTCTCCGGGAGGCGGCAGGTGGGCGGGGTTCTCCACCTCCAGCATGGTGGCGTCCGTGCGCAGGACCTCGTAGCGCACGTTGGGCAGGGTCGTGATCAGGTCGATCCGGTACTCCCGGTCGATGCGCTCCTGCACGATCTCCATGTGCAGGAGGCCGAGGAACCCGCAGCGGAAGCCGAAGCCCAGGGCCGGGGAGTTCTCGGGCTCGAAGGTGAAGGCCGCGTCGTTGAGCCGCAGCCGCTCGAGTGCTCCCCGCAGGTCCGCGTGGGCGTCGGCGTCGACCGGGAAGAGGCCCGAGAACACCATCGGCTTGAGGGGCTGGTACCCCGGCAGGGGCTCGATCTCGCCGCAACCCCCGGCCGCCATCACCGTATCGCCGACACGGGCCTCGCCGAGATCGCGCACCCCGGCGATGAGATAGCCGACCTCGCCCGTCCCCATCTCTTCGGCGGCGAACCGTCCCAGGCGCAGGAGGCCGATCTCCTCCACCTCGTACTCGCGCCCCGTGGAGTGGAAGCGCACGCGCTGGCCCCTCCGGAGCGAGCCGTCGACGATGCGGATGAAACAGATCACGCCGCGGAAGTTGTCGTAGAGGGAATCGAAGACCAGCGCCCGGAGCGGGGCCTCCGCCGAGCCCGCCGCCGCCGGGACGCGCTCCACCACCGCCGCCAGCACCTCGGCGACGCCGGTGCCCTCCTTGGCGCTGATCGGCAGGATCTCGCCGCGGTCGCCGCCGATGAGATCGAGGATCTGCTGCTCCACGGCGGCCACGTCCGCCCCCGCCACGTCGATCTTGTTGACGCAGGGGATGATCGCCAGGTCGTGGTCCATGGCCAGCAGCAGATTGCTCACCGTCTGCGCCTCGACGCCCTGGGTGGCGTCGACGACGAGGATGGCGCCCTCGCAGGCGGCCAGACTGCGGGAGACCTCGTAGGTGAAATCGACGTGCCCCGGCGTGTCGATGAGGTTCAGTTGGTAGTCCTCGCCGTCGGCGGCCCGGTACTGCATGCGCACGGCGTGGGCCTTGATCGTGATCCCCCGTTCGCGCTCGAGGTCCATGCTGTCCAGAACCTGGGCCTGCATCTGTTCGGCGCCCAGAGTCTCCGTCCTCTCCAGGAGGCGGTCGGCGAGGGTGGACTTGCCGTGGTCGATGTGGGCGATGATGCAGAAGTTGCGGATGCGAGAGCGATCCATGACAGCGAGTCTATGGGTGTCCCCCGCTTCTGTCAAACGAGTGGGTCCATTCGTTCAATTCATTCTTCCGCAATCGATTAGACCTCTTCATGTCAACCTTGTCGACAAATGGAGGGGACCCCGGGGCGAGGCTCCTCGGGGCCGGATCTGCTTGACACCCGGAGGAGATCCTCTAGCTTCCTCTGTTTCCGTTCGGACCCGAATTGCACCTGCCGCCCGGCAGACCCCGAAAATCAGAAGGATGTCATGACGCTTTCTCACCTCGGCGAGGAGATCGAGACTGCCAGGCGTCCCGGTCCCACCGAGGCGGGACCGCAGCCGGAACCCGGCCTTACCCCGGTGGAGGATGCCGGCTCCTGGGAGGTCGACTTCCGGGAAGGGCTGTCGGGCGAGGCCTCGCCCGAGGTTGGGACCGGCCTTCTCATCTCCTGCACCGGCGCCGGCGAAGCCGTCGTCAGCGCCCCGCACCCACTCCCCGTTCCCGCCGGTACCGCCGCCCTCCGGCTGTGGATCGAGGCCCCCGGCCCCGGCGACGCCCAGGCGCCCGAGCTCTTCGTCCTCCTGAGCGGAGGCCAGGAGCGCTCGATGGGCCGGCTCGACTTCGCCGGCCGTCATCTGCTGCGCCGCACCCTGCCCTCCGGGACGAGCATCGCCGGGCTGGTGATCCGCGGCCTCTTTCACCGCGAGACCGCCGACATCACCCTCTCGGGGCTCGCCTTCGAGGCGGAGGAGACCCAGCCTCTCCCGCCCGCGGCCCCGAGGGAGCCCGCGTCGATGCGGCCCTCCACCTCCGAGGAGGTGACGAACTCCATCCAGAAGGACGGCATCTCCTTCGTCTTCGAGGCGCGTTCCCTGTCGGCGGTGGTGCGCTACGTGTACACCCCGATCGAGGGGAACCTCTCCGACTTCGAGGTGGAGATCAACAACGGCGACGCCATCAAGCTGGCCGAGGACGGCGGCATCACCGTCTCCATGGAAGGGCGGGAGTGGAGCCCCGAGGACGAGCAGATCGAACGCCACTTCGTCAGTTGCGAGCGGGTGGGCGACGCCGTCGAGGCGCGGTGGCAGTTTCGCCGGGGTAGCGAGCTGGCCGACTTTCTCTACCGGGTCCGCATCCAGGGCAAGTCCCTCGTCGTCGAGCTCGAAGGCGGCGGCGGCAGGGCCTCCGGCGTCGAGCTCGGATACGTGGTGGGAGCGATCCATCCGCGCCTGATCCAGGTCCCCTATCTCAATCTCGGAGACCGGCAGCCCAACGTGCTGTGCACCTCCGGGGTCTTCGTCAGCAGCTGTCTCGACTTGTGCCGGTCCCGGGCCTCCTCCCTGTACGCGGCCCCCGCCGAGGCCGACCAGCTCATGCACCTGAATGGCGGCTGCCGGTACCTGCCCGCCTCCGATGGCCGCCGGGCCGCCCTGCAGGAGTGCTGGATCCTCACGGTGTCGCGCCGGTTCGAGGAGGTTCTGCCCTCCCGGCCCGCGGTGGACGAGGCCGAGGGGCCGGCGCCGCTCTCCAAACGGTCGATCTGGTGCCAGCTGCCGGAGATGGAAGCGGGCGAGGAGGCCTACATCGAGGCCTACGAGCGCCTGCGCATGTACCGCCAGGTCGGCCTGCGCGACCTGCTGGTGCTGCATCCCGAGTCGACCTGGCACGACGGCCTCGGGGGCCCTGCCATCGACACGGTGGGAGCCGATGCCAAGGGCGGCGACGACGCCCTTCTGGAGTACCTCGAGGCGGTCCGCGAGCTCGGCTACGAGTACGCCCTGAACGCCTCCTTCCGGCAGATCTCCCCCCTCGACGAGGCGTGGCCGGAGGCCCCCGCCGCCCTCGACGAGTCGGGCGACTACACGGTGACCGGCCCGGGGCGCTACCTGCTCAAGCCGGACGCGGCCGCGCCCCTGGCCCCAGGACGCGTCGAGCGGCTCGTCAAGCGCTATGGGGCCTCGGCGGTGTACCTCACCGATCACGCCGCCGCGCCGCCCTGGGCCCGTCTCGACCGTGACGTCCGCCTGGCGGCGCCCGCGAGCTTCCGCCACACCTGGCAGTGCGAGCAGGAGCTTCTCGCCGCCCTCCGCCGGCAGGACGTGCCGGTGGTGGCCGACGGCGGCCACCACTGGCTGTACGCCGGCCTGCTCTCGGGCGCGGTGGGGCGTCTCCGGGGCGAGTCCCCGGCGCGGCAGCCGCTCCTCGTCGACTTCGACCTGGGCTGGCTCCACGACCGCCAGACCGACGCCGGCCTCGGCGCCCCGGAGGAGTACTTCGGCGAGACGATCCCCACCGAGGAGCGCCACGCCCGCAGCGCCTGGTTCGACCGCTACCTGGCCGCCGTCGTCGCCTGCGGCCACGCCGGGCTGCTGCCCGACCTGGAGCGCTGGGGCCTGCCCGCCGTGGCCAAGACCTACTACATGCTGCGCGCTCTCCAGGACCACTACCTGGGGGTGAAGCCCGAATCGATCCACTACCAGCGCGGCGGCAATCTGCTCGAGACCACCGAGGCCCTGGTAGCCGGCGCCCACGAGCTCAGCCAGATCCGGGTGGTCTACGCCAACGGCCTGCAGGTCCACGTCAACGGCGCCCGCGAGGAGGAGTGGGTCATCGAGGCGGAGGAGGAGACTTCCTACCGTCTGCCGCCGGCCTCCTTCCTCGCCCGGGGTCCCGGCGGCCTCCTCGTCTATTCGGCCGATGCCGGCTCGGGGCGGATCGACTACGCCGCCTGTGCCGAGTATCTCTACTGCGACACCCGGGGCCAACGCATGACCATGGGCCCCCTCACCCTCGACGGGGCGGCCGTTCTGACCCACGAGGACTGGGTGATCGACATCTACCCCCTCGACTGCGACGAGCCCCTCGAGGTCGATCCCACCCTCCTGTGGAAGGACCGCCGCATGCCGCCCCTGCGGGTCCTCGCCTTTCGCGACGATGCGGAGGAGCCGGAAGTGGTGTCGGCCAACGCCTCGGCCGAGGGCATCCGCCTGGCGCCCCAGGAGGACGTCTGCCGCTACCGCATCACCCTTCCCGAGTGGATGATCGAGCCGGGGAAGTGATCCTCCGGCCGGCGCGTTGACCCTCCCCTCCCCGAGCCCCGAAGCGCCCGCCGAAGAGCCCCTGTTCCTCGCTGCCTGCCGCGGACGGGCCGGCCCCCGGCGGCCGGTCTGGCTCATGCGTCAGGCCGGCCGCATCCTCTCCCCGTACCGCCAGCTCAAGAAGCGCATCGGCTCCATGGAGGCCATGTTCCGGGATCCCGCGGTGGCCGCCGACGTAACCCTCATGCCCATCGAGCTCCTCGGCGTCGATGCCGCCATCCTCTTCGCCGACATCTTCACCCCCGTCCCTCCCATGGGCTGCGCCGTCACCTTCTCGCCCGCTCCGGTCCTCGAGTACCACGTGGCCGGCGCGGCGGACCTGGCGCGGCTCCGCGAGATCGACTCGGAGCGCGACCTCGGCCACGTGGCCGAGACGATCGGCCGCGTGCGCCAGCGGCTCCCCGCCGGGGTCCCCCTCATCGGGTTCGCGGGGGCGCCTTTCACCCTGGCCACCTACATGGCCGAGAGCGGGCCCCGCTCGCGGGAGTTCAGCGGCTATCGGCGGCTGCTGCAGTGCGACCCGTCCACGGCCCTGGGCCTGCTCGACAGGCTCACCGAGGTGAGCATCGACTACCTGTCCATGCAGGTTCGCGCCGGCGCCCAGGCCCTGCAGTTGTTCGACACCTGGGTGGGGAGCCTGTCGCTGGCCGACTTCGAGTCCGTCGTCCTCCCCCGTCTGCAACGCATCTTCCGCCACCTCGACGCCCTCGGCGTGCCGGCGATCTACTACGCCAACCACGCCGCCCACCTCGTCGACGCCCTCGACCGGGTCGGCGCGCACATCCTCTCCCTCGACTGGCGCATCGACCTGGGGGACCTGTTCCGGCGTTGGGACGGCCGGATCCCCCTGCAGGGCAACCTCGACCCGGCGCGGCTCTTCGCCCCCCCCGACCGGGTGGAGGAGGAGGTCCGGCGGCTGCTGCGGACCACGGAGGGGTACCCTCACCTGTTCAACTTGGGCCACGGGGTCCATCCGGAGACCCCGTACGCCAGCGTGGTCCGGCTGGTCGAGACGGTTCAGGGATACGGCCGGGAGAGCTGAGAAATGTCAGGGACGGAGATCGAAGAGAGAGGCGTGACCCGCCGTCACACCTTCTTCTGCGTCGACCGCGAGCGGCACGGCGGCAACGCCGGGTTGATCGAGGCGGTGCCGAAGCAGATCGTCGTCTTCGGAAAGACGATCGAAGGCTGGATCATCACCACCGAGAGGCCGGTGATCGACAAGACGATCACCCTGGCCGAATCGGTGGAGGGCGTCGCGTCGACTCACGACCCCGAGTGAAGGGGTCGGGGGCCTTCAGTCCCAGCGAAAGGCGCCCTTGTGCCAGCGCGCCCAGCGTTGAGGCGGATCCTCCACCTCGTCGCCTGGAGCCATGAATTCCCCGCCGAAGTCGGAGCGCTCCTGGTAGCCCTTCCACAGGCTCGGGAAGTCCGCTTCGAGCATCTCTTCCACGCGGTTGCGAATGCCCTCGGCATGGTAGGTGAGGAGGCGCGCCGACTCCCGGCGGCCGGACTCCTGGAGATGCTCCGCCATGGGGGTGCTGATCCACAGGACGAAGCGCACCTTGTTGCCCTCGGCGAGCTCGAGCCCGACGCGGTAGGCGGGATAGGAGACCTGCAGCCCGAGCACCTGCAGGCGCAGGCTGAGCCACTCCCTCTGGGTTACGGTCCTGGGCTTGTCCAGCTCGACGTCGGCGAGCTCCGAGGCCGCCGGAAGGGCCCCGCAGAGAAGGCCGAGGGCGGCGGCAAGGCCTGATATCCGCCTCATGGGCTGCTCCCCTCGCCCCGCCGGGACACGCTCAGCGATCGTCCCCGGGGCGCGTGAAGTTCTCTTCCATGAAGATGAGGATGTCCCGCAGGGAGATGAATCCCACGGGGCACCAGTCCTCGTCCACCAGCGGCACATGGCGGAAGCCGTGAACCGCCATCATGTGGAGGGCGCGGCTGACCGGGTCGGAGGGCTTCAGCGCCGTCGGTCCGGGCGTCATCAGGCTCTCCACCGGCACCGCCTCCAGGTCCTCGATCAGGCCCGCCACCCGGTAGAGTACGTCGCGCTCGGTGAAGATCCCCACGAGCTCGCCGCCGGGGTTGGTGACCAGCACGCAGCCCACGTTGCGGCCCTTGAGCCGCGAGATCGCCTCCGCCAGGGAGGTGTGGCGCTCGACGCTCTCGGGAAGGCGGGGGTTGAGGCTCAGCAGCGGTTGCCGCAGGATCGAGGACTCCCCCTCCTCGACCTCCTCGGGAGCGACCAGGCTCTGGCCGCACTCCTCGCACAGGTCCGTCCCGGCTATGTTGACGTGCCCGCAGGCCGGGCACAGGACGCCTTGGGAGGCGGCCTCCATGGGGGTCACGCCACGGTCCACGTGTCGCTGCTGTGCAGCAGGGCCGCCAGATCGGCCCCCTGGCGGGAGCGGGACTGCTCCACCTGGTGGACGAGCAGGTCCGTGTACGAGGGCCGCTCCACCGACCGCAGCACGCCGAAGGGCTGGGGGAACTCGGGGTGGAGCATGCGGCTGAGCATGTAGGCGTAGCTGGTGTTGTCGAGATCCTCGCGATGGACGGCGAGCTCCCCGGGGTCGGCCTCGTCCAGGGGCACGACTTCGGGGACCATGCCGTTGACGCGGATGCCCTTGTCCCGGTCCTTGCCGAAGATCAGCGGCTCTCCGTCCTCGAGATAGAGGATGTTGTCGTCGCGCCGGTCGGCCTTGGTCGTGTGGTCCCAGGCGGTGGGATGGTAGACCACGCAGTTCTGGAAGACCTCGATGAACGCCGTGCCGCGGTGGGCGGCGGCCCTCCGCAGGACCTCCTGCAGATGCTTGGTGTGGGTGTCCTGCGTGCGCGCCACGAAAGTCGCCTCGGCGCCGATGGCCACCGAGATCGGATTGAGGGGGTAGTCGATCGATCCCAATGGGGTCGACTTGCCGCGGTGTCCGAGGAGGGAGGTGGGCGAGTACTGCCCCTTGGTGAGACCGTACACCTGGTTGTTGAAGAGCACGATCTTGACGTCCACGTTGCGCCGGATGCAGTGCAGCAGGTGGTTGCCGCCGATGGAGAGGCCGTCGCCGTCGCCGGTGATGACCCACACCGACAGGTCGGGGTTCACCGACTTCAGCCCCGTGGCGATGGTGGGCGCCCGCCCGTGGATGGAGTGGATGCCGTAG
>JAJDTN010000296.1 GCA_022827165.1 Candidatus Latescibacterota bacterium
CGCCTGGCCGCTCAGGGGCTCGGACTGGGACGGCTTCTGCGACTCCTTCGTCCGCGGCGAGCCCTCCAACGAGCCCCGGCTGGCCCCGGTCCCTGTGCGGCTGGCCCTGCCGGTGGCGCTCCGGGGCGGCTCGATCTACGAGAACCAGAGCGTCCTCAGGGGCACGACCTTCAAGTCCGCCGGGGGCTGATCCCGTGGCCGGCCACCCCATCGACCGCATCGAGCCGGGCCTGAAGATCGCCGCCCAGGTGACTCCCGAGCCGACGCCGGAGGACCTGGACTTCGTGCGCCGCATGGGCGTGGAGCACGTCGTCTGCTGGACCGACGCCGCCCACTCCAGCTACGACTACTACGCCAGCCGCCGCGACCTCTTCGGCGAGGCCGGTATCCAGGTCTACGGCTTCGGCAACGGCGACGTCCACAACCAGGACGCCATCGTCCTCGGGCTGGCCGGCCGCGACGCCAAGATCGAGCAGTACAAGCGGCACATCACCGACCTCGGCCGCGCCGGCATCCCGTACACGACCTATGCCCACATGGGCAACGGCATCTGGAGCACGGAGCGCGAGACCACCCGCGGCGGCGCCCCGGCCCGCGGCTTCGACCTGGAGCGCGCCGAGGCGGGCCACTGGGGCGGGCGGAGGTACCCCTTGCCCCTGACTCACGGCCGCGAGTTCTCCGAGAAGGAGATGTGGTCCCACTTCGAGCACTGGGCGCGGGAGGTGCGGCCCGTGGCGGAGGAAGCCGGGGTGCTCATCGGCATCCACCCCGACGACCCGCCGGTGCCCGATCTCGGCGGCGTGCCGCGGTGCATCTTCTCCAGCTTCGACGGCTACCAGAAGGCGATGGAGATCGCCGACAGCCCCAACATCGGCATCTGCTTCTGCGTCGGCTGCTGGCTGGAGGGGGGCGACCTGATGGGGAGGGACGTGCTCTCCGCCATCGAGCACTTCGGCGGGCGGCGGATCTTCAAGGTCCACTTCCGCAACGTCGACCGGCCGCTGCCGCACTTCGTGGAGACCTTCGTCGACGACGGCTACCAGGACATGTACCCGGTGATGAAGACCCTGGAGCGGGCCGGCTTCCGCGGAGTCCTGATCCCCGACCACATCCCCGAGATGGCCGACGACCCGCGGGTGGGCACGGCCTGGACGATCGCCTACATGAAGGCGTTGAAGAAGCGCGCCGAGGAGGAAGTCGCCTTGGAGAGGGCGAACTGATGGGCACCGTCGACTCCCTGCGGGACCAGGTCCTCGACCGGGGCTTCTGCACTCTCGAAGACGTCATCCCCGCCGGCCGCGTCGGCACGGTCCGCGACGATGTGCTGCGGGCGGCGGCCTCCCACAACCGGGCGGACGCCCCGGCCAACCGCGGCGCCGTCTCCGGGCTGATCAACCATACCCAGGAGTTCGCGCCCTACCTGGCCGACCCGCGGCTGACGGGCGTGACCGAGGCCCTGCTGGGCCGGCCGGTGCGCGTCTCCTTCACCTCCACCATCATCAGCTACCCGGGGGCCGAGCGTCTGCAGTGGCACGCCGACTGGCCCTTCAACCAGAACAACGCCGGCCACATCCCGGCGCCCTACCTCGACGCCGTCGTCCACCTCACCTCGATCTGGATGCTCAGCGACTTCACCGTCGCCAACGGCGCCACCCTCATCGTGCCGGGCAGCCACCGCGAGCCGAACAACCCCACCGGCGGCAACGGCGTGCCCATGTTCGAGCCTCACGCAGACGAGATCCACGTGGAGGGCAAGGCGGGGACGGTGATGGTCATGGACAGCCGCATGTGGCACGCCACCCCGGCCAACGACAGCGGCCAGATCCGCGTCGGCCTGGCGATCCGCTGGGCCCCGTGGTGGCTGAACCTCGACGTGCTGATGCCGGCCTCGGACGACCGCGCCCGCCAGCTGGAGGAGACGGGGGGCAAGGAGAACCAGGTGCCCCTGGTGGAGCCGGAGGTCTTCGCGGCCCTGCCGGCGGACGTGCAGCCCCTGTTCCGGCACTGGCTCCGTGGCGGCGGCAACTGGCCCGGCGCCTGAGTCCGGCCGCAGCCGCCCCGGCCCTCACCCGACGGCCTTCGGGGCGTCCGATCCACCTGCCCTTCAGGCAGGACCATGCCGCCGTGGGCCGGAGAAGCCCGAGGGTGTGGGCATCTCCTTGATGCGGCGAGGCGGACCTTCCGCCGGAGCGCCCAGACTACTCCGAGATCTCCTTCTCCATTCGGGCGGTCTGCAGGTGCTGTTCGATATTCACGACGATCTCTGCGGCGGTGTTCTTCTTCGTCACCGTCTCCAGCAGTCTGTTGTCCCGCGCATCGATGAGCAGGACCAGTCCGGTCTTGTTGTTGGCCTTGAGGTGCTCCTCCACCCCCAGGGCGGCCGCCAGGAGCCGGGCCTGGGCCGTCCGGGTCGAGTCGGTGACGTCCAGCTGCACGAAGAGGACGGGCTCGTCGGCGACCGCGGCCTGGACTTCCTTCAGGATGGGCACCAAGGTCTGGCAGGAGCCGCACCAGTCGGCGTGGACCTTGGCCACGTACAGGTCCGGGCCGCCTTCGCCTTCCACCGGGACCGCGGCGGCGAGGGTGGGGGCCGGGGCCAGCAGGAAGGCCAGGGCGGCGACGGCGAAGACGCATCGGGTCAGCATGCAGATGTCCCTTCGAAATGAGGTTGGCGGGAGTCGGGAAGATCGCAGGTCCGTTGAAGGACGTCCGGCCTCGCCGGGGAGTTCCTCGCCCGTGCTAGCGCTTGACCACCGGGGCCATGGCCGCGATGTGCTCCGGCCCCGAGGCGCAGCAGCCGCCGATGATCTGCGCCCCCAACTCCTTCCAGCGGCCGGCGAACTCGGCCACGCGCGAGGGGTAGTACTCGGCGTTCTGCAGGATGTCGACGCCGGCGCTCGGCTTCTGGTTGGTCAGCATCGGCCGGTCGGCGAGGGGCCCGGTGGGGTTGTAGCCGAGGTTGGGGTAGGCCCCCACCGGACCTGAGAAGGCCCGCCGCAGGATAGGCAGGCCGGCGGAGATGCTCTCGGGGTTGCTGCACATGAGCAGGACGGCGTCGACGGGATGTCCCTCGAGGGCGGTGGCCAGGTCGTCGAAGCTCTCGCCGTACTGCATGGCGCCGTCCTCCTGGATGTGGCGGACCCCGAGAAAGACCGGGAGTCCCGCCTCGCCGCAGGCGTCGACGGCGGCGACGCAGT
>JAJDTN010000451.1 GCA_022827165.1 Candidatus Latescibacterota bacterium
GTCATCCTCTACGGCGACAAGATGACGAACTCGATGCGGGGGACCACCGAGGAGACCGAGCGTCGGCGCCGGTTGCAGCAGGCCTTCAACAAGGAGCACGGCATCACGCCGCAGACGATCCAGCGGACCCGGGCCGACATCCTGCAGGCCACCTCGGTCCTCGAGAGCGTCAAGCAGGCCGAGGCGGCGGCCGAGCGGCCACGGGACCATTCGGCAGCGGAGGATGCCTTGGAGGACATGGTGGCCGAACTAGAGCGCCAGATGAACGAGGCCGCCGCGGCACTGGAATTCGAGAAGGCAGCGGCTCTACGCGACGAAATCACCCGTCTGAAGGAACAAGGTCAGGACCAGGACCGAAGGGCGGGGTGAGGACCGGATCCGCGGCGCCGGGTGGCGCGGACCCGCCCGTCACGGCATGGGTCAGGTTGATTGACCCCCGCCGGGGGGCGTAACTACATTGAGGCGAAGCGGCCCCCGCGCCGCCCAAAACCCTCACGCAGGCCGAACCCGCCGTGCTCCGGCCAGGAGCAGATCCGTCCATGGCGCAGGTCAGTGGTTCCGTCATCGTCGATGTGCGCGACGTGACCATGGTCTACAACGCGAAGAACCGCGACGAGTCGACCCACGTCCACGCCTTGCGCGGTCTCACGGTCAAGGTCTACGAGAACGAGTTCTTCGCCATCATGGGGCCCTCCGGCTCGGGCAAGAGCACCTTGTTCAACCAGATCGGGGCGCTCCAGACACCCACCTCGGGGGAGGTTCTGATCGAGGGCGTCAACCTGGCGTCCCTGTCGCCGCAGAAGCTGGCCGCCGTCCGCTGCTTCGAGTTGGGCTACATCTTCCAGACCTACAACCTGCTGCCGGTGATGAGCGCGCTCATGAACGTCGCCCTGCCGACGATCTTCGCGGGCATGAGCACCGCCGACGGCGAGAAGCGGGCCATGGAGTGTCTGGACATCGTCGGGCTCGCCGACCGCGCCCATCACCTGCCCTCGGAGCTGAGCGGCGGGCAGCAGCAGCGTGTCGCCATCGCCCGGGCTTTCGTCAACAGCCCGCGGATCATCCTCGCCGACGAGCCGACGGGCAACCTCGACAGCAACACCGGCCAGACGATCATCGATTTCATGAAGAAGCTGCAGGCGGAGATGGGCTCCACCATCATCACCGTGACCCACGACGACAAGATGCTGAGCGCCTGCGACCGCATGGCCTGGATCCGCGACGGTGCCCTCGAGCGCGTAGCCAACCGCGAGGACATCGACATCCGCATGGGGAGCATCAAGGAGCACTAGTACCGGGCAACGCCGCCCGGGCGGATCCCCGGCAAACGCCCCTCAGTCACCTCCGCGGCGTCTGCGCAGTCCCTCGTTGAGAAACAGCTCCCGGTTCGGGAAGCCGTTGGCGAGCGTGAAGCCGCCGTCCACGGCCACCAGTTGCCCCGTCATGTAGGGGATCTGCGTGAAGGCGTGGGCGGCCACCGCGATGTCGTCGGGCTCGGCGATCCAGGGGAGGGCCTGGGAGCCGCCCTCGGCCATCAGGCCGTAGGTCTCCGCCACCGTGTACTCCCGCCCCGTTTCCGGATCTTCCACCCCCGAAGGGCGGGCCGTCAGCGGCGTGTCGACGACACCGGGACGCAGAGCGTTCACCGTGATGTTGTGGGGACCGGCCTCGAAGGCGGCGCCGAGGATGACGTGGTTGAGGCCGGCCTTGCTGACGCCGTAGGGGATGCGGGTCGCCTCCGGCGCCACGTCCGAGATGGAGGTGATGAAGAGGATGCTTCGGTGGGACGGTCGCCCCGTGCCGGCCTCGGTCCTGGCGGCCTCGATCATGTGCTTGAGGGCGCGCTGGCCGAAGCGGTAGGCGCCCATCAAGTTGAGGTCGAGGACGCGGGCCATCTCCCGGTCGAGATGCTCGGGGGGGCCATCCTGGAAGCGGTGCCGGATGAGCTCGCCGTCGTCTCCGCGGACGTAGTTGGCCACGCCGCTGTTGCTGATCGCCACGTCGAGGCGCCCGAAGCGCTCGCGGGCCTCGTCGACGAGGCGGAAGGCCTCGTCCCTCTGGGAGAGATCGGCGCCGATGACGTGGGCCGTGACCTCATGCCGGCTGGAGATCTCGTCGGCGATCGCCAGCGCCCGGTCCTGTCCGGAGTTGTAGTGGACCACCACGTCGTGGCCGTGGGCGGCGAAGCGGCGGACGATGGCGGCGCCGATGCCGCTGGAGGATCCCGTGACGAGGCAGAGAGGGCGGGTCACTCGCCCCGACCCCGCAGGCCGCGCACGGCCTCCACGACGAGTGCCGCATCGGGGATCGTAGGCATCTCGAGGGCGGGGCTGAAGGGAACGGGTACGTCCGCCGCGGCAACCCTAATCACGGGGCCGTCGAGCCAGTCGAAAGCGTGCTCCTGAATGGTCGAGGCCAACTCGCCGGTAACGCCGAAGCGTCTCGCGCCCTCGTCCACGACCACCACGTAGCCCGTCTTCCTGGCCGCGGCGACGAGAGCATCCTTGTCGAGAGGAAAGAGGCTGCGGAGATCGACGACCTCGGCCTGCACTCCCTCGCCGGCGAGGGTTTCGGCCGCCTCGAGGGCGATGGCGACCATGCTCGAAGTGGCCACCAGGGCGACGTCGGACCCCGATCTGCGGATCTCCGCCCGGCCGAGGGGGACCGTGGACTCCTCCTCCGGCACGGGGCCGCTGTCGTTGTACATCATCTTGTCCTCGAAGACCAGGACCGGGTTGTCGTCGCGGATCGCCGACTTGAGAAGCCCCTTGGCATCGGCGGGACAGGAGGGGATGACCACCTTCAGGCCCGGAATATGGGAGAACAGGGCGTGCAGCGACTGGGAGTGCTGGGCCGCCGACGACCGGCCCGCCCCCATGGTGAGGCGCACGGTGAGGGGCACCTTGCACTGGCCGCCGGTCATGTAGCGGATCTTGGCGGCCTGGTTGACGAGCTGGTCCATGGTGAGGAGCGAGAAGTCTCCGAACATCAGCTCGGCGATGGGCCGCAGGCCGGTCATGGCCGCCCCGACGCTGACACCGACGTAGCCCGCCTCGGAGATGGGGGCGTCGATGACCCTCTCGGGGCCGAACTCGTCGAAGAGCCCTTCGCTGCATTTGAAGATCCCCCCGGACGGGCCCACGTCCTCGCCGATGAGGATGACCTTCGGATCGAGCCTCATTTCCTCGGCCATGGCCTCGCACACGGCCTCGCGGAAGGTGATCTCACGTGTCATCGGGGCCTCAGGCGTACAGGTCCTCGAAGGCCTGCGACGCTTCGGGGTCGGGCTCGTTGCGGGCGAACTCCACGGCGGCGAGAACCTCCTCCTCCACCTGCTGCTGGATCTCGTCGAGTTGGGCGGAGTCGGCCACACCGGCCTCGGTCATCGTCCGGCCGAGGAGATGGATGGGATCCTTGTTCTCCATCCACCAGTCGAGCTCCGCCTTCGTGCGGTAGGGCGCGGCGTCGCCCACGTGGTGGCCGCGGAAGCGGTAGGTGACGGCCTCGATGAAGGTCGGGCCGCCGCCGCCCCGGGCCTTGGCCACGGCCTTGGCCACGGCCTGGTGGACGGCGAGGACGTCCGCGCCGTCGAGCCTCACCCCCTCCATGCCCAGACCATTGGCGCGCTCCACGATCTCCCGGACGCCGGTGACCGTCTCGAAGGGGGTGTGCTCGCCGTACTGGTTGTTCTCGCAGAGGTAGATCACCGGCAGGTCCCAGATGACGGCCATGTTGGCCGTCTCCAGCAGAATGCCCTGGTTCGCCGCGCCGTCGCCGAAGAAGCAGAGGGCCACCTGATCGGCCCCCCGCAGCTTCGAGGACAGGGCGGCGCCGGTGGCGATCCCGAAGCTGCCGCCGACGATGCCGTTGGCTCCGAGGTTCCCCAGGGAGACATCGGCGATGTGCATCGATCCGCCCTTGCCGCGGCAGTAGCCGGACTCCTTGCCCATGATCTCCGCCATCATCCGGTCGAGGCGGGCGCCCTTGGCCAGGCAGTGGCCGTGCCCCCGGTGGGTCGAGGTGATGTAGTCGTCCTCACGCAAGGCGGCGCAGGCGCCGGCGGCGACGGACTCCTCGCCGATGTACAGGTGGGCGAGGCCCGGCATCCATCCCCGTGTGTACACGTCCCA
>JAJDTN010000376.1 GCA_022827165.1 Candidatus Latescibacterota bacterium
GCCCTCCACCCGCCTGGCCAAGAGCCTGGTGGAGAGCTCCTTCGCCGACCGCGTGTTCTTCTGCAACAGCGGCACCGAGGCCTGGGAGGCGGCGCTGAAGTTCTGCCGCAAGTGGGGCCACACCTCCGGCGGGCGCCACAAGCTGATCGCCTTCCACAACTCCTTCCACGGGCGCACCCTCGGCTCCCTCTCCACCACGGGACAGCCGCGCTACCACGAGGGCTTCGGCCCGCTCCTTCCCGGCGTCGACTTCGCCGACTTCAACGACCTGGCATCGGTGGAGGCCCTCGTCGACGACCAGACCTGCGCCGTCCTCGTGGAGCCGATCCAGGGCGAGGGCGGGGTCCACGTGGCCACCGATGACTTCCTCCAGGGGCTGCGCAAGCTGTGCGACGACCGCGGCCTGCTGCTCGCCTTCGACGAGATCCAGGTCGGCATGGGGCGGACGGGCACGCTGTGGGCCTACCAGCAGTACGGGGTGGAGCCCGACGTGATGACCCTGGCCAAGGCCCTCGGCGGCGGGTTGCCCATCGGCGCCACCCTGATGACCCAGAAGGTCGCCGACGCCCTCGAGCCGGGGGACCACGCCGCCACCTTCGGCGCCAACCCGGTGGTGGCCAAGGTGGCCCTGGCCGTGCTCGACAAGCTCACGGCCGACGGCTTTCTCGAGGGTGTGGCCCGCAACGGCCAGCGCCTGCGCACGGGGTTGGAGAAGCTGCAGCAGCGCTGGCCCGAGCGGATCTCCGAGCTCCGCGGCCGGGGGCTCATCCAGGGGGCGGTGGTCACCGACCGGCCGGCCGCCGACTACCTGGCCGACTTCCGGGAGCGCGAGATCCTCGCGGCGCCCTGCGGCCCCGACATGGTGCGCTTCCTGCCGCCGCTGATCGTCGACGAGGACCGCATCGACGAGGTCATCGACGTCTTCGACGAGATCCTCCGGCAGAGCTAGTCCCGCCGCGCCGATCATGTCCGGTTCCGACAAGGCATGGGGCGGCCGGTTCTCCGGGGCCACGGCCGAGCTGATGGAGCGCTTCAACGCCTCCATCGGCTTCGACCGCCGCCTCCTGGAGGTCGACGTCGCCGGCAGCAAGGTCTACGCCCGCGCCCTGGAGCGGGCCGGCCTGCTCACGGCCTTGGAGTGCGCCCGCCTCCTCGAGGGCCTCGACCAGGTCCTGCGGGAGCTGTCCGCCCCCGGCCACGAGTGGGACCCCGGCGTGGAGGACGTGCACATGGCCGTCGAGGCCCGGCTCACCGGGATCCTCGGGCCTCTCGGCGGCAAGCTGCACGCCGGCCGCAGCCGCAACGACCAGGTCAGCCTCGACGAGCGCCTCTACCTGCGCGCCGCCACGGAGGCCGTGGGCGGACGCATCCGCCGGCTGCAGGCGGTCCTGGTGGCCGGCGCCGAGGACCACCGCCAGACGGTGCTGCCGGGGTACACGCACCTGCAGCAGGCGCAGCCGATCGTGTTTGCCCACTACGCCCTGTCCCTGTTCTGGGCCCTGGAGCGGGATCTCGGGCGGCTGCGGGACGCTCTCGGCCGCAGCGATCTCATGCCCCTCGGCTCCGGGGCCCTGGCGGGTTCCGCCTTCGCCCTCGACCGGGAGTTCATGGCGCGGGAGCTGGGGTTCTCGGGGGTGACCCCCAACAGCATCGACGCGGTCTCCGACCGCGACTTCCTCCTCGAGGCCCTGGCGGCGCTCTCGATCCTGATGATGCACCTGAGCCGCTACTGCGAGGACCTGGTCCTGTTCTCCTCGGCCGAGTTCGGTTTCGTCGAGCTCGACGACGCCTGGGCCACCGGCTCGAGCATGATGCCGCAGAAGAAGAACCCGGACTCCCTGGAGCTGGTGCGCGGCAAGACGGGGCGCGTGTACGGCGATCTGGTCTCCCTGCTGACGGCGATGAAGGGCCTCGGCCTGACCTACGGCAAGGACCTGCAGGAGGACAAGGAGCCCGTCTTCGACGCCTTCGACACCGCCTCCGACTGTCTCGAGGTCTTCGCCTCGGCCTGGGAGACGATGAAGGTGAAGGCCGGTCGCATGTCCGAAGCGGTGGACGCCGGCGCCCTGGCCACGGAGCTGGCCGACTTCCTCGTGGAGGCGGGGGTGCCCTTCCGCGAGGCGCACCGGGTGGTGGGGGCCGTCGTCCGCGAAGCCGCCTCCGAGGGGCGGGCGCTCACCGACCTGGCCCTGGCCGACCTGCGGGCCCACCACGCCGCCTTCGACGAGCACGCCCTGGGGCGCCTGGATCTGCGGGCGAGCCTGGACCGGCGCAACATCGAGGGCGGCACCGGCCCGGACGCCGTGGAGCGCCAGCTGCAACAGGCCAGGGAGATCCTGGCCGGGGCCGGACCGGACGGGTGACGCCGCGGCCGACCGACGTCCGGGTCACCGGCGCGGCCCTCCACCTGCTGCCGGTGGAGACCCGGGTGCCGCTGAAGTTCGGACCGGAGACCACCACCAGCGTCACCGTGGCCCGCGTCCGCCTGGAGGTGGCCGCCGCCGACGGCCGCCGCGCCGAAGGCTGGGGGGAGACCCCTTTGAGCGTGCAGTGGGTCTGGCCTTCCGAGCTGTCCTACGAGGAGCGCCACCAGGCCCTGATCGCCTTCACCGTCGAGCAGGTCTGCGCCTGGAGCGACTTCGAGGCCAGCGGCCACGCCCTGGAGGTGGGGCACGCCTTCCAGCTCGAGCTGCCCGCGCTCCTGGACCGCTTCCGCCGGGGCCGCCTCCCCGTGCCGCTGCTGGCGGCGCGGGTGTGCAGCTCGCCCTTCGACCTCGCGCTCCACGACGCCTTCGGCCAGCTCTGCGGGCGGCCGGTGTACGAGACCTACGACGCCGCGCACCTCAACGCCGACCTCGCCCACTTCCTCGAGGCCGAGGCGGGCGTCGACTTCTCCGGCCGCTACCCCCGGGACTTCCTCGCCGCCGAGCCGCTCCGCCGTCTTCCCGCCTGGCACCTCGTCGGCGGCCTCGACCCGCTGACCCCGGACGAGCTGACCGGGGACGAGCCCGAGGACGGACACCCCGTGCTGCTGGCCGACTGGATCCGCCGCGACGGGCTGAAGTGCCTGAAGGTGAAGCTGCGCGGCACCGACGAGGCCTGGGACTACGAGCGCCTCGTCCGCGTCGGCGAGATCGGCGTCGACCACGGTGTCGACTGGCTGTCGGCCGACTTCAACTGCACGGTCACCGAGCCGGCCTACGTCAACGACATCCTCGACGGCCTGCGGGACGAGCACCCGCGGCTCTACGGGATGGTGCTCTACGTGGAGCAGCCCTTCCCCTACGACCTGGAGGCCCACCGCATCGACGTGCACGCCGTCTCGGCCCGCAAGCCCCTGTTCATGGACGAGAGCGCCCACGACTGGAAGCTGGTGCGCCTCGGGCGGAGCCTGGGGTGGAACGGCGTCGCCCTGAAGACGTGCAAGACCCAGACCGAGGCCCTCCTGAGCCTGTGCTGGGCGCGGGCCCACGGCATGGGGGTGATGGTGCAGGACCTGACCAACCCGATGCTGGCCCAGGTCCCGCACGTGCTGCTGGCCGCCCACGCCGATACCATCATGGGGGTGGAGACCAACAGCATGCAGTTCTACCCGCAGGCCTCGGCCGCCGAGGCGGAAGTCCATCCGGGACTGTACTCGCGGCGGGATGGCGCCCTGGACCTGGGCTCGCTCCGGGGCGCCGGCTTCGGATACCGCGCCGACGAGATCGAGCGGGTGCTGCCGCCGCCGGCCGCTGCCGCCGGCAGCCTGGCGGAATAGCATGGTTCCCGTCAGCCTTCACGAGGCCGTGCTCTCCGTGCGCAGCCGGCCCGTCCGCATTCCCGTGCGTCTCGGCGGCCTCGACCGGGAGAGGCTGGACGAGATCCACCTCACCCTGGAGCTGAGCACCGCCGACGGCCGCCGCGCCCGGGGCGTGGCCGCCGACGTGCTGGCGCCGGCCTGGTTCGACCCCCTGCTGCCGACCGGGGCCCGGGCCCTGGCCGCCGGGGCGCGCACCGCCGTCGACGTGGCCGTGGCCTCGGCGCAGGTGCCGCGCCCGGTGTACCGCATCTGGCGCGACGCGTACGAGGCCGCGGTCGCCCTGGGCGGCGACCGCGGCATGAGCCCACTGGCCGCCGGCCACGGGGCCGCCCTTCTGGAGCGCGCCCTCTTCGACGGACTCGGCCGAGCCCTGGACCTGCCGTACCACGAGGTCCTGCGCCGCAACCTCGGCGGGATCGACCTCGGCGACGTCCACCCCGAGCTGGCCGGAGCGGCCCCGGAGGATGTCCTGCCCCCGCGGCCGGCCCGCCGCCTCCAGGTGCGCCACACCGTGGGCCCCGGCGATCTC
>JAJDTN010000286.1 GCA_022827165.1 Candidatus Latescibacterota bacterium
AGGAGTTCGCGGAGGACCGCCGGAGCCTGGTGCCGGCGCGCTACCAGCTTGGCGAGCGCCTGGCCCACGCCCGGGGCGAGGCCAGCGCCCTCGACTGGCCGGGCGCCGACTGGTCGGTGCTGCGCAACTACGTCGACGCCATCCGCTACGGCGGCATCGACCGGTTCCTGGGCAACAGCTTCCTCTACGCGCTGCTCATCACGGCGGTGCAGCTGTCGTTCAACGTCCTGGCCGCCTATGCCTTCGCCCGCATGCGCTTCCGCGGCCGGGACCTGCTTTTCGGCATGCTGCTGGCGACGATGATGGTGCCCCCCGCGGTGCTGCTGATCCCCAACTTCCTGGTCGTCAGCCAGCTCGGCCTGGTGGACACCATGTGGGGCGTCGTCGTGCCTTCCTTCGCCGGCGCCTTCGGCATCTTCCTGCTGCGCCAGGCCTTCCTCAACATCCCCGCCGACCTGGAGGACGCCGCCCGCATCGACGGCTGCGGCTCCTGGGGCATCCTGGTGAACGTGGTCCTGCCCCTGTCGAGGCCGGTCCTCGTCACCCTCGGGCTGTTCACCTTCATGGGCGCCTGGAACATGTTCGAGTGGCCGCTGGTGGTGCTGAGCAACGAGGACTACTATCCGCTGACCGTGGGCCTGAGCCTGTTCCGCTCGGAGACCTCGGCCGACTGGCCGCGGGTCTTCGCCGCCTCCGTCATGGGCGCGGCGCCCCTGATTCTGCTGTTCCTCGTCGCCCAGCGTTACCTCGTGGGCGGCATCAGCCTGAGCGGCATGAAGACCTGACCACCATGAGCGACCGCACCGTCGATCTGCGCAGCGACACCACGACCCGCCCCACGGCGGCCATGTTCGAGGCCATGGCCCGGGCCGCGGTGGGCGACGATGCCTTCGGTGAGGACCCCACCGTCCGGCGCCTGCAGCGGAAGGCGGCGGCCATGCTGGGCAAGGAGGCCGCCCTCTACGTGCCCAGCGGCACCATGGGCAACCATTGCGCCCTGCTGGCCCACGTCGGGGAGGGCGACGCCGTGTTCTTCGAGGAGCGGGCCCATCTCTTCGGCGGCAGCCGCCGCGCCAGCTGGAGCCTGGCCGGCGCCGCGCCCCATCCGCTGCAGGCCGACCTGGGGGTGCCCGATCCGCGGCAGCTGGAGGAGGAGGTGAGCGCGGCGCGGGCGCAGGGTCAGCGGCCGGCGCTGGTCTGCATCGAGAACACCCACAACCACAGCGGCGGCTACGCCTGGGCCCCGGAAGAGGTGGAGGCGGTCTCGGCGCAGAGCCGCGGGCACGGCATGAAGGTGCACATGGACGGGGCCCGGCTGTTCAACGCCGCCGTGGCCATGGGCGTCGAGGCGGGGGAGTACGCGCGCCACGCCGACTCGGTCATGTTCTGCCTCTCCAAGGGGCTGGGCGCGCCCGTGGGCTCCATGCTCTGCGGAGACGCGGAGCTCGTCGACAAGGCCCGGGCCGTGCGCTCGGGGCTGGGCGGCACCATGCGCCAGGCCGGCGTGGTTGCCGCCGCCGGTCTGGTCGCCCTGGAGGAGATGGTCGACCGCCTGGCCGCGGACCACCGCCGGGCGCGCGCCCTGTGCGGGGCCCTGCAGGGCCTCGACGGCCTGGCGGTCTGGCAGCCGCCGAACCCCACGAACTTCGTCATGCTGGAGTCGGCGGCCCCGGGAGAGCCGGCCCGGGGGCTGTGCGACGCGCTGAAGGCCCGGGGCATCCTCGGCCTCGCCCGGCCGCCGGCGAAGATCCGCCTCGCCCTGCACCGCCACATCGACGACGACGACGTCGAGTTCACCGCCGCCGCCGTCCGGGAGGCCGCCGCCGCATGACCATGCAGTTGATCCTGATCCGCCATGGACTGACCGAGTTCAACCGCGCGCGCATCTTCCAGGGCCAGTCGGACAGCCGGCTGACGGAGGAAGGCCTGAGCCAGGCCCGGCAGCTGGCGCCGCGCATCCGCGCCCTGACCACCAGCCCGCGCCTCTACACCTCGGACCTGGGCCGCTGCCGCCAGACCGCCGAGCTGATCCGCGACCCGGACCACCACGAGTTGATCGAACAGACCGGCTTGCGGGAGCGCGGCTACGGCCTCTTCGAGGGGCTGCGCAAGGAGGAGATCCCCGGGCTCCATCCGGAGGTCTGGGACCGTTACGAGTCCGGCGACCCGGACTACGCCGTGCCGGGGGGCGAGAGCGCCCGCGACTTCCGCCGCCGCGCCGTGGAGGCGGTGGACGCCATCGCCGGCCGTCACCCGGGGGAGCTGATCGTCGCCGTCACCCACGGCGGCGTGCTCTCGGAGTTCGTCGCCCACATCCTCGGCCTGGACTTCTTCCACGAGGCGGCGCCTTTCGAGGTCGGCAACACCAGCTTCAACCGCTTCCTGCGCGACGACACCGGCCGCTGGACGATCCGCTGCCTCGGGGACCAGGGCCACCTCGGCGACCCCTCCGCGGCCGAGGTCGGCGAGGGTTGATCCCTTCACATTCGAAAGGAGCCATTGGATGAGCGTGCCAACCGTCGACCGCATCGAGGTCTTCACCCTCGAGCCGCCACCCCCCGAGCACGAGGGCACCAAGCCCTGGCGCAAGCGCTGGGGAGCGCAGCAGGGGACCCCCTTCGACCGCTTCGTCGACGGCGTCCGCCGCCGCGAGCCGGGCGGCATCATCTGGGTGAAGGCCACCTCCACGGACGGCACCTTCGGCCTCGGCAGCACCGACACGGGCGATACCGCCGCCGTCCTCATCAACCACACCCTCGCCCCCGCGGTGATCGGCCAGGAGGTGGGCGCCGTCGACGCCTGCAACGACCGCATGTGGTACTCGTGCCTCTCCTTCGGCATGGAGGGCCTGGCGGCCCGCGCCGTGGCCGCCGTCGACCTGGCCTTGTGGGACCTGTGGGGCAAGACGGCGGACCAGCCCGTGTACCGCCTCGCGGGGGGCCCCCACCGGCGCTCCCTGCCCTGCTACCTCACGGGCAACGACGTCGACTGGGGCATGCACCTCGGGTTCACAAGGTTCAAGCTCGCCCGTCCCTACTCGGCCTACCACGGGCAGGCCGGCCTCGAGGGCACCGTCGAGCTCATCGCCAAGACCCGCGAGACGATCGGCCCCGACGCGGAGCTCATGCTCGACTGCTGGATGTCCTACGACATCGATTACTCCGTGCGCATGTGCCAGGCCCTGCGGCCCTACCGCATCGGCTGGATGGAGGAGATGCTGCCCTACTGGAACTACGAGGGCTACCGCGAGATCCGCCGGCGGGTGCCGTGGCAGACGATGGCCACCGGCGAGCACTGGTCCACCCGGCACCCGGGGATGCGCGCCGCCCGCGAGGGCCTCGTCGACATCATGCAGGCGGACATCAAGTGGGTGGGCGGCTTCACCGAGGCCCTCAAGCTGTCTCACGCCTGCGAGGTCTCGGGGATCCCCATGTACCTCCACTGCGGCGCCAACGAGCTCTTCGGCCAGCACTGGAGCTTCGCCGCGCCCGGCTCCCGCCTCATCGAGTACATCCAGTCCACCGCCCCGGGGGTGCCCCTGGAGGAGTGCTACAAGGGGTCGCCGTCGGAGGCCGGGCGCCGGGCCTACCGCGCCACGCCGGGCACCCCGATCCCCGTGAACGGCGAGGTGGGCCTGCCCCCGGGTCCGGGCTTCGGAATCCACATCCCCGACGAGTGGCTCGTGCCCTGGTCGCTGTAGGGGTGTCCCCGCCGTGAGCGAGCCCCTGCTGGCCGGCTTCGCCCGGGTCGACGTCACCCCGGCCCTGGACGATCCGCCGAGCTTCGAGATCTTCGACCCCATCTACCTGCGGGCCCTGCACCTGCGCCAGGGGGGCCGGCGGGTGACCTTCCTCGCCGCCGACCTCTTCGTCCTCGACGAGGCCATGCTCGCCTCGGCGGGACGGCGCCTGGCCGCCGCCGGCGTCGATCCGGGGTGGATCCTGCCCGGCGCCAGCCACATCGGCACCGGCCCGACCCTGTTCTCCAGCGACCACAACCAGCCCACGGAAGCCCTCAAGGAGTTCGGCCGCGACGAGGACTACGCCGGGGCCGCCGCCGGGGTCATCGAGGCCGCCTGCCGCGACGCCGTGCCCGCCCGTCTCGCCCTCGGCGCCGGGACCGCCGAGGCCGGCCTGCAGTACAACCGCCGCGCCCACGACGAGGAGGGCCGCCTGAGGATGGTGAGCCTCACCGAGTTCCCGACGCCGCCCGCGGAGCTGCTCTACGACGCCGTGGACCGGCAGGTCGGGGTCCTGCGCGTCGACCGGGAGGGGCGCCGGCCCGCGGCCCTCGCCGCCTTCGGCTGTCACGCCCTGGCCCTGTGGGACGACCGCGGCAACATCTCCGGCGACTATCCCGGCCGCCTGTCGCGGGAGCTGGCCGCCGCCGGCATCGATTCCCTGTTCTTCCAGGGAGCCCTAGGCAACGTCCATCCCGTGCGCCGGGAGCAGGACCCGGCCGCGCGCATCGGGCGGTCGCTGGCCGCCACCGTGCGGCAGGTGTGGTCGGGCCTGGAGCCGGGGCCCGCCGACCTGGAGCTGAGCTCCGCCACGGTGGAGCTGGAGCCGGCGGCCACCGCCGGCGTGGAGGCGGCGAAGGCGGAGTGGGAGTCCCGCCCCTCCGAGGCGGAAGGGCTGGCGCGCTACGACTACTGGCGGGCCCGCCACTTCGAGGGGAAGGGCGCGCAGCCGGTCACCCTGAGCGCCGTGGGCATCGGCGGCGGCGTGCTGCTGCACGTGCCGGGCGAGCCCTTCGTCGAGACGGCGGAAGCGATCCGCGCCGCGGTCCCCGCCGATCCGCTGGTGGTCCTGTCCAACCCCTGTCCCGAGGTGGGCTACCTGCCGACGCCGGAGGCCCACCGGGAGGGCGGCGACGAGCCCCTCTTCGCCGCCCTGGGCGCCGGCGAGGAGCCGCGGCTGCGCCGGGCCGCCATCGAGCTGCTGAGTTGAAGGACCTGCTCCAGCGCCTGGAGGAAGGGCCCGTCCTCGGCGACGGCGGCTACCTGATGGCCCTGCGCCTGCGGGGGTTCCTGGAGGCCGGCTCCATGACCCCGGAGGTGGTGGCCACCCATCCGGAGGAGGTGCGCCGGCTGACGGGCGAGTTCCGCGAGGCCGGCGCCGAGGTCCTGCAGACCCTGACCTTCTTCGGCACCAGCAACATGCTCGCCCGCGCCGGCTTCGGCGACCGCGCCGAGGAGATCAACCGCACCGCCTGCCGCATCGCCCGCGAGGCCGCCGGCGACGGCGCCCTGGTGGCCGGCAACCTCAACAGCCCCAGCATCGTCGAGGGCGACTACGACCCCGCCGACGAGTCCAAACGCCGGCGCACCCGCGAGTGGCTGGAGGAGCAGCTCCCCTGGATCTGCGCCGAGGGGGTCGACTTCCTGATCCTGGAGACCTTCGAGTGGCTCGACGAGGCCCTCGTGGCCCTGGAGGTGGCGCGGCGGACGGAGCACACCCTGGTCGTCACCATGAGCTTCGCCGACGAGGGCCGGCTCACCCGCGACGGCGCCGGACCGGCCGAGTGCGCCCGTCGCCTGGCCGACGCCGGCGCCCATGTGGTCGGCGTCAACTGCCTGTGGCCGCCGGACCGGCAGATGGAGTGCGCGAAGCAGATGCTGGCGGCCGTCGACGTGCCCGTCTGCTGCCAGCCTTCGGCGTGGCACTCCTGGTGGAGGTCGCCCCAGGCGGCCGGACCCGAGACCTTCGCCCGCTTCGCCGGACGCGCCGCGGCGGCCGGGATCCGCTACGTCGGCGCCTGCTGCGGCGCCGGGCCCGACCACATCCGCGCCATGGCGCGGGTCCTGGGCAAGGGAGGAGGGGCGTGACCGAGGTCGAGAAGGCGGTGCAGGAGATCGACGTCTACGGCTTCACCATCCTCGAGTCGGTGCTCCCGCCCGCGGAGACGGCGGAGATGCGGCGGGCCCTCATCCGCTGCGAGCGGGAGGTCGGCACCGACCACCGCCACCGGGGCGCGGCCCGGCACGTGGCCAACCTGCCCACCCTGGACCCGGTGTTCTGGGCGGCCATCGACCATCCCCGGACCCTGCCCGTCCTCGAGCACTTCCTCGGCGCCGGCCTGGTCCTCGGCAGCCTCAACGCCCGCATCGTGCGGCCGGGGGACGGCGAGCAGGGCCTCCACAGCGACATCCCCGGCGACATGCTCAACCCGCGCGGGCCGGTCATGCTGAACACGGTGTGGATGCTCGACGACTTCACCGGGGAGATCGGCGCCACGCGGGTGATCCCGGGGACCCACCGCAGCGGCCTCGCGGAGCCGCCGCCGGGGCTGGAGCTCAAGCACGTGGTCACCGCCGTCGCCCCCGCCGGCAGCGTCCTCGTCTTCAACGGCCAGACCTGGCACGGCGGCGGCGCCAACCGCGGCGACCGCAACCGTCACGCCCTCTTCGGCCACTACCGCAAGCGCATGCTCGTCTTCCAGGTCGACCCCCACGACGGCTTCCCGCCGGAGTGGCTGGGGCGGCTGAGCGAACGCCAGAAGCAGCTGCTGCGCATGGACCGCGGCCTGGACGCGCCGCGCTCCGCGGACGCGCATTTGGCCTGAGGAATCTGCTGCTGCAAACCGCTGTCAGCGTGTGACGGGCGGCTTGACCTTGACCCATAGAACCAGATCCTCACCCATATGAAGACGACCATCGAGCTTCCCGATGCCCTCCTGCGGGCGGCAAAGGCCATGGCGGTCCGCCGTGGCACCACCCTGAAAGCCATCATCATACACGCCCTCGAACGCGAGGTGCACGACGGCGCTTCAACGCCCGCGCTCTTCGAGGTGGACGATGACGGTTTGCCGCACCTGCCTGCCCGGGGTGCCCGCGTTACCGCCGACATCGTTGCAAGGCTGCTTGACGAGGAGGCCGAATGAACCTGCTGGACGTGAATCTCCTCGTCGCGCTCTGCGACGCCGATCACGTCCACCATCGGGCGGCGGCGCAATGGTTCCGCACGCACCGGGCGGAAGGTTGGGCAACCTGCCCACTGACCGAGAACGGATTGCTGCGGGCCATGGGTCACCCCGGGTACCCGGGAGGGCCCGGGTCGCCGGAAGAGGTCCGGCCTCTGCTCCAGCGCCTGCGCTCGGTCCCGGGGCACCTGTTCTGGGAGGACAGCATTTCCGTGGCTGACGGTCGCACAATGCCTTCACTGCAGGGCATCACCTCGAAGCAGCTCACCGACATCTACCTGCTTGCCCTGGCCGTCCATCGCGGCGGCGGATTCGCAACTCTCGATTCCCGCATCGATCCCTCACGAGTCCCGGGGGGCCCCAGGACACTGGTTCTGATCGAGCACTGATCTGCCCGCGCCGGGGGCGACTTGCTCGAGGTCGAGCAGCGGGTCCTTGCCCTGCCGAGAGAGCAGCTGTCAGCGTGTAACGGGCGGGTCCTGGCGGTTGCCGGCGATGACCCCCTCGTCCCACAGGCGCGAGAACTTCAGCGCCCGCGGGCAGTGGGGGTAGGACTCCTCCACCTCGATCAGCAGCCCCTGGAGCAGGGCGGCCTCGTCGTCGGGGTTGAAGATCTCCATCGAGAGGCCCCTCGCCTCGAGATCCTCCCGGTCGACGACGCGGGCGCGGCCGTTGACGCGCGCCGTGTAGTCGATGCCGGGGATGAAGAAGACGAGGCCCACGTTGGGGTTGGCGTCGAGGTTCTCGTAGCTCTGGAAGAGCTTGTTGCCGCGCACGTCGGGCAGCAGCAGGCGGCGGTCGTCGAGGACCTTGACGAAGCCGGGGCGTCCGCCCCGGGGACTGGCGTCGCAGCGGCCGTCGCCGTCGGCCGTGGCCAGGACCGCGAAGGGGGCGTGGCGCACGAACTCCTGCACGTAGGGGTCCATGCGGTCGGCTACCTTGAGGCGGGCGCGCTCGCTCGGCTCGCCGAATCGTTCCTGGTAGCGGTTGGCCGCGGCGCCCGCGCTCTCCGCCGACTTGCGCCGCCTTCCTCCGTCTTCGAGCGTTCCTTCCATCTCATCCACCTCTCGGGAGTCCTCCATGATCATCGATGTCCACGCCCACGTCTTCGCCCGCCCCGTCCTGACGAAGAGCCGTACCAACACCCTGCGCTTCATGACCGCCGAGGAGCAGGTGCGGCGCATGGACGAGAAGGGGATCGACATGGCCGTCATCCTCCCCCTCAACGGCGCCGAGGGGCCTGCCGAGCGCCAGAGCATGGGCGAGGTGCTGTCGATCTGCGAGCGCTTTCCCGGCCGCTTCATCCCCTTCTGCGAGATCGACCCGCGCCGCCACGACTGGACCACCCCCGACCACTTCCAGTGGGGGCTCGAGCAGTACAAGGAAGCCGGCTTCAAGGGCCTCGGCGAGCTGACCACGCGCCTGTGGTTCGACCACCCGAAGATGATGGCCCTCTTCGCCGCCTGCGAGAAGGTCGGCTTTCCCGTGACCTTCCACACATCGCCGCCGGAGAAGGTGACCTACGGCGTCATCGACACCCTGGGCCTGCCCCGCTTCGAGCTGGTCCTGCGCACCTACCCGGGTCTCGTCTTCTTCGGCCACAGCGCCTCCTTCTGGAGCGAGATCAGCGGCGACGTCACCGCCGACCAGAAGGAGGGCTACCCCGGCGGGCCGGTGGCCCCCGGCGGCACCGTGGTCCGCCTGCTGCGGGAGTACCCCAACCTCAACGGCGACCTGTCGGCCGGCTCCGGGTTCAACGCCATCACCCGGGACCCCGCATTCACCTGGGAGTTCCTCGACGAGTTCCAGGACCGTCTCCTCCTCGGCCTCGACCACACCGACGTGGAGCTCGACTTCCAGCAGATCGAGTGGCTCACCCAGGCCCGCGACGACGGCCACGTGAGCACGGAGATCCTCGAGAAGATCCTGTGGCGCAACGCGAACCGCCTCATCGGCCTGGGCCTGGAGGGTTAGTCCGCCAAGCCGAAGGGCCCGCTCCTCAGGCCGGGAGACGTCTTTCACCTTCGGTTTCCTTGACTTGGGACGTCCGGACGTCTACTGTGGTGACCACTCAAGGAGACCCGCCACATGAGGTCTGCACCCGGTCGTGTACGGGACGCAATCCTGCAGGTTCTCGGCAACACCCCCGAGGGGCTGCCCGTGCGCCAGATAGAGGAGCGGGTGGTGCAGGCGATCGGTCCCACGCCCACATCCTCGGTAAGGTCGTACCTGCGGCTGAACACGCCCGCGACTTTCGTCCGTGAGCAACGAGGTGTCTACCGGGTCAGGCCCGAAGTCCTCGCGGACCTTCAGCCCAACCTGGAGCTGGAGGTCGAGTCGAGGCGGCAGCCATTCGTCCTCGGTCGATCCACCCTGATCCATGCCGACTGCTTCTCCTGGCTCGAGGAGCGGGAGAACACCAGCATCCACGCCGTCGTCACGGACCCACCCTATGGACTGCATGAGTACACGCCGCAACAACAGTTGAAGATGCGGAACGGCAGGGGCGGCGTGTGGAGGATCCCGCCGTCCTTCGATGGTCATACCCGATCCCCCTTGCCGCGGTTCACGACGTTGACCGAACAGCAACGGGGCCAGCTGGGGCGGTTCTTTTCGCTGTGGGGCACGCTTCTGCTGCCCAAGCTCGTGCCGGGTGCCAACGTGATCGTCGCCTCCAACCCTCTCCTCTTCCACATCCTGGCAACTGCCCTTGAGGACGCCGGTCTGGAGTGCCGGGGAAGTATCACGAGGTTGGTCATGACCATGCGAGGTGGTGACAGGCCCAAGGCCGCCCATGAGAAGTTCCCCGATGTGAGCGTCATGCCCCGTTCCATGTGGGAGCCCTGGATTGCCTTCAGGAAGCCTGTCGAGGGGCGGGTGCAGGACAATCTTCGGAAGTGGAAGACCGGCGGTTTCCGACGCCCGTCCGAGGACAGACCCTTCGGCGATGTGATCAAGTCGGCTCCGACACGCAAGGCGGAGAGAGACCTCGCACCCCATCCGAGCCTGAAGCCACAGGCCTTCCTCCGGCAAGTGGTCCGCGGAGTCCTGCCGCTGGGGGAGGGTATCGTGCTGGATCCCTTCGCCGGCTCGGGTTCAACCCTTGCAGCAGCCGAAGCGATCGGATACGGCAGCATCGGTATCGAGAAGGATTCCCACTACTTCGACCTGGCCGCACGGGCGATTCCAGCACTTCGCGACTTCGAACCGAAGGATCGCTCCTAAAGCCTGTAGATCCAGTTGGCGCGCAGCTTCTTCACGCCATCTCTGTCCAGGGTAGCGGTCCTTGTGCCAAGCTCACTACGAGGATTCCTGCGAAAGTCCGTAGTGAGAACGTGACTCAAGTAGACCTCCTTGAAGGACATCGGCGCTCGGTCGACGGCAGGCTGCTTCTCCGTGTCAACCTCATAGACGAAGACACACATCCACTGCTCGCGGGCCCCGTGGGTGTCCACTGCGCCACCCGCCTTCCGGGTGGTCTTGATCTCGATGCCGTCCTCGCCCGCCTTGACGGCATTGTCCCGATACCTCCCCTGAACGACCAGGTCAGGATGACCGTTGAAGTACTGGTTCTCGGTCAAGGTCCTCGAGTGCTTCGCGAGACTGGCGGTAGTCATGTCCGAGAGGACCCCCGACATGATCGCTGGACGAAGCATGTCGTCGAGGCGCTGCAGTCCCTTGGCCGCGAGATGTGAGTTGACGTCGTAGAAGAAATCGTACACATCCTGCATCGCCATCTCGAAGTCCCTGAGCCGCAACTCATAGGGCAGATCCGCCTCTTCGTTGAATCTGCCCGGGTCGACTTCGTTCCGTTGGATCGCCATTCAGCCTGCTCCATTCAGGTGTGCGATACCTTGCAATTTGGAAGTCGGACCTCCGATTTGCAGGGTTGTTCCCACGTCGCCCTAGTCCGCCAGACCGAACTCCTCGTTGCCGGCGGCCACCTCCTCCCAGGGGACGATCTCCACGTCGCGGCCCAGCCGCCGCCGCTCGGGGGTTCGCGCCACGACCCACCCTCGCGGCGCATCGAAGTCCTTCATGAACTGGCGCAGGCCCGCCACCGCGTAGTGGTCGACGGCCGCCCCGAGCTTGACCTCCACCGGGATGGGCCGCCCCCGGTGGTGGAGCACCAGGTCGACCTCGGCGCCAGCCTGGGTGCGCCAGAAGCAGACTTCGGGTCTCGCCTGGTGCTGGGCGGCGAGGGCGGCGATCTCCTCGATGACCAGTCCCTCGAAGGAGTGTCCCCGCTTCGGCCAGGTCTCCAGGTCCGGGGGCCGCCGCAGGCCGGCGAGGAAGTGCAGCAGCCCCGTGTCCCGGATGTAGAGCTTGGGGCTCCGGGTCAGCCGCTTCTGCAGGTTGGCGTGGAGCGGCGCCAGACGGCGGATGAGGAAAGCCCCTTCGAGCACGTCGAGGTAGTGGTTGACCGTGTGGGTGGAGGCGGTCAGGGAGCGGGCCAGGTCGGAGACGTTGAGCAGGCTCCCGTGGACGTGGGTCAGCATCGTCCAGAGGCGGCGCAGCCGCGGCGCGGGAAGGGCCAGCCCCATGGCCGGAAGGTCCCGCTCGAGGAAGGTGGTGACGTAGCCGTCGAGCCAGTCCATGCGCGCGGCGAAGCTCTGAAGGCCGTGGACCGGCGGATAGCCGCCGAAGAACCAGCGGTGCCGGGCGTGGCGCCCGGCGGCTAGCTCCCGGGCCCGGAAGGGGGTCAGCTCCAGCAGGCCGATGCGGCCGGCGAGGGTTTCCGAGACGCGGCGCGTGAGCTGCGGGCTGGCCGATCCCAGGAGCACGAAGCGGCCCTTCTTCGGCTCGCGGTCGACGACGTGCCGCAGGAGGGGGAAGAGGTCGGGCAGGCGTTGCGCCTCGTCGATCACGACCTGCCGCGGGTGGGCGTCGAAGAAGCCCTCCAGGTCGGACTCGAGGAGCAGCTGATCGGCCGGCCGCTCCAGGTCGAGGTGCCGCCAGCGCGGCAGCATGTGACGCACGAAGGTGCTCTTGCCGCACTGCCGGGGCCCGGTGACGAGGACGCAGGGGAAGGTCCGCAGGAGCCGGAGGAAACGCCGGCCCAGGGCTCTGTCGACGAATTTCATACCTTGTAATATGGAGGTCAGACCAACAATTTACAAGGTATGACGGATGCCCCGGAAGAGGGTCCGTCCCCCCTCAGACCCCGTAGATCGCCGCCAGATTGCCCCCCAGGACGGCCGCCTCGTCAGCAGCGTCGAGACCGAGGCCGCGGATGCCGCGCACGCCGTTGACCGCCACGCCGCTGGGGGCGTTGCTGCCGAAGACGATGCGGCCGGCGCCCACCCGGCCCTCCTGGATGATGTTCTTGATGGTGATCGGCTCGGCCGCGGCGATCAGGGTCGTCCCCAGGAAGATCCGCGGGTTGGCGGCGGCCGCCTCAACCGCCAGGCCCACCCATTCGCGGTAGCCCATGTGGTCCATGATGATCGTCACCTGCGGATGGCGCGCCGCCAGGGTGCCGATGAAGGCCGGCGAGCAGCCCGAGACCTCGGAGCCGGAATGGATGGTCACGGGGAGGCCGAGCTCGGCGGCGGCGGCCATCACCGCGTCGGGCGCCGGGCCGTCGAGGCGGTACCCGTGGGCGGCGGCCATGAGCTTCATCGAGCGGGCGCCGGCGTCGACGCAGCGGCGCAGCTCCTCCACGGCCAGCGGACCGAGGGTCGGGTTGATCAGGCAGCCGGGCAGGAGGCGGTCCTGGCCCTTCAGGGCGGTGAGCAGCTCCGCGTTGATCGACCGCGGGTCCGGCGGCAGGCCGCCCGGGAAGACGACGGAGAATGCGATCCCCGCCTCGTCCATGGTGCGCAGGATCCCGTCGCGCCCGTAGGGAGCGCTGTCGAACTCCTGCGGCATGTAGGCTTCGAAGTCGCCGACGGCCATCAGCCTTCCTCCCCCTCGAAGTCGAGGGCCGCCGAGTTGATGCAGTAGCGCAGCCCCGTGGGCGCCGGGCCGTCGGGGAAGACGTGCCCGAGGTGGCCGCCGCAGCGCGCGCACAGGACCTCGGTGCGGGTCATGCCGTGGCTGTGGTCGGCCTCCAGATCCACGCCCTCCTCGGTGCGGGGCGCGGTGAAGCTGGGCCAGCCGCTGCCGGAGTCGAACTTGGTGTCGGAGCCGAAGAGCTGCGCCCGGCAGCCGGCGCAGACGTAGGTGCCCCGGCCCTTGTAGTCGCAGTACTGGCCGGTGAAGGGCCGCTCCGTGCCTTTCTGCCGCAGGATGGCGTACTGCTCGTCCGTCAGCAGCTGCCGCCACTCCTCGTCGGTTCTGTCTATCCTGTCGCTCATGAGCCTTTCCCGTGGATGGGGGTTCCGCCGTAAACTGTCGAGGCGGCCACGGCCGACGCAAGATGGCCCTGCCGGGCCGCGAGGCCGGGTGAAACAAGCCTGCTTCGAGATCGAGAGAGCCTTCCGTTGGACCTCGCACCCCTGCTGGCCCGGCGCACCCCCTTCTTCTACGGCTGGGTGGTCCTGCTGTCGGCGGGCTCCTGCAACTTCGTGCGCAACGCCGCGGCGAGCCTGACCATCGCCGTCTTCGTCTACCCCCTGTCGCAGGAGCTGGGCTGGAGCCGCACCCTGATCGCCGGCGCCGCGAGCCTGGGGGGCCTGGCGGCCACCTTCGCCTCGCCGGCCGTGGGCTGGACGGTGGACCGCTTCGGCGCCCGCGCGGTGCTCACCCTCAGCGTCTTCGTCCTCGGCCTGGCCACCATCTCCCTCGCCTGGGCCACCGCCACGGTCACCCTCTTCGGCGCCGCCGTCCCCTGGGCCTTCTACCTCGCCTGCGGCACCGGCCGGGTCATCTTCTCCAGCCCCGTGCCGATCGCGGCGTCGGTGGTCGTCTCGCGCTGGTTCGTGCGCATGCGGGGGCGGGTCAACGGCATGCTCTCGGCTACCCACTCGGCGGGGATGATCCTCTTCCCGCTGATGGCCTCGGTGATCATCGCCCGCGAAGGCTGGCGCGAGGCCTGGGTGGTGCTGGGTCTGGTGGTGTGGGGTGCCGCCCTGCTGCCGTCCTGGCTGCTGACGGCGCAGAGCCCCGAGGATGTGGGCCTGCGCCCCGACGGGGACCCCGCGGACCCGCCGGAGGACTCCGCCTCGCCGGGGGAGGAGCCCGGGTGGACCCTGGCGGAGGCGGCGCGAACGCCGGCCCTGTGGATCCTCGCCATCGGCACGGGCGCCCTCTTTCTCGTGCAGGCCGGGACCAACACCCACGCGGCGGCCTTCTTCCGCGACCAGGGGCTCGACGCGGCGACGGCGGGCCTGGCGATCAGCCTCAACGCCGCCTTCCTGGGGATCGGCGGCCTGGTCTGGGGACGGGTGGTAGAGGGATGGGCCCCCCGCTACGTTATGGCCGCCGTGGCCCTGGTCATGGCCGCGGGTTCGGCGCTCTTCGTCACCGCCGACACGGGCGTCGAGGCCCTGGCCTGCTCGGCGGTCTTCGGCTTCGGCCTGGGCGGCATGCTCACCGTGCCGCCCGTGGTCTATGCCGACTACTTCGGCCGCCGGTCCCTGGGCGCCATCCGCGGCGCCACCGAGCCCTTCACCACCTTCGGCCAGGCCGTGGGCGCTCTCGTGCCGGGCGTCGTCTTCGACCATCTCTCGGCTCCGGGCGCCCGGAGCTACGTCCCCGCCTTCGCCGCCTTCGCCGTCCTCGGCGCCGCCACCGCGCTCATGCTCCTGCTCGCGAGGCCGCCCCGCAAGCCGGCCGCCGCCGCATGAAAGGAAGACCGTGACCACGCCCCTTCACCGCCTCCGATGGCAGCGGCCGGACCAGCCCGCCCTCTCCGCCATGACCACGGATCAGGCCTGGTGCCGGGTGCAGCTCTACTACCCGACGGTGGTCTTCGCGAAAGGCCGCTACCGCATGTGGTACCTCGGCAACAGCACCGCCACGCGCACCGCCGACATGTGCCTGGGCTACGCCGAGTCCGCCGACGGACTGAGCTGGACGCCCCACGAGGCGAACCCGATCCTGACGGCGGCGGACATGCCCTTCGGCACCTCCTGGGGATCGCCACACGTGATCTTCGACGAGGAGGAGGACCTCTTCCGCATGTGGTTCGTCAGCCTCGCCGGGCGCCGCAGCGACGAGGGCCGCCTGGTCGACATCGATCAGAAGCTCGGCTACGCCTCCAGCCCCGACGGCCTGCGCTGGGACGTCCATCCCGAGCCGGTCCACCCCGAGGGCCACGGCCCCTTCGTGATGAAGGACGGCCCCGCCGCCTGGCGCATGTGGATGAACTCGTCCCCCGACCCGGACGGCGACTTCCAGGACCGGGTGAGCCACATCTACCGCTTCGAGTCGGCCGACGGCCTGAGCTGGCGCCGCGACCCCCAGCCGATGCTGTCGGCCACCGGGACCCGCCACAGCGTCATCTATCCGTGGGTCATGCGCGACGGAAAGGGGTACACCATGTGGTACGCCTGCCACGTGGGGGAGAGCCTCTTCGAGATCTTCTGCTCGACCTCGGAGGACGGCCTGAACTGGAGCCACCACTTGGAGAAGCCGGTCCTGCCCGCCACCCGCGATCCCGACACCTTCGACGGCCGCTACACCTCCACGCCCTGCGTCCTCGACGACGGCGGCCGCTACCTCATGTACTACTGCACCCGCGACCACGGGAACCTCTACGGCGCCGGCGACGGCAGGATCCTGTCCGACCGCGCCGGCATCTACCGCCACATCGGCGTGGCCCACTGCCCGAAGGAGTGACCAGATGACGACGTACACCGAGACCTTCGACGACGGCCCCGCCGGCTGGTGCGGCTGCGAGGACAACGTCCGCGGCCCCCGCAGGCTGGAGTGGGCCCCCGGCACCCTGACCTCGCGCAGCCCCTGGTGGGTCGACTACAACCACGCGCCTCCCGGGGCGGGGTACCTCAACATCCTCTACGGCTCCAACACCCGCGGCGCCCTCGACGAGCGCACCCTCGACGCCGGCGGGCGCAGCAGCCTCATCGACGGCGGCTTCCCCACCGACTACCGCGGCGCCCGCGTGACCCTGCGCCTGCGCGGCGAGCTGGAGACGCGGGGCTCGCAGCTGGTCTTTCTGGGGCAGGGCCGCTGCGACGGCTTGACCTCGGGGTGGGTGTGCACGGGCCGGCCCTTCCCGGTCACCGAAGACTGGAGCGAGCCCACCGTGACCCTCGACCCGGACCCGGCTCTGTGGCAGTGCCTCGGCACCCGCCACGGCCGCGGCGAGACCTACGGCGAGCGCCCCCTGGAGCGCATCCTCGGCGACGTGAACCTCAACATCCTGCTGATCCTGTTCCCTCTCACCGTCGATCCCATGGGACCGGTGGACGGGGACCCGCACCGGCTGCGGGCGGGGCGCGACTACCCGATCTGGCGGTCGCGACTGCCCGAGGGCTACGTCGTCCTCGACACCCTGGAGATCGAGTTCGCCTGAGAAGGGCGGCTAGCCGGCGAACTGGTGGGGCACCACCAGGTAGTTCACCAGGCCCACGGTGAAACCGGTGATCACCAGCCACTTGAGGCGGCTGCCGTGGCGGCCCCTCATGCCGCGCAGGTAGAGGTAGGCGGCGAAGAACCCCCAGGTAGGCAGGGCCAGGAGGATCTTGGGGTCCAGGGCGCGTAGCGACTCGCCCGGGGCGCCGAACATCCACGCCGCCCCCATGGCCAGCCCCATGGAGAACAGGAAGAAGCCCCAGGCGGCGGCGTGGAAGGCGGCCTGCGCCGACGTGTCGAGGGCGGGGAGGAAGCGGTTCAGGCGGCCGCGCTTGAGGGCCCGGCTCTGCAGCAGGTAGGCGGCGGCGGCGCAGAAGGAGAGGGCGAAGCCGACCTGGCCGAGGAGGGTGGTGAGGACGTGGGTGCCGAGCCACGGGTAGCGCAGCAGGATGGAGGCCGACTCCTCGAAGCGGACCGGCATGAGCAGCGGGTAGAGGGTGCCGAGAAAGGCGAGGGGCGCCAGGACGAGGTTGAAGTGGCGCAGGGGGGTGAAGCGCTCGAGGAGCAGGCCGGCGGTGACGAAGGCGATGACCACGAGAGAGGTGAGGAAGGTCATGTTGGCCAGCCAGGGCGGCGGCGCGAAGAGGACATGGAGCAGCAGGCCGAGAGCGTGCAGGGCGACGGCGGTCAGCAGGCCCCTCCGGCCCCAGCGCTCCCAGGCGGGATGGCCCAGCCACAGGTGGCCCTGGAAGGCGAGGGAGGCCGCCAGGTAGAGGGCCAGCGCGATCCCCAGGAATGCGAGGCAGGCGGTGGTCACGGGGTCTCGTCGAGGTCGAAGAGGCGCCGCACCGTCTCCAGGTGCAGGTGGCCGTCGGGCCCTGCCGAGAGCTCGCGGATCTGCACCAGCGGCTGGTGCAGCAGCTTGTTGGTGTAGTCCCGCAGGATGCGCTCCACGAGGGCGCGGTCCTCCTCGGACAGGTGGCCGAGCCGCGCCGCCCAGCGCTGGAGCTCCGTCGATCGCAGCTCCGAGCTGTGCTGCCGGAGGGCGCGGATCACGTCCCCCGAGCCGAGGGAGTTCAACCACTGCAGGAAGCCGCCCAGCTCCTCGTCGACGATCGCCTCGACGCGGCGGATCTCGCCCTCGCGCTCCCGCCGGTTGGAGGCGACGACGCTCTCGAGGTCGTCGATGTCGAAGAGGAAGACGTTGTCGAGGCCGCGCACCTCGGGATCGACGTCGCGGGGCACGGCGATGTCGATGAGGAACAGCGGCCGCCCGCGCCGCCCGGCCATGGCCGCGGCCACGGTGCCGGCGTCGATCACGAAGCCGGGGGCGGTGGTGCCGGCGATGACGATGTCGGCCTCGAGGAGGCGCTCGCCCACGGCCTCGAGGGAGACGGCCTCGCCCTGGAAGCGGCGGGCCAGCTCCTCGGCGTTGGCGGCGGTGCGGTTGGCGACCACGAAGCGGGTCAGCCCGGTGTCCAGCAGGTAGCGGGCGGTGAGCTCGATCATCTCCCCGGCGCCGATCAGCAGGGCGCCGTGGGACGACAGGTCGTCGAAGATCTGTCCCGCCAGCTCCACCGCGGCGGTGCTCACCGACAGGTGGCCGCGGCCGATGTCGGTCTCGGCGCGGGCCCGCTTGCCGACGCGCAGGGCCCGCTGGAAGACCTCGTTGATCACCAGCCGCGCCGAGCCCGCGGCCTGGGACGCCTGCAGGGACTCGCGGACCTGGCCGAGGATCTGCGACTCGCCGATGACCAGGGAGTCGATGCCGGAGGCCACCCGGAAGAGGTGGGCGGCGGCGTCGCCGTCGAGGTACTCGTAGGTGCAGGAGGAGAGGCCGGCCACGTCGACGCGGCGCTCCTCGGCCAGGAAGCGGCGCACCTCCTCGAAGCCGGAGCCGTTGCCGGCGGCGTAGATCTCGGAGCGGTTGCAGGTGGACAGGATCGCCGCCTCGGCCAGGCCGTAACCGTCGCGCAGGCGGCGCAGGGAGTCGGGCCGGTCGCCCTCGGCGAAGGCGAGGCGTTCCCGCACCTCGACGGGGGCGGTGGTGTGGTTGAGTCCGAAGGTGAGGAGGCGCACGGCGTCAGCAGCCAGGGCGGCCGGCGTCAGCACCGGCC
>JAJDTN010000209.1 GCA_022827165.1 Candidatus Latescibacterota bacterium
TCGGCTTCCGTCAGCACCGGGATCTCCAGCGGCGGCAGGACCGGAGGATCCCCGGCCGAGCAGATCCCTGGCAGCGCGGCGAACAGGACGACGGCCGTCACGCTTCTCAGCATGGGCGCCTCAGACCGGCGTGTGGAACGACAGCCGGAGACTACCATCCCAAAACCCGCTTGAGCGAGCCCCATCCCGAGGGCCGCACCGCCGTCGGAGGCGGCTCCAGGCCGACCAGCACCGCCTGCGCGAAACCGCTGGCATCCTCCCGCAGAATCCTGGCAGGAGGGAATGGATAGGTGACGACCGCGACGCACCAGTCACAAGGATCGACATCGACGCCTATCACCCCCAAGGTGATGGCATCACCGACCTTCAGGTCCGACCGAACGCTCGCCTGGAGCCCCACGTCGCTGACCACGTCGAACACCGTGAGCGACACCTCCACGCGCGTCTCGATCTCGTGATTGGCCTTGGGTGGGTCCGAGTCGGTCACCCCGTGGATGAACTCCGTCGTGTTTCTCCACGCGCCCGCGGCTCCGGTGTAGCGAACCGAGAGGCCGCCCTCCGCAAAGGGCAGCACCTCGACTCTCTGCGCCGTGGCCGCGTCCGAGGCGACCTCCTGCGGAGCCACCTCGACCATGAACTCGAACTGGCCGTCGCGCCATCCATCGAACACCCGATCGGAGATCCCCGTGTCCCGCCTCTCAAAGGCGAGGAGCAGGCGATCCGGCGGCAGCACGGCAATCCAGACTTCAAGCCGGTAATCCAACACGGAGATCACGCCGTCGCCCTCGGTGACGTCCCCCCACATGTCGATCATCGCGAGCGTCGGCGGACCGATGACCTGCCGCCAGTCCGTCAGGTCACCGTCCACCTGGATGGCATCGGCGTCCGCCAGCACCGGGATCTCGAGCGGCGGCAGGACGGGAGGCTCCCCGGCCGAGCAGATCCTTGGCAGCGCGGCGAACAGGACGATGGCCGTCACGCTTCTCAGGCTGGTGCGCCTCAGATGACAGCCGGACGTTACCATTCCATGAGCCGCTTGAGCGGGCCCCATCCCGAGGGCCGCACCACCGTCGGAGGCGGTTCCAGGCCGACCAGCACCGCCGGCGCGAAACCGCTGGCGTCTTCCTGCAGACCCCTGGCTCCGCCGACGGAACCGGGATAGTAGATGACCCTGTAGCAGGTAGAACTGAATCCATCACCATTGTTGTCGGCGGCCAGCACGGCCAAGGTGATGGTGTCACCGATCCTCAGGCCAGAGCGTACGCTCTCCGCGGCGCCCGCATCGCTTACCACGTCGAAGACCGTGAGCGACAACTCGACGCGCGTCACCTTCTCATCCGGGTCCAGAGCAGCCACTCCGTGGATGAACTCCGCCGTGTTCCGCCATCGACCCACAGCTCCGGTGTAGCGGACCGAGAGGCCATCCTCGGCGAAGGGAAGCACCTCAACTCGCTGCGCCGTGGCCGCGTCCGAAGCGACCTCCTGGGGCGCCACCTCGACCATGAACTCGAACTGGCCATCGCGCCAGACACCGACCATGCCATCGGAGACCACTTCATCGAGTCGTTCGAAGGCGACGAGCATGCGATCCGGCGGCAGGGCTGCAATCCAGATCTCGATCCAGAAAGTCGACGGGCAGTACGCGGATTCGCTGGGGTCAGCCCACGTGTCATATGTCGTGAGCAGGGGCGGACCGATGACCTGCCGCCAGTCCGTCAGGTCACCGTCCACCTGGATGGCATCGGCGTCCGTCAGCACCGGGATCTCGAGCGGCGGCAGGACGGGGGCCTCCCCACCGAAGCACATGAGCGGAAACACGACAAGAAGAAGGATTGATGTTCGGGCCTTCACCAACAGTCTCCGCTCCCTGTTCGCGCATGGCTCCACTATGGAAGATCCGACTTGCACTTGAGTGTATCTCACCATCCGGCCCGCGTCTTGCGCCTGAGTGGCAGGGCAAGCCCCGCTCACCAGATCCCGCAAGATGTGCTGTGAAGGTAACAGTTGCCTGAACCGGCCTCCATGTGCCCAGGCCTTGGCGCAGGCCATCGGTTGGCCCGCTCCGTGCGAGCGGCTACCATTGGCGCCGTGATCTTCGACGGCATCGACGACTTCCGCCGCCGGCTGCAATCCGGCGAGACCCTGGTGGGCACCACCCTGACCCTCACCGATCCCCAGGTCTGCGAGGCCCTGGCGGACATGGTCGACTTCCTGTGGATCGACCTGGAGCACTCCGCCATGGGGCCGGAGGCGATGCGCACCCACCTGATGGTGGCCCGGGGCCGGCGCCGGGCCGTCTTCGTGCGGGTCCCGTCCTCCGACACCGCCTCGATCAAGCCGGTCCTCGACGCCGGCGCCCCCGGCATCGTGGTCCCCCAGGTCGCCTCCGCCGCTGAGGTCGAGGCCGTGGTCGCCGACTGCCGTTACCCGCCCGCCGGACGCCGCGGCTTCGGACCCCTCGTGGCCTCCGACTACGGCCGCCTGGGCGGACCCGGCTACCCGGAGCTGGCCGACCGCAGCCTCTTCGTCTCGGTCATGATCGAGCGCGTCGAGGCGGTGGAGGCGATCGACGCGATCGTCGCCGTGCCCGGCCTCGACTCGGTGGTCCTCGGGCCGAACGACCTGTCGGGTTCCCTCGGCCTCCTCGGGCAGGTGGAGCACCCCGACGTGGTGGCCGCCATGGAGCGCGTCATCGCGGCGGCCTCCGCCCGCGGTCTGCCGGTGGGCTCGGGCATGCCCGTCGACCTGGAGTACGCCGAGGTCCAGGCGCGGCGCGGCGTCCAGTGGCTGCAGATCGGCGGCGACCTCCCCCACCTGATGCTCGCGCTGGACGACACGGTGAAGACAGTCCGCCAGCGGCTGGCGTGAACCTCCTCCCCGCGCAGGCCCTGCGCGATCTCGGCGTCGAGTTGTTCCAGGCCTGCGGCGCCCCCGCCGCCGAAGCCGCCCTCGTGGCCGACCACCTCGCGGAGGCCAGCCTCATGGGCATCGACTCCCACGGCGTCGTGCGCTACGTGATGTACGTGGAGCACTGCCTCGACGGCACCATCCGGCCCGGCGTCCCGGCGCGGATGGTGGACGGCCGCGGCCGGGTGGCCGTGGTCGACTGCGGCATGAACTTCGGACAGGTCGGCGCCCACTACATCACCGACCGGGTCCTCGAGGACGCTCGCGCCGGGGGCATCGCCTTCGCCGTCAGCCGCCGCTGCCATCACGTGGGCCGCCTCGGCGCCTGGCCGCAGAAGCTGGCCGAGGCCGGCCTCTTCGCGCTGGCCGTGGCCAACAGCCACCGGCACGGCCACTTCGTCGTGCCCTGGGGCGGACGCGAGGGCCGGCTGGCCACCAACCCCCTGGCCTGGGCGGCGCCGACGGGAGGCGATCCCCTGTTGCTGGACATGTCGACGAGCATGGTCCCGGAAGGCCGGATCCGCACCGCCCTGCACGCCGGAGAGCGGCTGCCCGAGGGCCGCATCCTCGACGGAGACGGCCGGCCCACCGTCGATCCCGCCGACTTCTACGGGCCGGGCGAGGGACCGCCCGCCGGCGCCATCCTGCCCTTCGGCGGCGATCTCGGGTACCGCGGCTTCGGGCTGAGCCTGCTGGTGGAGGTCCTCGGCGCGGCGATCGCCGGCGAGCCGCTGGCCGAACCCGACGACGGGCGCTACATCAACGGCTTCGGCATCCTCGCCATCGATCCGGCGGCGCTGGCCGGCTCCGGGGACCGCTTCCAGGAGCTGACCGTCGAGCTGCGCGACTACGTGCGCAGCTCCGCCCCGGCCCCCGGCTTCGAGGAGGTCCTCATGCCGGGCGAGCGGGAGTTCCGCACCTTGAGGGCCCGCCGGCGCGATGGCATCCCCTTGGCGGAGGAGAGTTGCCGCCTCATCGCGGAGGCCGCGGAGCGGGTCGGGGTCCGGGTGCCATGGTGAACCCGCCGCCGCGACGGCGAACAGATTGACCACTTTACCGATGGAGACACGAAATGAAGATTTTCGCTCGATATGCTGATTTGTTGCAGTGGGTGGAAGAGAGGGGGCATTCGCCGGAAGTGCTCGGATACACGCCGGACGGGTCGCCGCTGATCTGTCTGCGCGCCGGCGGCGACAAGGAGCCGGCCATCTTCATCAGCGCCGGGAGCCACTCCACCGAGCAAGCCGGCGTGGGCGCCGCCATGGGCCTGCTGGAATCGCTCGACACCGAGCACCAAGTCTACATCTTCCCCAGCAGGGACCCCATGGGGATGAACGGCTACGCCTACGTCCTGGGCCTGAGCCTGGACGAGGTGCCCGAGCTGAACTCGGCGGCCGATGTGGCGGAGGTCCTGAAGGCCCGCGGCGAGGTGCTCTACGAGGAGGACGATACCGTCCTCGCCATCGTCGGGGAGTACGGCTACTCGACGCGGGGGCTTCTCGGGAAGTTCGAGGTCGGCGCCGACTTCCTCGAGCCCCTCCGCGGCCGGCGCATCTTCTTTCCCTCCGGCGACGAGGGCGAAGGCACCGCCCCCTGCCAGCGGGCCTACTCCCTGATCGTGACTCCCGAGGGCGAGATCCTGCACATCAACCGGTTCCACGACACCGCCTGGGCCCCGGTGGAATCGCGCTGCACGCGCAACCTCATGGCCCGCATCAATCCCGGCCTGACCCTGGACCTGCACGAGTACGGCGGCGACGGCTTCTGGTTCTCCGCCCGCCACCAGCAGACCGACGAGGACGAGCGCTGGGAGCAGAAGATGGCCGACACCATGATCCGCGCCGTGGCCGACTCGGGCGTCGAGCTGGCGCCCCACGGCTACATGCCCGGCCCCTTCTTCGAGGTGCAGGAACGCGGCGTCGTATGGCTGATCGCCGAGCAGCGGGGAGAGGGCCTGAACCTGGCCGACTACGGGGCCAGCCTCTACGGACCGTCCTTCACCATCGAGACGGGGATGAAGATGGCCGGCGGCTACGACGAGCGGGTGAGCACTTCGATGCTGGTCTCGCGGACGGCGATCTCTGTCTTCGAGGAGCGGTGGGGTTGAGGGGAGTTCAGCTCTCCTTCCTCACCCTGACGCCCAGCACCCGCTCCCACACCTTGATCATCGCTCCCTTGGCCTCGTCGCCGTGGCCCTCGGCCAGGGCCTGGCGGTAGGTCTGCATCGCCCCCGAGGCCACGGGCATGGGGGCCCGCTGCTCGTTGGCGCGCTCCATGATCGCCGCCATGTCCTTGAAGGCGGCGCCCATGGGGTAGCCCTCGTCGAACCGCCCCTGCAGGACGCGCTCGGCGAAGTAGTCGAAGCCGAAGCTCTGGCCGGAGCCGGTGGCCACCACGCGGCGGAGCTTGTCGGGGTCGAGGCCGAGGCCCGTCGTCAGGGGCAGCATCTCGGCCATGGCCGCCACCGAGATGTTGTAGAGGACGTTGTTGGCCATCTTGGTCAGCTGGCCGTGGCCGGGCGCGCCCATGTGGACCACGAGGCTGCCGATCCGCTCCAGCAGGGGCTTCACCTTCTCGAAGGCGGTCTCGTCCCCGCCCACCATCACCGTCAGGGTCCCCGCGGCGGCGCGGTCCTCCAGGCCGGTGACCGGCGCGTCGAGGAACCGGACCCCCTGCCCCGCCAGCCGGTCCTCCATGGACCGGGCGGCCTCGGGGCGGCAGGTGCTGCAGTCGACGACGATCGCTCCGGGAGTCAGGGACCCGGCCAGCCCTCCGGGGCCGAAGACGACCTCCTCCACAACGCTCTCCTCCGGCAGTGACAGCAGGACCCGGTTGCAGCCCCGCCCGACGGAGGCCACATTCTCCACCGGCCTGACGCCGGGGGCCTTCACCGCCTCGCAGGCCGCGGTGTCGATGTCGTAGACGAGGATCTCCTCGCCGCCGCCCGCCAGGTTGACGACCATCCTCCGGCCCATGGCACCCAGACCGATGAAACCCACCTTGTCCATGTCGAACCCTCCGCCTCAACCGGGGAACCGGGTGTGAGCACCAGCCGCCTGCGACAACTCGAGCGCGACGATCTCGACGAGCAGCAGAAGGCCGTCTGGGACGCCATCGTCGAGGCCCGCGGCAACGTGGCCGGCCCCTTCCGCGTGTGGCTCCACAGCGCCCCCTTCACCGACCGCGCCCAGAAGCTCGGCGCCCTGGTCCGCTACCAGACCCGCCTCGAGCCCCGCCTCTCGGAGCTGGTCATCCTGGTCACGGCCCGCGCCTGGGACTGCCAGCTCGAGTGGACCCTGCACGAGCCGATCGCCCTCGAGGCCGGCCTGGCGCCGGAGCTGCTGGAGGCGGTCCGCCTCGGGCAGTACCCCGAGTTCGAGCGCGAGGACGAGCGGACGGTCTACGACTACGCCGCCGAGCTGGTCTACAACCGCTTCGTCCAGGAACGCACCTTCGCCACGGCGCGCGACCTGCTCGGCGAGGCCGGCGTCGTCGAGCTCACCGGCCTCATCGGCTACTACTCGATGGTGGCCATGTCCCTCAACGCCTTCCAGGTGCCGCTGCCCAAGGGCACCAAGCCCACCCTCGTGGACTGCCCCACCTTCCGTTAGTCGGGCAACCCCGCGGCGATCTCGCCGCAGGTGACCGACCAGCACCCGAACATCTCCAGGTTCAGGATCGTCGACCGCGTCTGCCCCAGGGCCTCGTGGGTGGCCGCCGACTCCATGCCCGTGGTGCCGTCGCGTACGATCAGCACCGCGTAGCCGCGGCGGTTCATGTCGATGGTGCCGTAGTCGCGGTGCAGGATGCAGGCGTTGGTGTTGAAGCCGGCGAAGAGCAGGAACATCACCCCCTGCCGCCGGCACCAGAGGTGCAGCTCCTCGCCGGAGGAGACCACCGGCTCGCCCTCGGCCGGCTGCAGGTCGGGGTGGATCCGCAGGCCCGCGCGCACCTCCTCGCGCTCGGGGTCGCGCGGCTCCCCGGGCGGGCCGTAGGCGGCGAACTCCCCCTGGCGCTGGCGGAACTCGGGGGGCGGCCAGTCGGCGTCGTCGGGCCAGGTCTTGCGGTCCCAGCCCTCGAGGCAGACCCAGTTCGGGTGCGACACGGCCTGGGGCGGCGAGGGGGCGTGCACGACCGGCAGGCCGGCGGCGCGGCAGCGGTCGACCAGGGGCCGCAGGCGCTTCTGGATGATCTCGTCGGCCCGGGCGTGGGTGTCCTTCAGGTAGTGGCGGTCCCAGACGTCGACCAGGACGAGGGCCGTCCGCGACAGCGGGATGCGCCAGTCGAGGTGGTCGTACGTGGTGTTCGACTCGACCCACTCGACGCCGGGGTCGACGTGCCAGCGGTGGTAGCGCGGGCGGACGTGGAGACAGCGGCGGCTCACAGGAGCAGCAGCTCGTTGCGGCAGTCGATGCGCACGGACTTCGAGTAGTGGTGGACCTCCACGCCCTCGGCCACCGGCACCGGGACGCGGATCAGCAGCTCGGCCCAGTCGAAGCGGTGGAAGGCGATGAAGGCCAGCTCCAGGGAGCCGATGAGGTCTTCGGGCTCGACCTCCAGGCCGGGGACCAGGACCGGCCCCGTGTCCGGCTGGAAGAGCACGTCCCGCTCGTTGGCGTTCACCGTCTTCACCGGGTACTCCAACTCCACCTCGTAGCGCCCGCCGCTGTAATGGGTGCGCGCCACGAGCGTGCGGTTGCCGAGGATCGCCTCCACCGCCTCCGCCGACGTTGTCAGGGTCCGCGCCTCGACGCGCTCCACGTCGGTGCGGGCGCTCTCGAAGGCCTCTTCCACGCGCACCACCTGGCGCTCCGGCTGCAGGCCGAGGGACTCGACGTACAGCGGCAGCTGGCGGCCGACGATGTCGTAGGTCTTGAGGCTGAGGAACTCGCCGTCGTCGGAGAGGACCGGCTTGAAGTCGGCATTCGGCTGCGGCCAGATGCCGTCCTCGGCCCCCACCGCCTCGGTCTTGCAGCTCACGCCGAGAGCGAAGCGGCGGCTCCGGCCCGAGGCCGTCTCGGTCACCGTGCACAGGCAGTCCAGGGGCACGCGGGCGTTGTTCAGCGAGTACGGCGGCGGCACCGTCACCGTCGCCGGCGGCAGCTTGTCCCTGTCGGAGCGCCACCACACGTAGGAGCGCGCGAAGTCGACGGCCGAGGCGCTCACACGCAGGTCCAGCCGCCGTCGACCA
>JAJDTN010000422.1 GCA_022827165.1 Candidatus Latescibacterota bacterium
GGGGCGGCGGCCGGCCTCGACCCGCTGGCCAGCGCCCTGAGCGTGGCCATGGCGACGACGGTTGCCTTCCTCCCCTACCAGTCGGCGCCTTTCATGGTCGTCCTCGCCCATGGCGCCCTGACCCCGAGGCAACTGGCGGCGGCCATGTTCCTGGTCTCCTCCCTGTCCCTGCTCCTGCTGGCGCCGCTCAACGTGCTCTACTGGCGCTGGGCGGGCCCGATGTAGCCGTGGCCCGCGGTTCCGAGAGGCGCCCGGGGGGGTCCACGCCGGGCACGGTGGCGGTAGCGATTGTGGAGGGGAATCCTTATGATCTTGCTCCGGTCCTCGGCCACTTCTTCGACCCCAGATCACGAGACTTTGACTGACCCGACGCGGGACTCGAACCCGAACGTCCTCGCCAGCCGCTACGCCAGCCCCGCGGTCCGGTCGGTGTGGTCGGATGAGGGCAAGGTACGGCTCGAGCGGCGCCTCTGGATCGCTGTCCTGAAGGCTCAGGCCGACCTCGGGATCGAGGTGCCGGCAGGGGCCGTCGAGGCCTGCGAGGCCGTCGCGGACCGGGTCGATCTCGCCTCGATCCACCGGCGCGAGCTCCGCACCCGCCACGACGTCAAGGCCCGCATCGAGGAGTTCTGCGCCCTCGCCGGCCACGAGCAGATCCACAAGGGCATGACGAGCCGGGACCTGACCGACAACGTCGAGCAGTTTCAGATCCTCACCAGCCTCGGCCTGCTGGCCGCCAAGTACGTCCACCTCCTCGACCGGCTTCGGGGCCGCGCCCTCGAGTGGCGCGACCTGCCCGTGGTGGCCCGAACCCACCACGCCGCGGCCCAGCCGACGACGATGGGCAAGCGGCTCGCCGCCTACGGCGAGGAGATGCTGATCGCCTTTCGGCGGCTCGAGGCCCTCGCCGCGTCGTACCCCCTGCGGGGTCTGCAGGGCGCCGTCGGCACCGCCCTCGACCAGTTCACCCTGTTCGGCGGCGAGGCGGAAAAAGTGGAAGAGCTCCAGGACCGGGTCCGGGCCCACCTCGGGTTCGAAGCGCGGCTCGACGCGGTGGGTCAGATCTATCCCCGCGGCCTCGACTTCGAGGTCGTCAGCTGCCTCTACCAGATGGGCGGCGGCATCGCCAACCTGGCCCGCACCCTGCGCCTCATGGCCGGGGCCGAGGCCGCGACCGAGGGCTTCGCCCGCGGCCAGGTGGGCTCATCGGCCATGCCTCACAAGATGAACACGCGCAGCGCCGAGCGGATCAACGGCCTGCAGGTCGTCCTCGGCGGCTACGTCCACATGCTCGGCGGGCTCGTGGGAGACCAGTGGTTCGAGGGCGACGTCTCCTGCTCGGTGGTGCGGCGCGTGGCCCTGCCCGACAGTTGCTTCGCCTTCGACGGTCTGCTGGAGACCGCTCTCCACGTCGTCGACGACATGGGGGTCTACGAAGTCGCGCTGGCCCGCGAGCTCGAGCGCTACCTGCCCTTCCTCGCCACCACCACCCTGCTGATGGAATCCCTCCACCGCGGCGGGGGCCGCGAGGAGGTCCACGAGGCCATCCGCGAGCACGCCGTTGCGGCGGCTCTGGCCCTGCGGGAGCAGGGTGCCACCGAGAACGACCTCGTCCAGCGTCTCGGCGGCGACGACCGGGTGCCCCTGAGCACCGCCGAGATCGAGGAGCTGCTGTCCCGCGGCGCCGACTTCGTGGGGCTCGCCGCCGACCAGGTCGACCGGTTCTCCCGCCGCGTGGACGATGTCGTGGCCAGGTGGCCCGCGGCGGCCGAGGTCGAGAAGAGTCCCCTCCTTTGAGCGAAAACACCATGCGCTACCGACGCGTAACCCTAAAGCTCAGCGGCGAGGCGGTCTCCGGCGGACAGGAGTACGGTTTCGATCACGCCGCCCTCGATCACATCGCCAACGAGGTGCTTCGCCTTCATGCCAGGGGGGTGCAGGTCTCGGTCGTCATCGGCGGCGGAAACATCTTCCGCGGCGACCTCTCCTCCCAATGGGGCATCGAACGGGCCGAGGCCGACAACATCGGCATGATGGGCACCGTGGTGAACAGCCTGATGCTGCGCGGCGTGCTGTCGTCCAAGTCCGGGGGCGACGTCGAGGTGCGCGTCATGACGGCGATCGAGATAAACATGGTGGCCGAACCGTACATCCGCCTGCGGGCGATCCAGCATCTGAAGAAGGGATACGTGGTCATCTTCGCCGGGGGGCTGGGCCAGCCGTACCTGACCACGGACTATCCGGCCGTGCAGCGCGCCCTGGAGACGCGCTCCAACGCCATCCTGTATGCCAAGAACGGCGCCCGGGGGGTCTTCACCGCCGATCCGAAGACCGATCCGCAGGCGCGGATGTACCGGCGCATGCACTACAACACGATCCTGAGCCGCGACTTGCGGGTCATCGACCAGACCGCCGTCATCCTGGCGAGGGACAACGGCCTGCCCCTGCACCTCTTCGACGTCACCGAGACCGGCACCGTGCAGAGGATCTGCGAAGGAGAGGATGCCGGCACCCTCGTGGCCGACGTCTCCGAGGATCTCCTGGAGTGACCATGGGCGTGGAGACCACCATCGCCGGGGAGATCGAGTGGGGGCCCGACGGCCTGGTGCCGGCGGCGGTCACCGATTGGCCGACGGGCCGGCTCCTGGTGCTATGCTACCTGAACGAGGAGGCCCTCCACCTGACCCTCGAGAGCGGCTTGGTCCACCTGTACCGGCGCTCGAGGGGAAGGGTGCAGAAGAAGGGCGTCGAGTCGGGACACGTGCAGAGGGTGCGGGAGATCCGCCTCAACTGCGACAGCAACTCCCTCGAGATCCGGGTCGACCAGGAAGTGGCGGCCTGTGCCCGGGGGTATCACTCCTGCTACTACCGGCGATGGAACCGCGATGAGCAGCGGTGGGAAGTCGTCGACGAACGCATCTTCGATCCCGACCAGGTCTACACCTGATCGGCCCACGCGGGGCTCCCTCTCCGCGGCGCCCGCGGTGAAGTTCCTCTCCAGGTACGTCGTCGGTCTCGGTCTGATGGCCCTGTTTCTCTACTGGGCCTTCCGAGGCATCGACGCGGGCGCCCTGTGGTCGGCGGCTCGGGCGGTCTCTCCCGGCTGGATGGCGGCCATGGCGGCGACCACGGTGCTCACCCTGGTGCTGCGCGGCTGGCGCTGGATCGTGCTGCTGCGCCCGGTGGCCCCCACGGTGACCGTCCTCGACGCCACCCTGGCCCTCGGCGTCTGCTACAGCGCCAACATCGCCCTGCCGCGGGCCGGCGAAGCAGCACGCGCCCTCAGCCTCAGGTGGCGCCGCGGCGCCAGCATCAGCGCCGTCCTCGGCACGGTGGTGGTGGAGCGGGTCCTGGATCTGCTGTGCCTGGCTTCGCTCCTGGCCCTCTCCCTGGCGGTGGTGCCGGGGCGGGTGGCCGCTCTCTTCCCCTGGGAGACCGAACTCGGGGGAATCACCTTCACCCTGTCCCTGGCGGAAGCGAAGCTCTGCCTCCTGGCCGCCTGCGTCGCCGTCGCCGTCGCCATGGCAGGCGCCTACACCTTCGGAGACCGCGGCATCGGCGTCCTGGAAGCCATGACGGGCCGGCTGTCGGAAGGCCTGGCGGCCCGCCTGGGAGGCATGCTCCGGAGTTTCGTTGACGGGCTGGTGGCCCTCCGGTCCGCCTCTGCCCTGGCCGAGGTCGTGGTCAGCTCCATCCTGCTGAACCTGGCCTACACCCTCATCATCTACCAGTCGTACGTGGCCTTCGGCTTCGATGCCCCCCCCTGGTCCCTCGGGACGGCGGAGGCCCTCGTCATCATGGCCGTGTCATCGATCGGAATGGTGATCCCGGCGCCGGCGGGCACGGGACCGTACCACTACTTCTACGGCTACTCCCTCCACGTCCTCTTCGCCGTTCCCCTGGCGGCGGCCATGGCCTGCGCCACCGTCGTCCACGCCCTGGCCAACCTCACCTACCTGGCCGTCGGACTGCCGGCGTTCCTGCAGGGGCGCCGCTGGCGCCGGGAGGAGGGACCGCCGGCTACTGGCGCGACCAGTCCAGGAGATCAGCCCTCCGGCTGAAGGCGTCAGTAGCGCAGGGCCGAGACCGCCTTGGCGACCATGGCGAGGGCGGCGCAGAACATGCCGATGAGGGACATGCCGACGCCGAAGCCGACGGTGAGCACCATGGCGTACCGGCGCCACTCCTGCCGTCCGTAGCGCTTCCAGAAATAGAACCGGGCGAGGAGGGCCCCGGCCAGCTGGGGCAGCAGACTCGTGGGTATCCCCAGAACGCTCTGCACGTACCCCCAGATCAGGAAGACGGGCAGTCCGAGGAAGGAGAGGCCGAAGTACATCAGCAGCCCGAAGCCGGCGCCCCCCACCATGATCGGCCACTTGTAGCCATCGAGGGGGTGGTGGAAGTCCTCGTCGGTCAGCCCGTCGCCGTCGTCGTCCTCGAGGTTGTAGAGCTCCTCGTCGACGAGGCCGTCGCCGTCGTTGTCCCGACGGTCGCCCGTGTAGCGAACGTCCCGCCACAAGGCGGTGAACATGAGCGGCCAGTCCGAGGAGCGCTGCAGGAACTCCCCGTCGAAGGTGGGCAGTCTGTCCACCTCGAAGTAGAGCTCGAGGGAGTCCGCCACCCCCGTCATCCGGGCGTGGAAGTTCGGGTTCGCCGTGTCCACGACCTCGCCGGGCGCGGGCCAGAGCAGCTCCGCCGTGTGTCCGAGGGCCGCGGGCTCGGGGGGAGCGCGGGACGGATTGCTCTTCAGCTCCGCCCTCCGCTTCGCGTCGGCGAGCAGGTCGAGGACGCGTTCCGGCACCTCTGACGGCGGTGTGCCGTCGCCGAAGTTGGTGTAGAAGTACCCCGTCTTCGACCACGCGCCGTACTCCCGCCTTTCCTGATCGGGCACGTGCACATCGTCCGTGGCGCGCACTCGCCAGTACCACCACTCCCGGTCCTGCAGGTTGGAGGGGCTCCAGACCACTTCGCCGCCTGCGACACGGCGCCCGTCCACCTCCTCCCCCGCCCGCCACATCTTGTTGTACATGGTGCTGGAGTAGAACAGGGCCTGGTTGAAAGCCTGCAGGGGCCACATGAGCTGGGCGTAGGGGTAGCTCTCCGAGGGTATGGGCCCCAGGCGCCAGAGGAAGCTCCAGTACATGAGGCTCACGCCGAAGACGATGGGCAGCATGAACAGCTCGGC
>JAJDTN010000233.1 GCA_022827165.1 Candidatus Latescibacterota bacterium
CTCGAGGCCCCCGGGCAAGCGGCCGCTCAGGGCGGCGCGCAAGGCGTTGGCGCGCCCGCGGGTGCTGTGCTGTTCCTCGAGAGTGGCCATGTACGAGGGACACATGGTACCCACGAGCTTCTTGCGGCACTGACCGACTCCGGAGCACATCTCCACGGCCTGCTGAAGTCCACCGGCCTCGTCGTAGCGGAACCAGGTCGCCTCTTGCACCTCCGGGTAGCCGGTGCCGTAGCGAAGGTTGGCATCCATCGGTGGGGGGTCCACGATCTTGCCGGGGTTGAGAACCCCGTCCGGGTCAAAGGCCGCCTTGACCCTGGCAAAAGCCCGGGGCAGGCGGGGGCCGAACATCTTCTCGATCCACTCGCTGCGGGCCAGGCCATCCCCGTGCTCGGCCGACATGGCCCCTCCGTATTCGAGAACCCAGTCGCTCATCCGCTCCTCGAGGGCCCGAAGGGTGGCGATGCCGTCCCTCGCCTTCAGGTCGAGAACCGGGCGGATGTGAATGACGCCGACACTGGCGTGGCCATAGTAGGTAGCCTGTGCCACTCCCTGCTCGGCCATGAGCGACTGTACGCGGGCGATGTACTCCGGCAGATGCTCCACGGGCACACTCGTGTCCTCGACGCCTGCTGTCGGCTTGGCGTCCCCCTTCAGACCCATCAGCAGACCGAGTCCCGCCTTGCGCAGATCCCAGATGTCCTTCTGCTCCTCGGGCGTGAAGGCGCGTACGTAGGCATACCCGAGCCCTGCACCTCTCAGCCTCGCCTCGAGGTCCTCGCATCGGTCCTGGAGCTCCGCCTGGCTCTCCCCGTAGTACTCCACGCAGAGCAGGGCTTCCGGATCCCCCTGGAGGAAGCCGCGCCGGGACTGGTAGGACAGCTGGCCCCGGGTCTGGTCCATCAGCACGCGATCCATCAACTCCGAAGCCGCCGGAGCGGTGCCCACCGCGTGCAGGTTGGCCTCCATCGCCTCCACCAGATCCTCGAAGTGACAGGCGACCACGACGCTGCAGAGCGGCCGCTCCACCAGGCGCACCTTGGCTTCGACAACGGCGCACAGGGTCCCCTCGGAGCCGACGACGATCTTGCTCAGGTCGAAAGGGGCCTCAGGGGCGGTGAGGGCGTCGAGGTTGTAACCGGACACCCTGCGCATCACCTTGGGGAAGCGCTCTTCGATCTCGGCGGCGTAGTCGTCCACAACCCGCCGTACCTCTCGGTAGGCGCCCCCTTCGATTCCGGGGCGCCGAAAACGCTCCTCGAGCTCGGATGAGGCCAGGGGACCGAGGGTGGCTGTAGAGCCGTCGCTGAGCACGACTCCAAGCTCCAGCACATGATCGACCGTCCGTCCGTGGATTATGGAGTGAGAGCCACAGGAGTTGTTGCCGATCATGCCGCCGAGGTTGGCCCTGCTGCTGGTGGACACATCGGGACCGAACTGCAGGCCGTGGGGTGCCACGGCAGCATTCAACTCGTCGAGAACGACGCCGGGCTGCACCCGGGCCCACCTCGCCTCGGCATCTACCTCCAGGATGCGGTTCATGTGCCTCGAAAAGTCGATCTGCAGGCCCTCGCCCACCGTCTGGCCGGCGAGACTGGTGCCGCCTCCGCGCGGCAGGACGGGGACTCCCCTTTCCCCGGCGGTGCGGATCGTATGGGAGACATCGTCGACCGAGCGCGGCAGCACCACCCCGGCCGGGGCGATCTCGTAGATGCTCGCATCCGTCGAGTACAAGGTCCGGGCCAGGGCATCGAGGCGGACCTCGCCTTCGATACCGGCTGCGATCGCCTCCTCGATGTTGCCTGTCTCTCTCAAGAGGGCACTGTCCGAGGGGCGGCGACGACTCTCACCGCCGCCGCAACTGGCAAGGCACAGCGCTCTGCGCGTCCCTTACCGGCCACCTGACCCGATCCTGCCCAAGAAACCGGGCAAAAGCGCAATATTTTGGTTGACACCTGGTGAATACCCCCATATCTTGTGACCTACCACGTGGTAATGCGCGCAGTAGAGGGGGCTTCCGGGAGTAAGGGGAGATCGCGGAAGTCCCCCATTTTTTTTGCTGCCGGAACTCTCCACCCGCATTCTGGAGCCGTTGCGTCGTTATGTCCGGCAAGGAAAGTACGATCGTGACGATTTTCGGGCATCAATACCGAATCGCCGCCGATGCTGCCGACGCGAAGCACGTGGAGACGGTGGCAAGCCTTCTGGACAGCCGCATGCGGCGGATCACTGCCTCGACCCGAAGAAAGGTAGCCTTGGAGGCCGCCATCCAAGCAGCGATGGAGTTTGCCGACGAGGTGCTGAGGGCGCGGGAGGAGCGTGACCGGTTGCTGAAGGGTGCGGATGAGCATTTCAGCCGCTTCACCCGCAAGCTCGGAGACGAAGCATCCACGGACCTGCTGGCCGAAGACCCGCCAGCGCCCCGCTTCTAGCTTCCCCCCCGGCCCGGCCCAGAGCCCACCGGCCACGGTCGCTTGCCGCTGCCTTCACCCCTTCAGATCGGGTGAAGGATCATCGACATCTCCCTGCCTTCCATCTGTGGCAACTGGTCGACGGCGGCTACATCCTCCATCTTCTTCGCCACATCCTCCATCACCTCCCGGCCCCGGTCGCGGTAGGCCATCATGCGCCCCAGGAACCGCATGCTGACCTTGACTCGATATCCGTGACCGATGAACTCGCGGATGTGTCCGAGGCGGTACTGAAGGTCGTGCTCGGAGATGTACATCTTGATGCGCACCGTCTTCATCTGCACGTTGTGTTGCTTCTTGCGCGCCTCCTTGGCCTTCTTCTCCTTGTCGTACCGGTACTTGCCGTAGTCCATGATGCGACAGACCGGCGGGCGCGCCTCTGGGGCGACTTCCACCAAGTCGAGGTCTACCTGCTCGGCCATCTGCATCGCCTGAGAGGTGTCGATGACGCCGACCTGCTCTCCGTCGGCGCCGATCAGGCGAACCTGGGGGACCCGGATGGAGTCGTTGATTCTGGTGAAGGACTGTTGCTGTTTGGCGATGGGCGTTGCCTCCGCAGGAGTCGTGGATGGATATAGGGGAAGGGGAATATAGCCGCCTGCGATGGGAGCGAGCAACATGCACGCGCCGCCCGGGGGCGTCTCCGGGGCCGCACTCCGACGGCGCCAGGAGAGTTGGAGCATAGGGATGCGGGAGTACGACGTGTACGGCATCGGACATGCCCTCGTGGACCTGCAGTTCTCCGTGGAGGATTCGCTGTTGCGCGAGTTCGGGATCCCCAAAGGGGTCATGACCCTCGTCGATGAAGGGCGCCGCCGAGAGATCATCGACCGGCTCTCCAATCCGGTGAACCGGGCCTCCGGCGGCTCCGCCGCCAACACGGTCATCACCGTGGCTCGCTTCGGGGGACGGGCCCGCTATGCCTTTCAGGTGGGAGAGGATGATTGGGGCCGATTCTACCAGGATGACTTGACCGCAGCGGGTGTCGACAGCAGTCCCGCCTGCCAGGTCCCGGGCGAGACGGGGCAGTGCCTGGTGATGGTCACGCCCGACGCCGAGCGCACGATGCAGACCTTCCTGGGCGCAAGTGGCACCATGGGGCCGCACCAGGTGGACGCCGAGAACATCGCCGCGAGCCGCTTCGTCTACCTCGAGGGATATCTGCTTGCCACGGAGGTGGGCTTCCGGGCCTGTCGGCTGGCATCCGCCATCGCCCGGGAAGGGGGTGTCGAGGTTTCCCTCACCCTCAGCGATCCCTCCGTGGTCGAAGCCTTCCGGGACCGTTTCGAGATACTCGCCGCCGACGGGGTGGACCTCCTCTTCTGCAACGAGGAGGAGGCCGCCGCCTTCACCGGGGTCGGCGACCGCCAGGAGGCCATTCTGAGACTCCTTGACCTCTCCTCCCGGGTCTGCGTGACACTGGGTGCCGGGGGAGCTCTGGCCGCCGAGGGAGGCTCCCCTCCCCGCCTTGTGCAAGGAGTAGAGGCCCGGGCCGTGGACACCACCGGAGCGGGCGACACCTTCGCCGGGGGCGTGCTCTACGGGTTGGCCCGCGGGTTCTCGCTCAAGGAGTCGGCGAGACTCGGAAATTACGCCGCCGCCGCGGTGGTCTCGGTCTTCGGACCACGGCTCGGGACCGGAGTGGGCCCGCTCGTGGACGAGATTCTCCAGGACCGGGCACCACCCCCCGCCGCCTTGATCACGGGATGAGAAAGGCCAGATGAGGATACTCGTTTACTTCGACTTCACCGCTGACCAGATCGACGAGCTCGTGCAGTTGGCCCACCGCCATGGCGACCACGAGGTCGTGGTCGCCGGGGACGCGTCCTCCGCCGAAGACCTGGCTTCCACCGCCGAGGTGCTTCTCGGCCACTTCCCGGAATCCGTGGTCGCCGCGTCACCGGGGCTGAGGTGGATCCAGTCCCACAGCGCCGGCATGGATGGATTCCTCCATCCCTCCGTGGTGGAGCGCGAGGAGGTGGTGGTGACGAACATGGCCGGGCTGTACGCACCTCAGGGCGGGGAGCACGCCTGGGCCCTGCTGCTGGCTCTCACCCGCGGTCTGCTACCGTCGGTCCAGAACATGGTCGACCGCCGATGGCGAGGTGGCAAGACCTTCGAGCTCGCCGGGGGTACTCTCGGACTGGTCGGCCTCGGGGGCTTCGGGTTGGAGACGGCGAAGCGAGCCGCCGGGTACGACATGACCCTGCTGGCCCTGGACCCCGTCCGTCTCGACCCGCCGGAAGGCGTAGAGGAGGTGCGCCCACCCGAGCGGGAAAACCTGATCTGGCTGCTCTCGGAGTCGGACGCCGTCGTCGTCTGCTGTCCCTTGACCGAGGAGACGAGACACATGATCGGCCCGGAGGAGCTCGCTGTGATGAAGCCCTCCGCCTACCTCATCTGCGTCAGCCGGGGCGGCATCATCGATGAGAGCGCCCTTATCGAGGCGCTGCGGACGGAGGGGCTCGCCGGGGCCGGGCTCGATGTCTGCGAGAACGAGCCCCTCCCACCGGACAGCCCGCTGTGGGAAGCGCCGAATCTGATCCTGACCCCGCACTGCGCCGGCGCATCCCAGCACCGCCCGCGCAAGACCTTCGAGTTCTTTCGCGACAACCTCGGGCGCTATCTGCGGGGGGAGCCGCTGGCCAACGTCGTGGACAAGCACAAGGGCTATTAGCGCGCCGCCGGATGGCCGGGCCCCGCCGCGTTCCCTCAACGCGACCGAAACCCCTGCGATGCTCCAGGAGCGTCGCGCCCCTGGCCTCAGAAGCCGATGGAGCGGACATACTCCCGCATGGCGGTGCTGCGCCGGCTCTCGCTGACCGGATCCTCGCCTTCGTACGCCGGCTCCCCCGGGCAGCAGGTCACGACACGGTCAAAGCCGATCTCGCCGAGGGCCCGCATCACCGAGGGAAAGTCGACCCCCTGCGCTTCCCCGACCGATACCCACTTCGGATGGTAGCGCCCCTCCTCGTCCCTTGTACAGGAGGAGTAGTCCTGCAAATGGACGTAGTTGAGCTGGGAACGGAAGTCGTGCAGCGATGCCACGGGGTCGTAGCCCCAGAGCTTGGCGTGGGAGACGTCGATGCAGAGACCGGTTCTGTTCACGCGGCTCATGTACAGCTTCCAATGACCGATGGAATCGACCAGGCAGTTCGTGTGGATGTGGTAGCTGATCTCGAGGCCCAGGCCGGCAGCGTACTCCGCCCAGGTCTCGGCCCCGTCGGCGGCGGCGAGAATGTCGTCGTCGGTGACCTCCCGGCCCTCGGGCTTGCCCCCGTTCATGAACATGAAGCAGTCGGCGCCCATCTCGGCGGCGAACTCCATTCGCCGGCGGTTGCGTTCCACCATCTCCCAGCCGCGGTGGTCCGGGGTCCCGGCCGCGGTATAGACGGCCATGGGCATGCCCGCATCTTCGCACACCCGTCGCAGACGGCCTGGCGGTCCGAGCCAGTCGAGGGGAAGCCGCCCCTCCCAACCATCCCAGCCCGCCTCCTTCAAGGCCGCCAGGGCCGCCGGGAGGTCCGGATTGCGCCAGCGCAGCGTGCTGTAGCAGATGCTCAACCCCATGGAGATGATCCCCTTTCCGCCTCCACGCCGGCAGCCACCGGGCAGCGAAGACGAGCGTGATGGAAGGTCCCGGCAGCGGCGCCGGGGGCCTGACGCGCGGTCAGGCGACCCGGGCCCGGCAGGCATTCATAACCGCCGGCGGCCTCTGGGGGGTCTGGAGCCAATCCGTGGGGATCGGCACCGCCGTGTTCACCGGCTACGCCCTGCTCCTCGGCGCCGATGCCTCCTACATCGCCCTCTTCACCTTCGTGGCCTACCTGTTGGCCACCGTGCAGCTTCTCATGCCCGTCCTGGGACGGTACCTGGGGCGGAAGGGCGTCATCATCTCCGTGGGCATGGTGGAGATCGCCCTGCGGAGCTCCCCACCCCTGGTTCCCCTGCTCTTCGCGCCGCCCATGCAACTGCCGGCGCTCATGGTGCTCGTCGGACTCGGCCTGCTGTGCGGCTACTCCCTCTCCCCCTTCTACAACACCTGGGTGGCCAGTGCCGTGCCCGGCAACATACGAGGCCGGTTCACGAGCCGCCAGACCATCGTCAGCACCCTCGTGGCCATGGTCGCCGGATTCGCCATCGGCGGATTCATCGACGATTTCGGGGCGGCGGGCAAGCAGGTCCGGTTCCACATCGTCTTCGCCGTGGGCGCGATCTTCGGCTGGCTCGGTTATATCCGGCTGAGTCGAGCCTCCTACACCGACGGCAACGAGGCAGACCGGGGCGACGAAGGGGACGGCCTCGCCCGCCTGGTCGAGCCCTTCCGGAACGGGAACTTCCTCCGGGCGGTGCTGTTCTTCGGATTCTGGACCTTCGGCCTGAGCATCGCCCAGCCCCTGTACAGCGTGTTCATGCTCGATCACCTTGGGATCTCCTACAAGACGATCGCCATCTTCAACGCCGCCTTCATGCTCACCAGCATCCTCGGATACCGGCTGTGGGCGAGCCTCGTCGACCGTTTCGGCAGCAAGCCCGTACTGCAGATCCTGATGCTTCCCGCCACCTTCCTGCCCGTGCTGTGGGTGTGCAACGCTCCAGGTGCCTACACCATGATCCCGGTGGCCCTGGTCCTCTCCGGCGTCCTGTTCTCGGGCATCCTGGTGGCCGTGACCCCCCTCCTCTACGGGCTGGCGCCGGCCGGCGGTTCACGCCCCTACTACCTGGCCTCCTGGTCGGCGACGGTGAACCTGATGGGCGCCCTCGGCGCCCTGGCCGGCGGGATCCTGGTGCGCGCCCTCCGCGACGTGAGCTTCCAGATCGAGGACTTCCCCATCGGCCACCTGCAGATCATCATGCTCTTGAGCGCCGTGACCCGGATCCCGTCGATCCTGCTCCTCGGATTCGTCTCCGACCGCAGCTCGATCTCTTCCCGCCACCTCCTGTCCCACCTCTTCCGGGGCAACCTGCTCAGCTACACTTTCAACACCGCCGTCTACACCATGGCCCGGCAGGAGCAGCGGCGGGCCCGGGCGGCTCTCGCCCTGGGACGATCGGGAAGTCCGCTGGCCATCGAGCAGTTGATCCAGGCCCTGGCCGACGCCAGCCCCGTGGTGCGCCGGAGCGCCGCCCGCGCCCTGGGAGAGACCGGCTCCGCCCAGGCCACCGACTCCCTGGTGCGGGAGCTCCTCGACGGCGAGTCGGACATCCGCTCGGAGGCAGCCGAGGCCCTTGGCCGCCTCGGCCACCAGAGCGGCGTCGACCCCCTGGTGGAGGCCCTGGACGACGAGGATCCCCGGGTTCGCATCAGCGCCATCCGCGGCCTGAGCGAGATCGGCGGGGACGAGGCGCGGGAGCTGTTGTTCTGGTACTTCGGAGAGCACCTGGATGACCCCGTCGCTTTTCCCACTCTCGTGGATGTCCTCAGTCACATGGGCGACCACCGGGTCGTGCGGCCCACCCTGCAGCGGCTCGGCCGCTTCCGCTCGGCGGCGGTCCGCCTGCAACTGCTGAACAGCGTCTGCTACGCCCTCGGAGCCGGTGGCGAGTTCTACCGCCTGCTGTCGCAGGAGGAGTCCCAACGCCCCTCCTCCCTGGCCCGGCGGTTGCGGCGCCTGGAGAACTCCCTCGCCCACAGCCCCGCCCTCGACAGGGGGATGCGCGAAGAAGCCCGCATGGCGATTCGGAGCATGGCCCGGGCCGTCGACGCCGAGAACCTTGATGCACTGGAGGAATCCGCCCGCCAGCTGGCCGGGGCCGTCCGGGATGGTCTGTCGGCGGCAGGGAGGCCCCCCTACGAGGTGCTGTCCGTCTACCTTGTGATCCTCGCCCTGGAGACCTTCCTGGCCAGCAGGGGCCGCTCCGATCTGACGGCGGCTCGGGAGATCTTCGTCATCGTCTGTCTGGGCCGCATGGGCCGGCTGGTGCGGGAGCTGGACTTGCCGGGCTCCTCACCCGGCCCGAGGGACCGGCGGGGGCAGCCCCCCTAGCGGTGCAGCCGCCGGATGCGCCGAAGCTCGCGCAGATTCCGCAGACTGCCGGAGACGGGCCGGAAGCGGCTGTCGGGGTCGTCCCGCCAGCGCACCGGGATGCGCGCGATGGAATAGCCCGCCTGTGTCGCCAGCAGCAGGATCTCCACATCGAACATGTAGCCGTCGACCCGGGCCGACTCGAAGAGCCCGCGCATGACGGGAGCGCGGAAGAACTTGAAACCGCACTGGGTGTCCGGGAGCTCCCCGAGGCCCAGCCACCATCGCGTCAGGCGCCGGAACTGGGCCGAGCCCCACTCCCGGTAGGGACGGCGCGGGGTCTGGATGTCGGACCCGGGGAGCGTGCGGTCCCCGATAGCGATATCCGTTCCGGTGGACAGTACCCTGAGAACCTCGTCGAGAGCGGCCGCGTCGGTCTTGTCGTCGGCATCGATGAAGCCCACCACCCGGCCCCGGGCGGCCTCGAGGCCCAAACGGACGGCGGCGCCCTTGCCCCGGTTCCGGTCCGACCGGAGGCAGCGCAACTCCGGCCGAGCCGCAGCGGCCTCTTCCACCGCCTCCGACGTGCCGTCATCGCTGCCATCGTCGATGACGATGATTTCGTGCTCCCAAGGCCTCGAGGCCAGGAAGGCCCGCAGCCGGTCGATGGTGCCAACGATGCGGCGGCGCTCGTTGAAGGCGGGGATCAGTACGCTCAGGTCCATGCCGGAAGCACGAAGCAGGACCACGCGCCGGGACGGCGCCTTCGGGTGGCAGGGCCGATCCCCCAGGCTCTATACTCTCGGAAACCGGACGAGGGGGCCATGAGCGAAGAGACGGTATTCGACCGGATCCTGAGTGGAGGGATCTCCGCCGACATCGTGTACGAGGACGAGCACTGCGTCGCCTTCCGCGACATCAACCCCCAGGCGCCCGTCCACGTGCTGGTCATCCCGCGCCGCAAGATCACCGGCCTGCAGGCGGTGGAGCCGGCCGATGCCTGCCTCCTAGGGCAGCTGATGGCGGCCGCCTGCGCCGTCGCCCGGCAGGAGGGGATCCGGGAGAGCGGATTTCGATGTGTGATCAACGCCGGCGCCCAGGGAGGACAGGAAGTGCCCTATCTCCACGTGCACCTACTGGGGGGAAAACAGCTTGGGTGGCCGCCGGGGTAACGGCTCCGGGAGCTCGTCGGAACTGTGTGGCGTCAGTCGCGCCGGATCAGGACGATGCCGTTGGCAGCGCCTGGCACGGCACCCTTGATGAACAGAAGGTTGCGCTCCCCGTCGACGCGGACGATCTGCAGGCCCCGGGTGGTGACCCTGCGGTCCCCCATG
>JAJDTN010000200.1 GCA_022827165.1 Candidatus Latescibacterota bacterium
GAGATCACCCGGGCCTACGCCCTCACCGACTTCGAGAACCCCCGCCTCCAGGGCTGGCAGGCGCGGCCGAACCCGGCCAGCCCCGAGACCGAGGCCCTGGTGACGGCGAGCTTCCTCGTCGCCGGGAACCGGCCGCCGGCCCCGGGCCGCGGCACCGACCAGACCCTCGAGGTCACCTGGAGGCTGAACTCCCTGGCGGCGGTCCCGGTGAACCCCTTTGGCGGCCACGCCCGCGGCGCCCTCGACAGCTTCCGCCGCACCGTGGACGGCCTCCTCGGGCGCATGGTCTACCTCGCCGGGCCGGCGGGCCTGCGCGCCTCCCCCGGCGCCGCCGACAGCACCCGGCTCGAGGCCGCCACCGTGCTCCTGGTGGAGGAGAGCCCCGACGGCCCGACCGACGGCTGGACCCGCGTGCGGGTGCCCGCCGACACCACCGCCGGGTGGGTCCGCTCCGACCTCCTGCGCCCGGTCGACGGGAACGACTGATGGCCCCCCCGGCGTCCCTCATCGAGATGGAGGGCATCACCCGGACCTACGACATGGGCGGCACCGAGGTGCACGCCCTGCGCGGCGTCGACCTGGAGATCGGCGCCGGCGAGTACGTCGCCGTCATGGGGCCCTCGGGCTCGGGCAAGTCGACGCTGATGAACATCATCGGCTGTCTCGACGTGCCCACCGCCGGCGACTACCGCCTCAACGGCCAGCTGGCCAGCGAGATGGACGACGACGAGCTGGCCCGCATCCGCAACGAGGAGATCGGCTTCGTCTTCCAGACCTTCAACCTCCTGCCCCGCTCCGACGCCCTGCGCAACGTCGAGCTGCCCTTGGTCTACGCCGGGGTCACCGGCGCCGGACGCCGCGAGCGCGCCGAGCGGGCCCTGGAGGCGGTGGGCCTCGACGACCGCATGGGCCACCGGCCCAACGAGCTGTCCGGCGGCCAGCGCCAGCGCGTGGCCATCGCCCGGGCCCTGGCCAACGAGCCCTCCATCCTGCTGGCCGACGAGCCCACGGGCGCCCTCGACTCGCGCACCGGGATCGAGATCATGGAGCTCTTCGGGCGCCTGCAGGACGCCGGCAACACGATCATCCTCGTCACCCACGAGGAGCACATCGCCGCCTGCGCCCGCCGCGTCGTGCGCTTCCTCGACGGCCGGGTGGAGAGCGACGGGGCCGGGGCCGGCGCCCCGCCCGCGGCCCTGCCGGCGGCCGGAGGCTGAGGCATGGGACCTGCCGCCAGGAAGCTGATCGGCGCCGGGTGCGCCACCGTGGGCGCCGCCGGGGCGGCCCTCGCCGTGAACGCCTACCTCGACGGCCCCGAGGCCGGCGCCGTGCCCACGGCCGCCGTCACCCGCGGCGAGTTCCGCCGCACCCACGTGGAGGACGGCCAGCTGCGCGCCGCCAAGGACGAGAAGGTGGTCTCGCCGCGGGTGCGCGGCGACCTCAAGATCGTGCACCTGTGGCCGGAGGGGGAGCAGGTCGAGCCGGGAGACCTGATCCTCCAGTTCGACCGCGCCTGGCACGCCCAGGAGGTGAAGGACAAGATCAGCCGACTGGAGCAGGCGAAGGCCGACCTGTCCAAGTTCGAGGCCGAGCAGAAGCGGCAGCGCGCCGAGCTGGGCATGCAGGTGGAGCAGAAGACGGCGGCCCTGGAGCTGTCCCGGATCAACCTGCAGAAGTCGGAGTACGGCTCGGCCATCGAGCGCGAGGAGGCCCGCATCGGCGTCGGGCAGGCCGAGCGCGCCCTGGAGGAAGCGCGCGCCAACCTCGAGGCCCAGGAGATCGTGGAGCGCGTCGAGCGCTCCCACATGGAGGTCCACATCGCCCATCGCCAGAAGGTGTACGACGGCGCCCTGTCCGACTACGAGCGCCTCAGCGTGCGCGCCACGCGGCCGGGCCTCGTCGTCCACGAGGTGATCCGCAAGCGCGGCGCCGGCCGGCGGTCCAAAGTGAAGGAGGGCGACATGGTCTGGGGCGGCATGAGCCTGCTGGCCCTGCCGGAGCTCGACTCGATGCAGGTCGTGTCCCAGGTGGGCGAGATGGACGTGCACTCGGTGGGCCCGGGACTCCCGGCCCTGATCCGGCTGGAGGCCCTGCCGGGACCGGTCTTCCACGGCGTCGTCCGCGAGGTGGCCCCCATGGCCGCCGAGAAGGAGGGCGCCCCCAACGTGCAGGTCTTCGAGATGGTCGTCGACATCACCGAGCAGGACGAGCGGCTCCTCCCGGGCATGTCGGCCTCGGTGGAGGTCGTCCTCCAGACCCGGCCCGGCGTCCTCACCCTTCCCCTCGGCGCCGTCCACGCCCGGGAGGAGCGCACCATCGCCTGGCGCCGCGGATCTTCCGGCTTCGAGCCCGTCGACGTGTCGGTGGGCGAAGCCAACGGCCTCAGAGTCGTCATTGTGGAGGGCCTGGAGGAAGGCGACGTCGTCGCCCTTCGCGATCCGGGCTTGATGTAGGAGATACCGCCATGGCCGAGAACACCCGCTCCACCGGTACCCGGACCCTGCTGCTGGCGGGCGGAATCCTGCTCCTGGTGGCCGCCGCCGTGGCCGCCTCCCGCCTGCTGCTGAAGGAGCAGAGCGCCGCCGTGGCCTCCTTCCCCGTCAAGCAGGGCGAGTTCGTCATCTCCCTGCACCTGAAGGACGGCGAACTGGAGGCGGTCAAGTCCGAGCAGATCACCTCGCCCCAGGTGCACGGCCAGCTCAAGATCACCCACCTCTTCCCCGAGGGCGAGGTGGTGGAAGTGGGGGACCTGGTCCTCGAGTTCGACCGCGTCGAGTTCGAGAAGAAGGTCACCGAGAAGGAGCACGAGTTGCAGGCGACGAAGGCCGAGCTGGGCAAGACCCTGGCCAACCAGGGGGTGGAGATGGCCCGCCAGGAGGCCGACATCGAGAACAAGGAAGCCTCCCTGCGCCTGGCCGAGCTGCAGATGGAGAAGATGAAGTTCGAGTCCTTCGTCGACCGCGAGGAGGCCAAGCTCAAGAGCCGCCAGGCGGAGCTGGCCCTGGAGCAGGCGCGCAAGAAGATCGAGGCCCAGCGCATCGTCGACGAGGCGGAGCGCACCAAGCAGGAGCTGCGCGTGGCCGACGAGGAGCGCGGCCTGGAACGGGCGCGCAAGGACCTGGAGGCGCTCTCCATCCACGCCGAGAAGCCCGGCCTCGTGGTCTACCAGAGGATCTGGAAGGGTGGCCGCCGCGAGAAGATCCGCGTCGGCGACGAGCCCTGGGGCGGGCAGACCCTGATCACCCTCCCCGACCTGACGCGCATGCAGGTCAAGACCTGGGTCAACGAGGTCGACGTGGACAAGCTCGAGGTCGACAACGAGGTCCTCGTCCGTCTCGACGCTTTGCCGGGACCGGTCTTCCACGGCAAGATCTCCAACATCGCCTCCCTCGGCCACGAGAAGGAGGGCGACAAGAACGTGCAGGTCTTCGACATCCTCGTGGAGATCGACGAGGAGGATGCCCGCCTCAAGCCGGGCATGACCGCCGCCTGCGAGGTCATCGTCGAGACCATCCCCCCGCGCCCCACGCCGGACGACGCCGAGATCGAGGAGACCGAAGAGACCGACGCCGCCGACATTCCCCTCTACATCCCCATCGACGCTGTCTTCGAGAAGGGCGGCCGCACCCTCGTCTACCGCATGCAGGGCGGCCAGCCCGTGGAGCAGGAGGTCGCCCTCGGAGCTCGCAACGAGAACTACGTGATCGTCGAGGAGGGACTCGGCTCCAACGACCAGGTGGCGCTGCGCGACCCGACGGTGGTGCTGGAGAAGCTCGGCGGCGTCGAGGAGGCGGAGGAGCCGGCGCCGGCCGGCGCCTCCCTGGAGTAGCGGGA
>JAJDTN010000375.1 GCA_022827165.1 Candidatus Latescibacterota bacterium
CTGCGGCCAGATCGACATCGGCAACGCCGCCACCCACATGACCGAGCGCATGCAGAGCGGGCTCCCCCAGGCCCACGGCCAGGACATGGTGGAGCCCCGGATGCACGTGGACAACGTGGCCCGGGCGATCGTCTACATGGCCAGCCTGCCCCTCGACGCCAACGTGCAGTTCATCACGGTCATGGCCACGACCATGCCCTACATCGGCCGGGGATGAGGCGGGACCTCTACTCGGCGCCGGCGCCGGCGAGGTACCCGGCGACCTCCCGGTTGCCGAAGTGTCCCGCCCACCCCAGCGGGCTGGCGCCGTACTCCTCGTCCCTGGGCGACAGGGGGGCCCCGGCCTCCACCAGGCGCCGGGCGTTCTCCACCCGCCCTCCCCAGGCCGCGTAGTGCAGGGCCGTCACCCCCCGGGGCGCGGCCTCGACCCGGGCGCCGAGGGTCAGGAGCAGATTCACCATCTCCGGCTCTCCCCAGCGGGAGGCGACCATGAGCGGCGTGGCGCCTGTACGGCCCCCAACGGTGTACTCGTGGACGTGCCCGCCGGGGGCGGAGCCGTGCTCGGACAGGGCCTCCAGGGCCGCCGGGTCGGCCCCCACAAGGCCGCGCACCGCCGCGGCGTCACCGAGGGGGGTGTGCAGGAACAGGTCGGCCGCGGCGCCGCGTCCGACAAGGAAGCGCGACACCTCCGGCCGGGCCAGGACATTCCACTGCGCCGCGGTGCCGTGGTGGTCCACGTCGCGGGCGTCGATCTCGGCGCCGTGATCGAGGAGGAAGGCGGCGATCTCCGGGTTGGCGGCGTAGTGCAGGGGCCGCAGCCCGTCGCCGCCCGGCTCGTGGACGACGGCGGGATCGGCGGCGACCAGCTCCCGCAGGCGGTCGAGACGGCCCAGGCCCGCGGCGGAGTGGGCGTCGACTGTGGCGCCGCGGTCGATGAGGAAGTCGGCGAGGCCGTCGCGGTGCAGGTCGCGGGGGTGCCCTGAGTTGAGGGCCGTGAAGCCGCCCGCCCACCAGCCGCTCTTCTGGTCGAGGTCGGCCCCGAAGGAGAGCAGCAGGTCGATCATGCCGCGGTCCTTGCGGCCGGCGGCGAGGATGACGGCAGGAGCGTCGAAGCTGCTCTCGTCGGTGGCGGAGGCCAGGGCCGGGTCGGCCTCCAGGCAAGCGCGGACGAGCTCCTGGTTTCCGGACTTGACGGCGGCGAAGAAAGACGCGGCATCGTGGGAGGCGGAGGACTCGGACAAGGCGGGAAAGCTCCTCTGGAGAGGTGACAGGGCGAGACGGCAGGGGGTAACTTAGGCCCCCTCACGAAGACGAGCGGAGGAGACGTATATGCGAATCTACCTGATGACCGATCTCGAAGGCGTGGCGGGCGTGCAGAACTCGCTCGACTGGACCCGCCCGGGGCAGTACTGGTACGACCTGGCCCGCCAGCTCCTGACCCGGGAGGTCAACGCCGCCCTCGACGGGTTCTTCGCCGCCGGCGCCGACGAGGTGCTGGTCGCCGACGGCCACGGGCCGAGCGCCGTGGACGTGCAGGACCTGGACCCGCGCGCCGAGTACATGCGCGGCTGGCCGGAGCTGTGGCCCCTCGGCCTGGAGGAGGGCGGCTACGACTACCTGGCCGTCGTCGGCCAGCACGCCAAGTCGCGGACCCCCCTCTCCAACATGACCCACACCCAGTCCTACCGCACCCTGGAGATCTCGGTCAACGGCACCGCCATCGGCGAGTTCGGCCAGATCGCCATGTGCGCCAGCGAGCTCGGGGTGCGCACGATCTACGCCGCCGGCGAGAAGGCCCTGGCCGAGGAGGCCGAGGCCCTCGTGCCCGGCATCGAGACGGTGTGGGTCAAGCGCGGGACGAGACCGGGCCGCGGCGACGAGTGCTCCGAGGACCAGTACCGGGCGCGCAACGTCAGCGCCATCCACTTCCATCCCGAGCGGGCCCGGGCCCTGATCCGGGCCGGCGCGGTCACCGCCGTTCACCGCGCCGAGAGCGACGACAGCTTCGGAATCATCGACCTCCAGCCCCCCTTCCGGGGGACCTTCGTGCAGCGGCCGTGGGCCGAGGAGCCGCGGCGGCTGTACACTCTGCGCGAGCACCCGGAGAGCGTGGCGGCGATGATGAACCAGTCCCAGGAGTGGCAGCCGGTGGCCGACGAGGACCACCTGCGCGAGCTGCTCGTCGACTGACACACAAAGGGAGAGAGAGACGCAGATGCGAGTACTGATCACCGGCTCCGCCGGAGCCATCGGATCGACCCTCGTCGAGGGCCTGAAGGATCGTCACGAGGTGCGCGGTTTCGACCGCGAGCCCACCCCCGGTATCGATGACTACGTCGTCGGTGACATCGTCGACGAGGAGAAGGTGGTGGGTGCCGCGGCCGGAATGGATGCGATCATCCACCTTGTCAACGTGCCTGGAGGGGAATGGGACCACGCCCTGCAGAACATGATCGGCACCCACAACGTGCTCGAGGGGGCCCGTCAGCACGGCGCGAAGCGGGTCGTCTACGCCAGCCGCGCCGGCGTCCTGCCCCAGTCGTACTACCCGCGCTCCATTCAGCGCACCGTCCACATGCCCACGCGGCCCGAGAGCCACTACTCGGTGACCAAGGTCTTCGCCGAGGCCATCGGCTACATGTACACCGCCCGCCACGACCTCGAGTTCGTCGCCGTGCGCATCGGCAACTTCAACCGCGACCGCCCTCACCCGGAGCACCCCCACCAGCTCGGCCACGCCGACTGCGTGCGCCTCTTCGAGCAGGCGATCACCCATCCCGACGTCGGTTTCGAGATCGTCTTCGGCGTCTCCGACAGCGACTGGCCCCTGTACGACCTCGACCACGGCCGGCGGGCGATCGGCTACGACCCCCAGGACCGGTCGGAGGTCCCCGAGGACAAGCGCGTCTGAGTCGGAGCCCCGGATCATCGGCGCGGCGCCTCCTGGCGGGCCGGCGGGTCTACTTCAGCGCCGCTCCACCATGCCGGTGCTCGGCGCCCCGTCGCGCCCGTCCATCGCTCGCTGCACGCGGTCGATGATCTCCATCACCGGCAGCACCTCCGAGCAGCTGGTCAGGGCCTTGCGGCCCTCGCGGATGGCGGCGAAGAACTCGCCGTTTTGGGCGTCCACGCCGGAGGGTCCGTCCGGCAGGGTCACCTCGTTGCGCTGGTGATCCCACAGGCCCTGGCCGTCGGTGAGCCAGGTCTCCTCCTCGCCGATGAGGCGCCAGTCCCCCTGGATCGGGCCGTGGTTGTTGAAGGACTGGGCGGCGCTCACCAGGCAGCCGTTGGCGGCGCGCAGGGAGATGCAGATGTCCATGGGCACGCCCAGACTCTCGTGCACCGGACCGCTGCGCCCCCACGCCACCATGTGGGGGTCCCCGAGGAGCCAGTAGACCATGTCGATCATGTGGCAGGCCTGGTGCCACAGCAGGTCGTCGGTCCAGATGCGCCGCTGGCCGAAGCGGTTCTCGTTGACGCGGCGGAAGAACCAGGTGTGCTGCACGATGTGGTGCAGGTGCAGGTCGCCGGCCTCGATCATCTCGTGAAGCCGGCGGAAGGCCGGGCTGAAGCGCTGGGTGTGGCACATCATGGCCACCTTCCCCGACCGCTCCTCGGCCTCCACCACGCGCCGCGATTCCGCCAGTGACAGCCCCATGGGCAGCTCCAGGAGCACGTGCCTGCCGCGCTCGAGGGCGGTCACCGTCTGCTCGCAGTGGACCTGGTTGGGACTGGTGATGACCACGGCCTCCACCCCGGGCCGGTCGATGCACTCCTCGTAGTCGGTGGAGACATGGGGGATGCCGTGCTTCCGGGCAAACGCCTCGGCGTCGGCCTCGATGCCTCCCGCCAGGCTGACCACCTCCACGTCCTCCCTCTTCCCCAGCGCTTCCATGTGGGTCACGCCCTGGGCGCCCTCCCCCACCAGACAGACTTTCATCCTCGTCTCCTTTCGTGGTTCGAAATGGTTCCGGCCGCCGCCTTCAGGTCGTCGTGCTCGAAGGCGCTGGACATTCGCTCCATCTCATGCGGCGCAAGGCCGAGGTGAGCCGCGGCGTCTCGCCAGCCTTGGACCGCTTCGCCCACCTCGGCGGCGATGGCGCCCGCGGCCTGTGCGGTCATACCGAACATCGGCGCCACCTCCATGGCGGTGTCGAGGGACGCCGCGCCGTCGGTCTCGTCGATGGCAAGGGCATGGATGCGCGGCTTCACGTCGACAGGCACCGGGTTGAGATCGTACGCCGGTGACAGCCGCCAGCCGCCCTGCTCCCGCAGGAAGCCGTGGTTGCGCAGATGGTCGTCGGTATTGGAGACCAACATGTTGAAAACGATCCGCCGCCAGAGCTGACACAGGTCCTCCTTCACCTCGAGCCCCTCGCGCCTCAGGAACTCGGCGATCTCCAGGTAGCTTCGCATCTCGCCATCCGACCCTTCGATGGCGGTGAGGGCCGACATGAAGGGGATGCGCCGGCCCGGCCCGCGGTCGAAGCGGCGGGCCGTGAAAACGGGGCTGCTCGATACCTGCCGAAGCTGGAACGGCGCCACCCGGACCCCGGCGGCCTCGGCCAGCGACATGGTGGCGGCCTCCCATCGCGTCACCGGCCAGTCGTCGTCGCGGCGGGGAAACTTGGCGATCAGCAGATCTCCGTCCCGGCCGCGGACCGTGGCCTTGGGACGGGCACCGCCGAGGGAGGTTCCGGGGGCCAGGAGCATTCGCAGGTCGTCGTCGGTCTCGTTGGCATCGATGACGCGGGCGGTGGCGGACAGCAGCCGCGGCAGATCGACGACCGGGGGCACCGGCCGGCCGGTCGAGATGAGGGACGCACCATCCTCCGCCTCCCTGAACCGAAGGGCGCCGAGGCGCGTCTCGTCGTCCACGAAGGTGAGAAAGTCGACATCCAGCAGCGTCCTCGGCTGGCGCCCTTCCGCCGAGGCCCTCCGCAGCTCGTTGCGGCGAATGAGGGTCTGCCCCCAGCGGTC
>JAJDTN010000070.1 GCA_022827165.1 Candidatus Latescibacterota bacterium
CGCGAAGTCCGCCGTCCTCCAGCGGAGTCCCTGCGCCTCCAGGGGCGCCGTGTCGATGCCGACCTTGCCGGCGCCGAGGGCCGGCGCCACCGGGTACAGCCCGCCCTTGTGTGATCCCGCGAGCACCGACAGTCCGCCCAGCTCCCGTGGACAGGCGCCGAGGGGGATCCACGCGGTATACGTTTCCGGCGTTCCCCGGATATGGATGTAATCCTGGTGCGCCGGCGTCGTGTAGCTGGCGTTCGCCGGGAACATGATCCGGCCGATGTTGCGCGGATGGACGAGCGTCCCCTCGCCGAAGAGCGTGTGGCACATCCCCAGGATCGCCGGGTGGTGGGCGAAGGCGTGGAACGACTCCAGGCGCTGGAACTCGTCCAGCACCGGCCAGTAGCCGTCGTCGCCCTCCACGAAGGGGCCGCCGCCGGCGATGCCGTCCATCAGCGCCTCGCCGCCCCGGGCCCATCCGTGGCGGTGGCAGATCTCCAGGAAGTCGCGGCGCAGGCCGAGGACGGAATCGGCGTCGATCAGGCCGCCGAAGAAGAGGTAGCCGTCCTGGCGCGCCCGCTCCTGAAGGCGGCCCGGGTGTTCCAGGAGTTCGTTGGAGACGGCGAAGGGTTCGATCCCTGCCATGGGATGCTCCTCAGCGGATCAGGACCAGCTTGCGCGCCCATACCTCCTGGGCGGTGACCAGCCGGTAGAGGTAGGTGCCGCTGGCCAGGGGCCGTCCCTGGTGGTCGCGCCCGTCCCAGTGGAGGCGGTGGAGGCCGGCCTCGTGGTGTCCCGAGGCCAGGACCGCGACCCGCTGCCCGGTGAGGGCGAACACCTCCAGGCGCGCCGGCCCCGGCTGCAGCACGAACCAGGAGAAGACGGTCTCGCTGTTGAAGGGATTGGGCCAGTTCTGACCCAGCTGGGGGCCATCGGGAAGTCCGATCCGTTCGCGGGCGAGGGCCATGAGCTTGGCCCGCGCCGGCTGGGCGAAGCTCTCGGCGAAGAGGAAGAAGTCGGCGAAGTCCACCGAGCCGCTGCCGTCCAGGTCGAAGCGGGGGTCGCTGTCTCCCCAGGCCTCGGCGAAGAGGAAGAAGTCGTCGAAGCCGACCTCGCCGTCGCCGTCGAAGTCGGGGGTAGCCCTGGCCGTGGCCGTGAAGGTCACCGGCTCGAGTCCGGCTACGGTTGCCTCGACGGAGTTGGCCCCCAGTTCCTCGCCCAGGGTCAGGTTGGTGGCGGCCCGGCCGTCGGCATCCGTGGTGTCGGTGGCAGCGGAGAGCGTCCCTCCGCCGCCGGTGACGGAAAAGGTGACCACGGCCCCTGCCAATGGGGAGCCGACCTGGTCTCTGACCTCGACGACGAACGGTTCGGCCAGGGCGGAGCCGGCCGGCCCTTCCAGCTCCTCTCCGGAGAGTCTGATCAGAGCCCCGGGAATGGGCAGCCCGGTGGCCCGGAAAGTCACCGGCCAGACGTCCGCCACGGTTGCCGTCACGGTGTTGCGGCCTTGTCGGCTCCCCAAGGTCAGGAAGGTGGCGGCCCTCCCCATGGAATCCGTGATCACGGTAGCCGCGGTCAAGGTTCCATCTCCCCTGGTCACCGCGAAATTCACCTGGGCCCCTTCCAGCAGGTCCCCATACTGGTCGCGCACCTCGACGACGAGGGAGTCGGCCAGGAGCGCCCCCGGGAGCCCCTCCTGGCGGTCGCCCGAAACCCTCCTCAGAGCCTGGGGCTCCGGGGCGATGTCCCACAGCAGAACGGTGCCGTCCCGGGAGCCGCTGGCAAGGGTGGCGCCATGGGGTGAGAAGGCCAGGGAATTGATCCTCTCCGTGTGCCCATCGAAGGTAGCGAGCGTTTTCCAGGTCCCGGCCTCTCTCAGCAGAACGGTGTTCCCGGATCCGGCGGCGAGCTTGGTGCCATCGGGGGAGAAGGCCACGGCGTAGCCCCAACCCCCATGCCTCATGGGATCGGCGGCCTCTTCCCAGGTCCCCGCATCCCATACCCGGACGGTGGGCCCCCATGCGGCGGCGAGGGTTCCGTCCCGGGAAAAGGCCACGGAATTGACCCAACCGTCGTGGCCTTCGAGAAGGGCGGTCTCCGTCCCCGTCTCCACATCCCACAGCCGGAGGGTTTCGTCCACGGAGCCGGTAGCGAGGGTGGCGCCATCGGGGGAGAAGGCCACGGACCGCACCCCGCTCATGTGTCCCTCGAGGGCAAGCCGGGCCTGGGTCCTGGCCACATCCCACAGGTTGACGATGCCCTCCTGGTATCCCGCGGCGAGAGTAGCTCCGTCCGGGGAGAAGGCCAGAGAGATGACGCCGTCGAATCCTCCTACGAGGCTGGCGATGTCGCCGCGCCTCTCGACATCCCACAGCCTGATTGTGTCGTCATAGGAGCCAAAGGCGAGAACGTCGTCAACGGGGGAAAAGGCCACGGCGCTGACCTCGGCTGGATGAGTGGCGGTGGCCACGCTTCTCCCGGTGACGATGTCCCACACGTTTGCAACGAAGATCGAACCGGTGGCGAGGGTGGCGCCATCCCGGGAAAAGGCCACGGAATTGACTCCGGTCGCGTGCGTATGGCCCCGAAGGCGGGCGAGATTCGCGGTGGAGACCTCCAGGAGCAGGACGCCGTCCGACGACCTGACGACGAGGGAGGCATCGCCCGGAGAGAACTCCACGGGATAGACCTCGGTGGAGTGATCGACGGTGGCGAGCTCTGTCCCGGACGCCAGGTCCCACAGGGTGATCGTGTTCGACGATGCCGAGGCAAGGGTGGACCCGTCAGAGGAAAAGACCAGGTGGCCCATCCAGCCTGTCCGTACCTCGAAGGTGGTGACGATGCTCCCCGCCGCCACGTCCCACAGCTTGATCTCACCTAGTGAGCCGACGGCCAGGGTCGTGCCCTGCGGAGAGAAGGCCACCGAGGTTATGCCGGTCTCATTGTCCAGAGAAGGGAGGGAGGTTCCCGCCGCGACGTCCCACAGCCTGATCGTGTCTCCCCAACCGGCGGCGAGGGTGACACCATCGGGGGAGAAGGCCATCTGGGTCATGGGGAAGGACGTGGACGGACCCCATCCGAGTTGCACCTCGAAGAGCGACCGGATCGGTTCGCTGGTGGCATCCCACAGCTTCAGGATGCCATCCCAGCCCAGGACGCCGACGGTGGCGCCGCCGTGGAGGAACATCACCGTGCCGCCAAGCCCGTCGAGAGTGGCCGTGTTCTGGCGCGTCGCCACGTCCCACAGCTTGACCATGGTCCCGGAGGCGGAGGCGAGCATGCTGCCGTCGGGAGAGAAGGCCACCGACCATACCGAGTCATGTCCTCTCAGACTGGCCCTGCTCTCACCACTGGCCACGTCCCACAGCCTGATCGTCCCACCCGCTCCGGCGGCGAGGGTGGTCCCGTCGGCGGAGAAGGCCAGGGTGGTCGCCGAGGCACCGGCTATCAGGGCGAGCTCACGGGCGGTCGTCGAATCATAGACCCAGATGCCGATGCTGGTGGCCACGGCGAAGCGTTGGCCATCGGGGGTAAAGGCCACGGGAGAGCCGAATCCCAGTCCCGTGGCGCCCTTGCCCAGGCGCGCCGTCGCGCGGTCGGGCAGGTGCCACTTGAGAGGATCTCCATCCCCGACGGGAGGTTCCCCGACGGCGGCGGCTCCGAAGACCACGGGATCTGACCCGAAGAGCCTCGCCTCGACGGTGACCGCTCCCGGGCCGGGGGCGAGGGTGAGGCGGCTCTCCGCACGGCCGTTGGCATCGGTCTCCGTGTTCTCCATGGTGAACCTGCCGCCCAGCCTTCCATCGCCCTGGGCGACGGTGAACACGACGGGTTGTCCCGCCATGGCGACCCCGTACTGATCCTGCACTTCCACCACCAGGGGATCCTCGAGGACGGCGCCGGGAGCCCCTTCCTGTCCGTCTCCCGAGATCATCACCAGCCCATGGGGCCGAGGCTGCAGCCACTCCGAGGCATCCCACAACTCGAGCCCCTTCCGGGTCCCGGAGACCAGGGTCCGGCCATCGGCGGAGAAGTCGACGGCCTCGGCGAACTGGCCGTCTGGGAGGACGTCGATCCGAAGCCGCGTCCCCGCGTCCCAGAGCCTGACGATGTATCCCGAGGCGCAGGCGAGGGTGGCGCCGTCGGGAGAGAACGCCATGGACCTGACGATCCGCCTGTGCTCAAGGTCGGCGACATCCCTTCGGGCCGCCACGTCCCAGAGCTTGACGAGACCGTCCGTCCCCGAGGCGGCCAGGGTGGCGCCGTCGGGGGAGAAGGTCAGCCCGTTGGTCCACTCCCCGTGTCCGGCGAGGACGGCCATGTGGGTCCCGGCTGCGTCCCAGAGGTGGACCCGGGGACTCCATGTGGCGGTGGCGATGGTGGAGCCCTCGGGAGAGAAGGCCACGAAGGAGACCGGGGCATCATGACTGAGGACCGCGGTCTCCGTCTCCGTCTCCAGGTCCCAGAGGGTGACCGTGCTCCTCGATGACACGGCGGCCAGGGTGGCGCCATCGGGGGAGAAGGCCAGGGAGGCGGCGAATCGCGACCGACCTTCCAGGGTGCTGGTGATCGTTCGCGCGGACACGTCCCACAGCCTGACCTTGCCGTCGTACGCCGCGGTGGCCAGGGTGGCGCCGTCCGGCGAGAACGCCACCGACGCCGCGGGGGCCTCTCCGAAGCTGGCCACCATCTGCCGCGTCTGCACGTCCCAGAGCCCGAAGAGGGGGTCCCCCGCCGCGGCCACCGAGGTGCCCACCGGGGCGAAGGCCAGGGCAGAGACCGCCCCGGGCTCTTCCAGCGAGCCGATATGCAGGGGGGAGAGCTGATGCACGACGAAGCCCTCTACGACCCATCTGCCGTATTGGTCGACGGCCCGCACGCCAAGGGGGTGAACGACGGGATCCGAGAGACTCGTGAGGGGCTCGGACGGAACGGCGCCGTCGTAGTCGAACTCGACATCCGCCGCGCTCTCCCCCGAGTAGGAGCGGCACCCCAGTACTTCGAGGGATCCGGCAGCGAAGTGGGGGGGGTTTGTGGCTCCGACGAAAAGCACCTGGTGGAGCCCCGCCGAGCCACCGACGGTGAGTCGCACGGGGTGGCTGCTCGAACCGGCCCGATAGCCGGGAGGGGAGGTGAAGTCGATGGTCGTCGTCGGCGGACCCGGCGCCCCGGGGACATCGGGGTTGAAGTAGGGATGCACGGTCAGGAGCCCGGCGCTGCATGCGGACAGGCGAAGCGGGGACTGGAAACCGTAGGACATGATGTACGTGCCATCCCTGAAGTCGTGGTCCAGTCCAAAGACATGGCCGAGCTCGTGGGCAGCCGTGGTCCAGTGGGCCGAGGCTGGGACCAGGGCCGTCCCGAAGGGTTGACGATTCACCTGTCCGATGAAGGCCAGGCCTCCTGCGCCTCCACTGGGGGAAGGCAGTACAGGCGAGCTCTGGTCGATGACGACAAGGTCGATGTCCCGTCCTCCCCTGAGGACGGCTTGTGAAACCTCCTGCACGGCTCCCCCTTGCTCGATATAGTGCTCGTCGGCATGCTCTCCAACCACACGGTGGACGAGCGGCTCCCCCTGAGCGTCGGTCTCATACTGGAATGTCACGTCCCCATGCCCGTGCTCCCGCATCTGCTGCGCGAAGAAGGCCTGGATCTGCACGATGGCAGCCTTCATCGAATCGACCACCTCGGCGCGGAAGGGGCGGTCCTCGGGCCGGAAGTAGATCATCCTCACGGTGCGCTGCGGCCAGTCCTTCAGGGCCGCCGCCTTGGAAGCGGAGGGGGCCTGGCCGGATTCCCCGTCGTAGACGACCCGGCTGAAAGGGGCATGCCCGCCGGCAGACTGGGGGGGTGAAGCATCCGCGGCCGGTATCGCAGCCAGGATGAGCCCGGCCAGGGCCAGGGAGCGTGATCGATGTCGTAGTTGATCTTTCATCGTCTGTGTCTCCCATAGAGAGAGGGAGCCGGCGCTGGAGAGGCAAGGCCGATTGCCTCCAGGCTCCTGCCAAGGTAGTCTTCCGCCATGAGCAGCGACACGGAAACCATCATCATCGTCGGCGGCGGCATCTGGGGCCTCAGCACCGCCTGGCACCTGGCCGAGCGCGGCGCGGGAACCGTTCGCGTTCTCGAGCGCAATCCCGAAGTAGCGGCCGAGACCACGCCCCGCGCCGCTGGTCTCGTAGGCCAGGTGCGCAGCTCGGCGGCCATGTGCCGGGGGATCCGCTACGCCCTCGATCTGCTCTCCGGCTTCGGCGAGCGGTCCGGCCACGACCCGGGCCTGCGCCGGCCGGGGAGCCTGCTCGCGGCCCTGACGCCGGAGCGGATGGCCGCCTACGAAGGCCTGATCGGGCGCGCCCGGGCCAGCGGCGTCGAGGCCGCCTTCGTCTCCCGCGGCGAGATGGCGCGGCTGTGCCCCGGCATGGACGTCTCCCGCCTCGAGGGCGGCTGTTACGTCACCGGCGACGGCTACGTCGACCCCGGCCGGTGCGCCCGCGCCTACGCCGCCGCCGCCCGCGACCTGGGGGTCCGCATCGAGTGCTCCGCCGAGGTGGCGGGTCTCGATGTCGAGGGCGGCGCCGTGCGCGGCGTGCGCACCGCCGCCGGAACGATCGCCGCCGACCGCGTGGTCCTCACCGCCGGCCCCTGGAGCAGCCGGCTCCTGCGCCGCTTCGGCGCCGATGAGCTGCCCCTGCAGACGATCCGCCATCAGCGCGCCCGCACCGCCGCCGCCGGCATCTCCGCCGACCACCCGGTGGTCCGCGTCACCGAGGCGAGCTGCTACGTCCGCCCGGAGCGCGGCGGCTACCTCTACGGCTTCTTCGAGCCGGACCCGCATCTCGTCGATCTGGACGAGGGCTTCCGAACCTCCGACCTGCCCGAGCCGCGCGGCACTATCGCCGAGGCCGCGGACCGGCTGGCCCCCCTCTTCCCGTCCCTGCCCGGGCTGGAGGTGGCCGAGTACTGCCAGGGGGTCACCTCCTTCGCGCCCGACGGGAGCTACCTGCTCGGGCCGGTGCCGGCGGTGGAGGGGCTCTTCGTGGCCTCGGCGTGCGCCGCCCTCGGCATCGCCGGCTCCGCCGCGGTGGGCCGCTGGCTCGCGGGCTGGGTGCTCGACGGCGACCCGGGGGAGGACCTGGCGGAGTTCGGTCTCGGGCGCTTCGGCGAGAGGGGCCGCGACCGCGACTGGGTGCGTTGCGAGAGCCGTGACTTCTACGCCACCTACTACAACGTCCGCTGACGTGTCGGACGCCGCCGTCGACTCGCGGGTGACCATGTCCGGCCCCGTGTGGGTTGCCGGCGGCGGGCACGCCAGGGCCGCAGGTTCGCGCGCCGGCCGCAAGGAGGAGAGACGATGGCGGACCTGAGCGGCCGGGTGGCGGTGGTCGTGGGCAGCAGCTCGGGGATGGGGAGGGCGGCGGCGCGGGCCTATGCCGGAGCCGGGGCGAAGGTGGTGCTGGCCGCGCGCAGCGCCGGCGAGCTGGAGGCGCTGGCCGCCGAGATCGGCGACGGCGCCCTGGCCTGTCCCGCCGACGCGACCGATCTGGCCCAGGTGGACGGCCTCGTCCGCACCGCTCTCGACGCCTTCGGCCGCATCGACATCCTCCTCTACGCCACGGGGACCAACATCCCGGAGCGCAGCCTGCAGGTCCTGTCCCGCCAGACCTGGAACGACATGATCGCCACCAATCTCACCGGCGCCTTCCACTGCACCCAGGCGGTGCTGCCGGCGATGCGCGCCCGGGGCTCGGGGCTGATCATCTACCTCTCCTCGGGCTGCGTGCAGAAGCCGGATCTCTCGGGGGTCGCCTACCAGGCCAGCAAGTGCGGCCTCTCCGGCCTCGCCCACGGGACCTTCGAGGAGGAGCGCGACAACGGCATCCGCACCACCGTGATCTTCCCCGGCCTGTGCGACACCCCTCTCGTCCTGCAGCGGCCGGCGCCGACCCCGCCCGAGGTCATGGCGAAAGCCCTGCAGCCGGAGGACGTGGCCGACGCCTGCCTGTACGTGGCCGCCACGCCGGGACGGGCGCGGGTGCCGGAGCTGGTTCTCCTGCCCGCGGGCCTGTAGTCCCCCGGGCCCCTCAGCGGGCCCCGGGCGTCACCCTCTCCAGGTACTCCACCAGCCGCCGCCGCGCCGGGCTGTCCCCGTGGATCTCCAGGCCGACGCGGGCCCACGTGAGGGGCACGGTCCCGTGCTCGCCGTCCGCCGCCGCCGGGTCGGCCCGGCCTCGACGAGGAGGCGCGCCAGGCCCGCCGTGGCGCACAGGTGCAGGGGCGTCTGCCCCATGTCGGCCCGGGCGCCGACGTCGGCGCCGCGCCGGACGAGGACCGCCGCCAGGGCGCCGTGCCCCGCGTGGACGGCGGCGTGCAGGGGCGTCCCCACCACCTCGTTGACCCCGATGCGGCCGCGGAAGCCGAGAGCCGCGGGATCGGCGTCGATGCGGCGCAGCAGCCGCTCGGTCCAGCCGAGGGCGGCCAGGTGGCAGGGGTCGGGCCGGGCGCCGCGCTCGACTAGCAGGAAGGCCACCGACCGGCCCTGGGGGCCGCGGCCGAGGGCAGCGTCCAGCGGCGTGCCGCCGCGGGAATCGACGCTGTCCAGGGAGGCGCCCCGGTCCAGGAGGAGCCTGGCGACCGGCGGGGTGGCCGCGCAATGCAGGGGCGGCGCCCCGTCGAGGGCGGGCGCCGTGGCCAGGGCGGGGTCCTCCTCCAGCAGCCGCGCCACGGCGGCGGCGTCGCCGAGCAGGGCGGCGGCGGCGATGTCGAGGCGGGCGCCGTGCGCCAGCAGCAGCTCCGCCAGCTCGCGGCGGCGCCAGTGGGCGGCCAGCTGCAGGGGGCTCCAGTCGTAGCCATCGATGTCGCCCTCGACATCGGCGCCGCGCTCCAGCAGCAGGCGGGCGATCTCCAGCCGTCCGCGTTCGGCGGCCAGTTGCAGCGGGGTGGGGCGGCCGCCCCACCGGGGGTGCGGCCCCGGTTCGTCGACGGCTCCCCCCTCCAGGTCGAGGGCCGCGGCCACGGCGGCCCGGTCGCCGCGCCAGACGGCTTCGCGCAGCCGGCGGCCGGCGATCTCGCGCCGCTGGCGGGAGTCAGCGGCAGGCTCGGAAGGAGGCATGGGGAACTCGGATGCGGGACACCGGGAGCATCGCTCCGGGGGGCCGCAATCTACCGGCGCGCCTCGAGCAGCGGCAAACCGTCTTGCCGGGATCTCTCCCTTCGGCGACTATCGAGCCATGGACCGCCCGGCTGAACCGCTCTGGCGCAACCTCGCCCGGCCCCTGCTCGACACCAGCGTGGGCCCCTTGCGCTACGTCCTGCGCGCGTGGCCGCTGGCCATGGCGCCGACCCTGGCCAGCGCCCTGGTCCTGTCGATCGTGTTCCAGTTGCTCGGGCACGACCTCTTCCTCGGCGAGGACCCCATGGCGCCTCTGAGGGGGATGTCGCCGGCGCTGTTCCTGATGATGGTCGTCCTCTTCGCGCCCTTGGCCGAGACCCTGCTCATGGCGCCCCTGCTGGCCCTGCTCATGCGCCTGTGGGGCGGGCGCCGGCTGCCGGCTGCCCTCTCCTCGGCGGCGGTCTGGGCCGTCCTGCACTCCCTCAGCGCCGTCGCTTGGGGGCTGTGCATCTTCTGGGCCTTCCTGGTGTTCTCCACCGCCTGGCTGGCCTGGAGACCGCGCTCCTGGGGGCACGCCTACTTCGTCACCGCCGCGATCCACACTCTCCAGAACGGGGTGGCCGGCCTGGCCATTGTGCTGGTCTGACCGGCAGGACGCCGGTCGCCCTTCGCCGATCGTCTCCGTGTCCCTTTTTGTGTCCCCCAAGTCATTGGACTACAATCTTGGCCGAACCGGACGAACTGCAGCATCCTTTCCGGACCCCGAAGGGCAGCCCATGTTGCAGAATGGGTTGCCCTTCCTTGTTCCACGCAAAAAAGGGAGGTGATCTGATGAGAATCCTCAACCAGTCTCTTGCCATCCTGGCCGCCGCGGCCTTGCTGTGGGCGGGACCGGCGCACGCCCAGGGGAGCGGCGCGGTGGCCGTCACCGTCGTCGACGCCGGCGGGCAGGCCCTGCCGTCGGCCCTGGTCTTCATCGAGGCGATCGATGTCGGCGGGTTCTCCGACGAGGAGGGCCGTTCGACCCTCCAACAGGTGCCCGCCGGCAAGCACGTGGTCGCCATCGAGCTGATCGGCTACGAGAGCACCACCACCACCGTCATGGTCGCCGCCGGAGAGACCGCCACGGTCCGGGTGGAGCTGGCCGCCAGCGCCGTCCAGCTGGAGGAGGTCGTAGTCACCGGCACCGCGATCAAGGATTCCCACATCAGCTCGACCTACGCCGTCGCGGTGACCGGCCGCGACGAGATGGCCGAGCAAGGCTCGCCGCAGGCGGTCGATTTCTTCAAGAACCTGAGCGCCAGCCACGGCGTGATCGGCGAGCGCAGCAGCTGGTACAACGCCAACCAGGCCGCCACGCTGTCCGAGAGCATCGCCAACGTCAACCTGCGCGGCCTGGGGGCCTCGCGGACGCTGGTGCTGATCAACAGCCGCCGCCAGACCTACGTCCCGGCGCGCCTCATCGGCGGCCGTTTCGTCGACGTGAACGCCATCCCCTCCATCGCCCTGGACCGGGTCGAGGTCCTCAAGGAGGGGGCCGCGGCCATCTACGGATCGGACGCGGTGGCCGGGGTCGCCAACTTCCTGACCCGCTCCGACTTCACGGGCTTCGAGGTCTCCGCCGCGCACGAGTACCTGGCCGGGGCGGGGGACTCCGACGTGGGCGCCATATGGGGCGGCCAGCTCGGCGGCGCCCATGCGGTCGTGGCCGCGGAGTGGCGGGGACGCAGCGAGCTGCCGTCTACGGAAAGGGACTACCTGCTGCAGCCGTGGCACGGCGGCGGCCAGCGCCTCGGATGGTCGAGCCTGGGGAACCCGGGCACCTTCGCCGTCGGCGCCCCGGCCCCCTGGACCGCTGCCATCCACGCCCCCGACTGCGAGTCCTTCGGCGGCTTCCGGGAGTCCTGGACCTGCCGCTTCCGCTACCAGCAGTACGAGAACCTGATCGAGGAGATGAGTCATCTCCGTCTGTTCTCCGAGATCAACGGTTCCCTGGCCGACGGCACGGAGTATCACGTCGAAGGTCTGCTGGCCCGGGCCGACATCCCCAACTGGTACACCACCCCTTCGTACCCTCCCTTCCCCCTGACGGACACGAGCATCATGGAGGTCGCGCCCG
>JAJDTN010000333.1 GCA_022827165.1 Candidatus Latescibacterota bacterium
CGAGGTCCGTCGGCTCGGCGATGACGGCCGCCTCCACCTCCACGCGCGGGGCGAGGTGGCGGGCCCCCCGCATGAGGTACTCCTCGTCCACGGAGCCGGCGTAGAGGATCGTCCGCGGCGGCTTCACCCCCGCCTCCACGAGCCGTTTCATGGCGTGCATCATGGCCACGCCCCCCGCCTTGGTATCGGCCGACCCCCGTCCGTACATTAGCCCGCCGCGGATGTGCGGCTCGAAGGGCGGGATCGTCATTACCTCGACGGAGGCGGTGTCCATGTGGCACTCGAAGAGCACGGCGCGGTCCGGGTCCTGCCCCTCCAGCCTGGCCACGAGGTTGTGGCGTCCCGGCAGGGCCTCCGTCAGCTCGACGGGGAGTCCGATGCCCTCGAAGAAGGCGGACAGGTACTCCACCATGCCCGCCTCTCCCTCCTGCCCCCCCGGCAGCGAGGGGTTCACGCTCTCGATAGCCACCACGTCCTGCAAGGTGGCGAGGACCTCGTCCTCGCTACGCTCCCAATTCACTGTCATTCCTACCTGTCCTGGTCTTGTTTCCGCTCCGGGAATATGACCCCGCCGGTTGAGGTTGATCAAACTGACCCGCCGTGACCTGGAATTGCGGATGACAGGAGAGGAGCCCAGGTGGCTCTACCGGACGCTATCCTGCCTCAAGGAGCTGCTCGAGTTGCCTGAGGGTTGGGATTCCTACGATGCAAGCATCATCACCGACGAGGCCATCGCGGGGGCAGCTGATGTACTGGAAAGGCTGCAACTCCCTATGGAGACACCGCAGCCGGATGTTGTTCCGGGTTCGTCGGGCAGCGTACAACTCGAATGGCACAGATCAGGTGCGGATGTGGAGATCCACATTTCCTCCGCGGGTCACGCAACGGCCTTTCTGTCCGGTTCAGGTGAGTACGTCGAATTCGAGACGATTGATCAAGAGGCAAGGCTCCGGCTTTCCGGAGTGCTCTCTCCCATGGCTTCATGAGTGGCAGCCAGAACGCATGGCCCAGTCACAGGCCCCACCAGGTCGGTGAATAGGCGCACTTGCGGGCTCCGCAATAGTCGTTGAGCCCTCCCGGGACTGAGCCCCAGAGCCCTTCGCCTCACCAGGCCCCAGCCTTTGGACCAGCCCACCCCTCTCCCCTCCCACGCCCGGGCCGTCGTCGTCGGCGCCGGCATCGCCGGATGCAGCGTGGCGTATCACCTGACCCGGCTCGGGTGGCGGGAGGTCGTCGTCCTCGACCAGGGGCCGCTCTTCGAGACCGGCGGGTCGACCTCGCACGCGCCGGGGCTGGTCTTCCAGGTCAACCCCTCGAAGACGATGACCGCCTTCGCGCGGCGCACGGTGGACCTCTTCACCGGCCTGGACCTCGACGGCGAGCCCTGCGCCCGGAGCGTGGGCAGCCTGGAGGTGGCGTGGACGCCGGAGCGGTTCACCGACCTGAAGCGCAGGCTCGGCTACGCCATGAGCTGGGGCCTTGAGGCGCACGTGCTCGGCCCGGGCGAGACCCGCGAGCTGATCCCCATGCTCTCCGAGCGCATCCTCGGGGCGCTGTACGTTCCCTCCGACATCCAGACCCGCGCCACCCGGCCCGCCGAGGCGATGGCGCGAGAAGCCGAGCGCAAGGGGGCCGCTTTCCACGGCGGGGTGCAGGTCACCGGCTTCGGCACCTCCGGCGGGAGGATCACCGCCGTCCACACCAGCCATGGTGAGATCCGAACCGACGTGGTCGTCGCCGCCGCCGGGATCTGGGCGCCGAAGCTCGGCGGGATGGCCGGCGTCCCGATTCCGCTGTCGCCGATGCAGCACCTCTACGCCGTCACGACGCCCCTCCCGGAGCTGGCCGGCGCCGCCGAGGAGGTGTCCCAGCCGATCCTGCGCCACCAGGACGAGGACATGTACTTCCGCCAGGTGGGGGAGTGCTACGGCATCGGCTCGTACCAGCACGAGCCGCTCCTCGTCGACGCCGGCGACATCCCCGCCCACGGCGAGACCGCCGCGCCGCCGGCGGAGATGCCCTTCACGCCCCATCACTTCGAGAAGGGCCTGGCGGCGGCGGGCGAGGTGCTCCCCTGCCTCAAGGGGGCGGAGTTGACGCGCCGGTTCAACGGCCTGTTCTCCTTCACCACCGACGGGTTTCCCGTCCTCGGCGAGTCACCCCAGGTGCCCGGCTTCTGGTCGGCCCAGGCGGTGTGGATCACCCACGCCGGGGGCGTCGGCCAGGCGGTGGCGGAGTGGCTGGTCCACGGCGAGCCGGGCGTCGATCTGCGGGAGGGCGACATCCGGCGCTTCCACCCTCACGCCCACACCCGCCCCTACGTGCGGGCCCGCGCGGCGCAGCAGTACCGCGAGGTCTACGACATCATCCACCCGCGCCAGCAGATCGCCAGCCCCCGGGACCTGCGGCTGACGCCCTTCCACCCGCGCCAGCGCGAGCTGGGGGCCGCCTTCTTCGAGAGCGCGGGATGGGAGCGCCCCCAGTGGTACGAGTCGAACGCAGGCCTCCTCGATTCCCTGACTGTCAAGGGGACAGCGCGCTCCGGCTGGGAGGCGGTGGAGTGGTCGCCCATCGTGGCCGCCGAGCATGCCGCCACGCGGGAGCGGGTCGCCCTCTTCGACCTGACCCCCTTCGCCAAGTTCGAGGTGACGGGGCCGGGCGCGCTGCGGGCGCTGCAGGGCCTCGCCGCCAACCAGATGGACCGCCCCCTCGGCGCCGTCACCTACACCGCCATGCTCACGCCCCGGGGCGGCATCAAGTGCGATCTGACGGTGACGCGCCTGGAGGAGGAGCGCTTCCTGGTGATCACCGGCGGCGCCATGGGCCTCCACGACCTCGGCTGGATCGAGGCGCATCTGCCGCGGGACGGCTCGGCGCGGCTCGAGGACGTCTCGTCGGCGTGCTGCTGCATCGGCCTTTGGGGGCCGAGGGCCCGCGACCTGCTCGGCGGCCTCTGCGAGGAGGACCTGGGCGACTCCGGCTTCCCCTACCTGAGCGCCCGGCGCCTGACCATCGCCGAGGTGCCCGCCCTCGCCCTGCGCATCTCCTATGTCGGCGAGCTGGGCTGGGAGATCTACGCCCCCTCCGAGCAGGGCCTGCGCCTGTGGGACCTGCTGTGGGAGGCGGGGCAACCCCACGGCGTGATCGCCGCCGGCGGCGGCGCCTTCGACTCCCTGCGCCTGGAGAAGGGCTACCGCCTCTGGGGCCAGGACATGCACACCGAGCACAACCCTTACGAGGCGGGTCTCGGCTTTGCGGTGAGGATGGGCAAGGGGGACTTCACCGGCCGGGAGGCGCTGCGGCGGATCCGCGCCCTGGGGGTGACGCGCCGGCTGTGCTGCATGACCCTGGACGACCCCTCCGCCGTGGTCACGGGCAAGGAGCCGATCCTCGACGGGGACGAGGCCCTCGGCTACGTGACCAGCGCCAACTACGGCCACTCCATCGGCCGCGGCATTGCCTGCGCCTATCTGCCCGGCCACTATTGGACGGTGGGGACGAAGGTCGAAGTGCTGTACTTCGGGGAGCGGCTGGCGGCGACGGTCGCCAGGGAACCGCTCTACGACCCCGAGGGTTGGAAGATGAAGGGTTGACGCTCTGCTTACCCGGAGGAACGCCATGCTGCAGACTCTGGTGATCGATGCTCTCAATCGCCGCGGGCTGCCCGTCAACTTGCGGCAGAGCGGGAACAGCGATGCCCGCATGCTGATCTCGACACGCGTGAGGAAGTCGCCCTGGTGGCACCTCTCCCGGGCGGCCGGCTGCTGGGCCTACACCACCTACAACCACATGTACCACCCGCGGGCCTATGTGCGGCCCGAGGACGGCGGGCTGCTGGAGGAGTACCGCTGCCTCACCGAGCATGTCACCATGTGGGACGTGGCCGTGGAGCGGCAGATCCAGGTCAAGGGCCCGGACGCGGCGGCCTTCGTCGACCTCCTCATCACCCGCGACGTCCACGCCCTGCTGCCTCCGATGCAGGCCCGCTACGTGATCCTCTGCAACCAGCACGGCGGCCTCATCAACGACCCGGTGCTGCTGCGCGTGGCGGAGGACGAGTTCTGGTTCAGCATCTCCGACTCCGACCTGTTGCTGTGGGCGCAGGGTGTCAACTCCTCGGGCCGCTTCGACGTCGACATCCGGGAAATCGACGTCGCGCCGGTGCAGATCCAGGGGCCCAAGTCCGTCCTGCTCATGGAGAAGATCTTCGGCCCCCACGTGCGGGAGATCCCCTACTACCACCTGACCCGCGGCCGGCTCAACGGCCATCCGGTCACCATCTCCCGCACCGGGTTCTCCGCCGAGGTGGGTTTCGAGATCTACCTCCACGACGCCACCCTCCACGCCGATGACGTCTGGCCGTACGTCCTGGAGCAGGGGGAGGAGTTCAACCTGCGGGTCATCGCCCCCAGCCACATCCGCCGGCTGGAGGCGGGCATCCTCTCCTACGGCCAGGACATGGACATCGAGAACAACCCCTTCGAGGTGCGCCTCGGATGGCAGGTGGACCTGACGAAGGAGACCTTCATCGGCAAGGAGGCGCTGGCGCGAATCAAGAGAGAGGGCGTCCGGCGGCGGCTGGTCGGCCTCAGGGTCGGCGGCGAGCCGATCCTCTGGTACAACGAGGACTTCTACTTGGTGAAGGACAGGGACTCCGGAGCCGACGTGGGCAACGTGACCAGCGCCTTCTGGTCTCCGAACGTGGGGTCCAACATCGCCCTGGCCATCCTGCCCCGCTCCCACTGGAAGCGGGGGACGCGGGTCCAGGTGCAGCTGCCGGAGGACGGCCTCGTGGACGCGCAGGTGGTGCGGGTCCCGTTCTTCGATCCCTCCAAAGAGCGGCCGAAGAGCCAACTGTGAACGGGAGCAAGATGGTCTGGATCTTCGTGGGCATCCTCTTCGCCATGGGCAGCGCGGCGATCCACTACCAGGTCAAGGTCGAGGGCATCGTCGGGGGGTCGCCCGGCCAGATCGGCGATCTCCGGGAGGGCAGCGAGGCGCCGGACTTCGCGGTCACGGACATGCAGGGGCGGGAGATCGTGCTCTCCGAGTTCCGCGGCCGCAAGGTGGTGGTTCTCGACTTCTGGGCCACTTGGTGCGGGCCCTGCCTGCTGGCCATGCCGGGGCTGCAGGAGGTCCACGAGGAATTCAGCGGTCGAGGCGTGGAGATCCTGGCCGTCAACCTGGGGGAAGACCCGGAGCAGGTGCAGGAGTTCCTCGATCGAAAGGGCTACACCTTCCCCGTGGTGGCGGATGAGGACTTCGCCATCGGCGGTCTCTTCGGCGTCACCGGCATCCCCGCCCAGGTCGTGGTGAACCGGGACGGCCTCGTAGAGTCGATCCAGGTCGGTTACGGTCCGGGTATCGAGGACGACCTGCGGCAGTTGCTGCAGCAGTTGACTCAGTAGAGCTGCCTGGCCATGGCCGTCGTCCGCACCGAGAACCTCGGCAAGACCTACAGGGGCGGCACCGTCGCCCTGCGCGGGCTGAACCTGGAAGTGCAGGCCGGCGAGGTCTTCGGCTTCCTCGGTCCCAACGGCGCCGGCAAGTCCACCACCATCCAGTTGCTGCTGAACTTCATCCGCCCGGGCACCGGGGCCGCCTTCCTCTTCGGCAGACCCGTCACGTGCACGGAGGCGAGGCGGAAGCTCGGGTACCTGCCCGAGTCGGTGAACCTGCCGGGATTCTACAGCGGCCGCGGACTGCTCGAGTTCCACGGCGGCCTCCTCGGGCTGACAAGGGAGGACGCGGCGCGGCAGGCCGGGGAACGGCTGGAGAGGGTGGGACTGGGTGAGGCCGCCGGGCGGAAGGTCTCCGAGTACTCCCAGGGCATGCTGCAGCGCCTGGGGCTGGGGCAGGCCCTGCTCGACGACCCCGAGTTGCTGATCCTCGACGAGCCCACGTCGAACCTCGATCCCGTGGCCCGCCGCGACTTCCGGGACATCCTGCTCGACCTCAAGGCCCGGGGGACGACCGTCTTCATCTGCTCCCACATCCTCTCCGAGGTGGAGTCGGTCTGCGACCGCGTCGCCATTCTGCAGCAGGGAGAGCTGAAGCGCGCCGGCACCCTGGAGGAGCTGTCGGAGTCGGGAGGGTCCGACGTCCAGACGAGGGACCTGCCGGGAGCTGCCATGGAGGCGGTGGCCGCGACGGGGGCGCGGCTGACGGTGGAAGGCGGAGAGGCGACGATCTCGTGCGCCGACCGCAGGGTTCTGGAAGAGGTGGAGCGGATCCTCGAGAGATTCGGCGCCGAGGCCGAGAGGATCGAGGCCCGGAACCAGTCGCTGGAGGAGATCTTCTTCGGCGCCATCGAAGGGCAGGAGAAGCCGTGAGGACGACGCTCCTGATCGCCGGCGACAGCCTGCGCGCCCTGCTGCACCAGCGCCTGCTGGTGGTCCTCGTCCTGGGTACGCTGGGCCTGGCATCGGCCGCCTCGGTGGCCACGAACTACTTCACGAACAAGGTGGTCCAGGCCTCGAAGAGCGCCTCCGAGGCGAGTGAGGGTGAGCTGGACGAGGCTCAGTTGGAGCAGGTGCGCCAGGGTCTGGAAATGTCGGGAACCTTGGTCCTGAGCGGATTCTGCTGGTTCACCGCCCTCGCCGGCTCCCTGGTGACCCTGTTCATATGCTGCACCGCGGTGGCCGGCGACCTCCGCCGCGGCACGATCCGGATGATCCTCGCCAGACCGGTCTCACGAGCGCAGTTCCTGCTGGGGCGTTTCTGCGGCGCCGCGGCGGTGATGCTCGCCTTTTCCGCGCTCTCCGCGGCCGCTTTCGTCATCTACTCCTACGGCCACGGTCTGGACCTGAAGCTGGCCCTCGCCTATGCCCCGTGGCTCATGCTCTGCCAGAACCTCATGATCGGTTCCGCCGCCCTCCTGCTGTCGCTGCTGGTCCATCCGGCCATCGCCGGAGTGGTGGCTCTCTTCGCTTCCGCCAGCTTCTTCTCACCTCCCAACCCCCTCTACTACATCCTTCCGAGCTACGACCGATTCAACCTGTTCTTCCTGTTCCTGCAGGGACGGATGATCAGCCTCGAGGAGATCTTCGTCCTCACCCTCTACGCCCTGGACGTGACCGCCATCTTCGTGCTGCTGGCTTTGTGGAGGTTCCGTTCCAGGGACCTGCTGTAGTACCCCCGCCACTACCGGCTCAGCCGATCGAGGAGATTGCGGGTGATGCGGTCGACAGCCGCGTCTCCTCCCTTGAGGCCGTGGGACCAGTCGGTCGTCCCGGCGGTGAAGACCGTGCCGCCGCGGGTATGGAGTCCCATGACCGCGGCGCCCTCCCGCCCTTGCTCCCAGCGCTCGTACCACTCGCTGTCGTCGGGGTGCCACCGCGCCGGGGCGGTGCACAGGATGGTGAAGTCCGCCGGGGTGCCATGGGTCCCCTTCGGCACGGGCCGTCCGTCCTCCAGCGAGTACTCGCAGCCGTCGCACTCGTAGCCGACGACGGTGTGCTCGCCGCCGAAGGTGTCGCCGCTCCGCAGGCCCGTCCCCTCCAGGACCCAGTGCTCCGGGCGGTGGACGGTGAACGCCCCCGAGCCATCCATGTACTGGCCGTGGCTCAGGTGATACCCCCCAAAGAGGAAGCCGACGCCGGTCAGCTCGTTTTCGGGCCGCCCCACGAGATGGTGGCTCCACAGGGTGGAGAGGTTGGCGTGGTCCCCGGCGGCGTAGGCCGGGTCCTGGTTGAACCGCTGCTTCCAGCAGACCAGCGCCCGGCCCTCGTCCTCGCTCCGCACCTGCCAGCAGACGGAGTTGCCGCTGAAGAAGGCGGCGTGACCCCCGGCGGCGACAAACGCCTCCAGGTGGTCCCGCATCGGCCCCGACCAGTACTCGTCGTGCCCCACGCTGAGCACGAGGCGGTAGTGGTCCAGCAGCTCGGGGTGCTGCTCCAGGTCGGAGTTGGCGCAGTAGTCGATGGCGTACCCCGCGGCCTCCGCCCACTCGACCAAGTCCCGCTCCCAGCGGTCGAACAGGCCCTCCATGGGCCGGTCGAAGGAGACCCGGTGCCCCTGCAGGCCGCCGCGGCCGTGGTAGGCGTAGAGGCTGTACCCGCCCCAGTTGTTGTAGGCGGCGTAGGTATTCGTCGCCAACTGCAGGAGGATGCGCGCCTCCGTCGGGCCTGACGGACGGACGATGAAGAAGCCCCGGCTCTCGGCGGTGCGCCGCCCCCGGCGCACGAACTCGCCCCCGTGGTCCTCGGCGCGCAGGACGAACTCGTAGTAGCCGCTGCGCCAGTGGGCGGGGACTTCCGTGGAGTGGGAGACCGGCCAGCGGCAGCCGTGGGAGGAGGCGTCTTCCGGGATCGGGTGTTCCGCTCCCGGCAGCCGGTCCTGGCGGCATACGATTTCGCGGGCGGCGCCGATCCGCGCCACCTCCAGCGAGTACGCCTGCGCGCTGGTGGAGACGTGGAAGCGCACCGTGTCGCCGGCGCGGTAACTCAGCTGATCGGTGTAGCCTTCGACGAACACGGCGGGAAGCCTGGCCCCCGCTAAGCCCCCAGCACCTCGCGCAGGCGCCGGCCCACCACCTCCGGCTCTCCGTCCTTCAGACACATGGGGCCGAAGGCGACGACGCCTTCGCGCACGTGGCTGGGGTTGGCGTGCACGCTCGGGTCGCCGTCCTGCAGGGCGCGGACCACGTCGAGGGCGGTAAGGCCGCAGGCGTCCTCGTCGAGCTGCACGTGGACGGCGGGGATCGCCGCCCGCTTGGGGTCGTCGCGCAGCTCGACGTCGGCGCCCGCCAGCGACCCGGCGCTCTCGGCGAGCTGCCTCATGTGCTCGAGCCAGCGGGCCCGCCTCGCTTCGTCGCCCTCTTCCACGAAGCGCTCCAGCGCCGTCAGCAGGCCGACGATCTCCTCCTTGCCGACCTTGCAGGGCCGCCCGATGCCGTGGTGCGGCGCGCCGGGCAGGCGGCTCTTGTCGATGAGGCCGGCCGGCGGGTTCCACTGGTCCCAGAGGATGTCGAGGTCGAGGTGCTGCAGGGCGGCGGCCTGGATCAGCTCCCGGCGCCCGGCGAGGATGCCGGAGGACTGGGGGCCGGCGATCGCCTTGCCGCCCGAGAAGGCGACGAGGTCGGCGCCCTCGGAAAGGAAGCGAGCAAGGTTGGAGGCCGGGGGAAGCTGTCCGGCGGCGTCGACGATGACGGGGACCGAGGCGGCGTGGGCGACCTCGACGACGGCGGACAGCTCCGGCTGGGTGTGGGCATAGGCGACGTAGACCACGGCCGCCGTGTCGTCGTCGATGGCGGCGGCGTACTCCCAGGGCTCGGCGTCGCGTACCCCGGCGCCGCTGTAGCGGTCGGCGATGCCGATCTCCACCAGCTCGATGCCGACGGAGCGCACGGCGTGGTCGTAGAAGTTGCGGTGGCTGCGGGCCATGACCACGCGGCGCTTCATGCCCGTCGTGTCGGGCAGCCGGTTCATGCGGGTCGGGTCGAGGCCGGTGACGCAGGCCGCCGTGCCCAGCAGCAGGCCGGCGGCGGCGCCGCTGGTAACGTACCCGGCCTCGGCGCCGGTGTGGCGGGCGATGACGTTGCTCGCCGCCGCCTGCAGCTCGGCGATGTCGACGCACGAACGGCCGGCCTCGGCCATGGCCTCGGCCACCTCCGGCGCCATGATCGAGCCGCTCAGACGGGTGGCGGGACCGGAGGCGTTGATGATGGTGCGCACGCCGAAGCGTTCGTAGACGCCGCTCATCGGATCTCTATTCCTCTTCGTATACGAATCGGTTCACGAGGTAGCGGCCCACGGCATCGAGGTCGAGGGTGAATCCGAGGCCGGGCCGCGAGGGGACGACGAGGCCGCCGTCGACCAGCTCGAAGGGCTCGTTGGTCAGGTCGTGCTCCCAGACCCGGGGGCCGACCATGTCGTAGGGCTGGCTGAGATGGGCCATGCAGGCGGCCACGTGGAGGGCCATGGCGGCGCCGGGGCCGTAGGCGACACACTGGGACCAGCCTCCGAGCCCGAGGCGGTGGGAGAACTCCGACAGCCGCAGCAGCTCCAGGTGGCTGCCGCCGAGGATGGTGTAGTCCAGGGCCTCGGCGCGGGAACGCTGGATCAGGTCGTCGGCTCCGCCCACGTGATCGGCCACCGGATGGCCGATGGAGTAGCGCAGCCGCCGCCACTCGGAGTGGGTCCCCCCGTGGGCGCTCCTGGCGATGGGGCTCTCGAGCGACTCCATGGGCAGTCCCTCCAGCCGGCGGGACAGCTCCTGGGCCACCCACACCTCTTCGAGACGCCAGCGGATGTCGGGGCGGATGCCCATGCCGGGGACGGCTTCGTGGATCGCCCGGCAGCGGTCGACGATGTGGCGGATGCGGGCCTCGGGGGTCGTGTCCCGGGAGGTGCAGCACTTCATCTTGTACCAGCGGAACCCCTGCTCCCAGCCCCGCGCCGCCTGCTCGGCGGTGTTGGCCGGCGTCTTGTAGCCGGTGCACATGGTGATGGGGACGCGGCTGCGCCGCCTCCCTCCGAGAAGCTGGTGGACGGGCACGCCCAGGGCCTGGCCCCGCAGGTCGAGGACGGCCTGCTCGAAAGCGGTGATCAGCGGCCACGGGTCGGCCAGGTTCACCTCCAGCACGTCCAGGCCGAGCCAGCTCCTCATGCCTTCCTCGATCGCCTCGCGGGTGGTGTAGCGGCCGATCTGGGTCAGGCCGGTGAGCCCCTGGTCGGTCTCGACCTCGGCCACGGCGTGCTCGTCGCGCTGGTGACCGGGCTGTCCGTGCTCGTCGTCCGACCACCACCAGTGGGTCTCGGGGACGTTGACCACGTGGACGACGATGCGGGTGATCTTCATCGCTTCAGACCTTGTCGAGGCCGGGGGCGGGAAAGCGGCTGCACAGGTCGCGGACCTCGCCGGCGATGCGCCGGTAGGCGGCGGAGCGCGCCTTGCGGTCGAGGCTCTCGTCGGCGCGGATGGCGGCCACGCGGTCCATCCACCCGGCGAGCTGCGCCATCTCGACGGCGCCGAAACCGCGGCTGGTGACGGCGGGGGTCCCCAGGCGGATGCCGCTGGGCCGGCGCGCCGGCTTCGGGTCGCCCGGGATCAGGTTGTAGTTGCAGACGATGCCGGCCGCGTCCAGGGCCTTTGCCATCTGGTAGCCGGTGACCCCCTTGCCGCGCAGGTCGACGAGGAGCAGGTGGTTGTCGGTGCCCCCCGAGACCAGGTCGAAGCCGCGGCCGGCCAGGGCCTCGGCCAGGGTGCGGGCGTTGTCGACGATGGCCCGCGCGTAGGCCCGGAACTCCCCGGTGCCGGCCTCCCGGAGGGCCACGGCGATGGCCGCGGTCGTGTTGTTGTGAGGGCCCCCCTGCAGGCCGGGGAAGACGGCCTTGTCCAGGGCCTCGGCGTAGTCCCGCCGGCACAGGATCATGCCGCCCCGGGGGCCGCGCAGCGACTTGTGGGTGGTGGTGGTCACCACGTCCACGTGGGGCACCGGGCTCGGGTGCACCCCGGCGGCCACCAGTCCGCTGATGTGGGCCATATCGGCCACCACCACGGCCCCGGCGCGGCGGCCGATGGCGCCGAAGCGCTCGAAGTCGATGACGCGGGGATAGGCGGTGGCGCCGCAGAACAGCAGCTTCGGCCGGTACTGAAGGGCCAGGTCCTCGATGACGTCGTAGTCGAGGCGGCCCGTGGCGGGGTCGACGCCGTACTGGACCGGCCGGTAGTGCCGCCCGGAGACGCTCACGGCGGCGCCGTGGGTGAGGTGGCCCCCCTGGTCGAGGGCCATGCCCATGACCGTGTCGCCCGGATCGGCGAGGGCCAGGTAGACGGCCTGGTTCGCCGGCGAGCCGGAGTAGGGCTGCACGTTGACGTGCTCGGCGCCGAACATCTCCCGGGCGCGGGCCACGGCCAGCTCCTCGAGGCGGTCGATCTCCTGCTGGCCCTCGTAATACCGTTGGCCGGCGTAGCCCTCGGAGTACTTGTTCGTGAGGATGGAGCCCGTCGCTTCCAGCACCGCCCGGCTGGCGTAGTTCTCCGACGGGATCAGGCGGATCTTGGCGTGCTGGCGGGCGTTCTCGGCGGCGATGATCCCGGCGACCTCGGGATCGCAGTCGTGCAGCGCGGGCATTGGCGTTTTCCGGGATCCCGGGGCTGGACGTAGCTTGTCGATCGGATGGCGGCGCGAAACTAACCAGGGGTCGGTACATGGGCAACTTCCTCGGACTCGACTGCAGCACCCAGTCGATGACCGGCCTGGTCATCGACACCGACGCCGGCGCTCTCCTGGCCGAGGAGTCGATCGGCTTCGACGAGCACTTCGCCGGCCGCTACGGCGTCGACAAGGGCGTCCTCGACCTCGGCGGCGGCCGCGTCCACTCGCCGCCGCTGATGTGGGCGGAAGCCCTGGAGCGTTTGTGCGCGCGCCTGCGCGACACCGGCGTCGATCTCGCCCGGATCGAGGCGATCGCCGGCAGCGGCCAGCAGCACGGCACCGTCTACCTCAACGAGGCAGCCGCAGGCGTTCTCGGCGGCCTCGACCCCGACCACGACCTGGCGGAGCAGCTGGCCGGGGTGTTCTCGCGGCCCACGGCGCCGATCTGGATGGACACCTCCACCGGCGAGCAGTGCCGCCAGATCGAGGCCGGCGTCGGCGGCCGCAGCCGGCTGCTGGAGCTGACCGGGAACACCGCCTTCGAGCGCTTCAGCGGCCCCCAGATCCGCCGCTTCTGGCAGGACGAGCCGGAGGCCTGGGAGCGCACCAGCTGCATCTGCCTGGTCAGCTCCTTCGTCGCCAGCCTGCTGGCCGGGCGGCTGGTCCCCGTCGATCCCGGGGACGGCAGCGGAACCAATTTGATGGACATCCGGACCCGCCGCTGGAGCGCGGAGGCCCTGGCGGCCACCGCCCCCGACCTGGGCCGCCGCCTGCTGCCCGTCATCCCCTCCGACGCGGTAGCCGGCACCCTGAGCCCGTTCTGGAACGGCCGCTTCGGGTTCCCGCCCGGGTGCCGGGTGATTCCCTTCTCCGGCGACAACCCCTGCAGCCTCATCGGCCTCGGCCTGCTGCAGCCGGGCCAGGCGGCCCTGAGCCTGGGCACCAGCGACACCCTCTTCGCCTGCCTCGACGAGCCACGGCCGCCGGTCACCGGCGAGGGCGCCCTCTTCGCCTCCCCCGACGGCGCCCACTACATGGCGCTCATCTGTTTCCTCAACGGCAGCCTGGCGCGGGAGGCCGTGCGCGACCTCTACGGCCTCGACTGGTCCGGCTTCTCCGCGGGGCTGGCGGCGACGCCCCCCGGCAACGGCGGCGCCCTCATGCTGCCCTGGTTCGACGAGGAGATCGTCCCCCGCGTGACCCGGCCCGGCGTCGTGCGCCAGGACCTCGACGAGAGCGATGCGGCCGCCAACGTCCGCGCCGTCATCGAGGCCCAGGCCCTGTCGTCGAGGATCCACTCCGAGTGGATGGGGGTGGAGATCCGCTCCCTGCGCGTCACCGGCGGCGCGTCGGAGAACGAGCAGATCCTGCGGGTGTTTGCCGACGTCCACGGCTGCCCCGTGCAGCGGCTGGCCACGACCAACGCCGCCGCCCTGGGCGCCGCGCTGATGGCGGCCCACGGTCACGCCAGGGCGTCAGGGGAGGAGCAGTCCTGGGAGGAGGTGACGGCGCCCTTCACCGGGGCGGGAGCGCCGATCGAGCCGGACCCGGCGAACCGGGGGATCTACGATGGGTTGCTGGAGAGGTATCGGGTGTTGGAGAGGCGGTGCGCGGAGGGTTGAGGATCGCGTGGCGGTCGACTGGCTTGCGCCGCCAACTCACTGCAAACCCGTTGCCTCACCAAGGCACGAGGGGATCTTGCCTTGCCAGGCCGGCTTTGTTTCTTAATGAAGGTTATTCCCCCAGCGAACTTCCCCGGAGGATCGCTGGCACATTGGCGAGGAGAAGCAACCAATGAGCACCATCAACGTGATATCCAGGTGGGATGCCGAGGCCGAAGTATGGGTAGCGACGAGCCCGGAGATCCCGGGATTGATTCTGGAGGCTGAGACTTCGGAGGGTATTGTCGAGGAAGCTCAACGTATGGTCCCCGAATTGCTCCAGCTCAGGCGCGATGCGGGAGTGCAGGGTCCATACTCCTGCAAAATAACGAGCGAGAGGGAATTCGAGATAGCGTGAAGGGTCATCAATGCCAGACTTCACGCGACTCACCATGCAAATGCTCCGCAGGGCAGGATGCTCAAAGGTGCGTGACGGTAAACATGAGATCTGGCACAGTCCCATAACTGATCTTCACCTTACCGTCCCTCGAAAGATCCGATCGCGACACACAGCCAACGAAATCCTGAAACAGGCCGGACTGGAAAAAGCCTTCTAAGCCCCTTCCAGCCCGTCGATCGTGATTCCCGCCGAGCATGCCGAGCATCTGGCAGTCACACCTTGAGGGGGCATACACACCTGAAGGGGTGGCGGTCCCAATGAAGCGTTGGTGCATCTACATCGATATCCTCGGCTTCAGCGAGCTCTGGAAAGGCGACGAGTGCCAAGCTCTCCATTCTCTTCGGGAGTTGATGCGGGCCATCTATCGAATTGGAGCCAAGGCATATCCGGAAGGACCGGAGCGTTTGTTTGCGCATCAGATGGGAGATGGCTTTGCCATCGTGAGCGAATTTGGGGAGGAATCGCTCGAACGCCCCATTGCAGTCGCCATTGCACTGATGCGGTGCGTTGCGGACACTGGGACACTTGCTGCCGCTGCCATCGCGGAAGGAGACCATGCAGACATCACGGCATGCTACCCGCGCGAAGTGACGGATAGTACCAATAGTGGCATAGTCCCGTTGGGCAGGGGATTGATGACCTTGTCCAAGGTGATGGGAACCGCCTTCATCCGCGCGTACCGGCTCCACGGCGATCCACCGGGGCCGTTTCTGACGGTGGCCGTAAACCACCGCGATCGCATCCCCGTTGGCGTTACTGTTCGGTCGACGGAAGTCGAAAGGGTGAGTCCTTGTTGTCGATCGATTGGGTCCGAGCTGAGTTGCCTCTTCTTTCGGATATGCAGGAGAAGGCTGACATCGACTCTCCGTCGCCAAGCGAACTCGTGCGAAGAATCCAGGGCTACTGCAATCAGTATGAGTGCATCCGGGCCAAGTGGAGCCAGAGCCTTCGTGGTCTTCTCGATATTGAGGTGTGAATTGGCTGGCGTGAGGTCCCGCTCGACCCACGGTCAGCGGACTACGGCCTGCCCGCGGCGACCCAAAGCAGCCAGGCTATCGGCAACAAACAAACCAAGAAGCCTACCATCCTGATAGCCCAGGGCTTCGGCCACACTTTGTGCAGGGGGGGCGCCGGGTGCTCATGGGGGTTGCCTCCCTTCGCACGCCGGCTCCCAGATCCGGCGCGAAGTACCTTCCAGCAGGTCCCGGTAGTCGAAAGTTGCATTACAGCCGGGGCAGAGCCAGCGCAGGTCCGGCAGAGCCTTCACTATCGCCGCGTGCATCTTCTCCAAGGGCGCGTCCTCCGGTAGCTTGTCGCTCAGTCCAACTCCACCGTCAGCAGGCTCTCCGAGATGGCGAAGACGCAGGATCCGCGGTCACCGCCGATGGAGGGCCTCCAGATGTCCCGCAGATAGGCGCGGGCCACGTGGCCGGTCTGGGTGAAGCGGGCCTCCATCACCGGCAGCTTTTCGTCGTAGGGCGGTGACTGGCGCGTTCTATCGATGGGAACGGGGATGGAGTCCGCCGCCATATTCGCGATCCAGATCGCGATAGATCGTGTGCACATGATCCGCAGGGTTACCACCACTGCTGCCGCCTCGCGCGTCATTCGCATATTCTATGATGATCGACGGCCCCTGTATGGAGTAGGAAACATCGCTTCCGGCTACAAGCGGGCCGTTCCAGGCGAACCATGTCTCATCAAGCGCATCGAGAAACCGCTCCTTCTGCGCTCGTGCATGGTCCGGTGGCATGAGATCGAACCACTGCGATACCAAGGCCAGGATCTTTCCCTTCTGCTCCTCATTCAGCGATTTGCAGCGTATGCCGACAGGCTCTGGGACGGTGCCATTCCACCTGGCCCCGACCCGCATGGCACCGCGCCGCCCGCTGATCACGGCCAGAGTCCGTTGCTCTGGCGTAAGGTTGTCCACGAACTCAAAGGCAAGTTCCGTCTCTTTGGCCAGAGGTCGCATCTCCACGCCCGCGACGGTGAATTTCTGGGGAAACGTGCCGATGAAACTCGGCGATATGGAATACGCTTCGCCATCAAGCGTAATGTTGAGCGCGACATGATGCCCGTCCAGTTGCACCGCCCATCGCGACGCTACCGATGGCACGCCGAAGACCGAGAAGCGGAATGCCTCGATTCCGACCCCCGTGTTTATCTTGCCGTCGATGTAGGCGCGCAGATCGTCCCCCAGCATGACATCTCGTATCTTGTTGTAGCCCTTCTCGCTGAGCATGGCCATGAGTAGTTCCAGGAGTGCGCGGATCTGGTCGTCGTTCAGATCGCCCAGGGCAATGCCTCCGACATCCCCGCGGGCCGGGGCATTGGTCCACCTGGTTCTCTCGACACTCATCAATTCGTATTGCGCGGATCGTCTCTGTGCGTCGTTCAGCGTCACAAGGAAACGGTTCGCCCTGCGCGCCATATTCTCGGGCGAGTGATCCGGCCGGTTCGGCCGATAGGTGCCCAGGATGGCGCCGGCACGGGATTCATATCCCGAAGCATGCACGGCGGTGCCAACTCCGATGCCGCCGATAGCGACTGTCACCGAGAAAACCATGCAAGAGCAAGTCAATGCGAGTGAAAGCCTCATTGCACCTCCGTCGGTTCGCCGGGCGTCGCCGGCTCCGATCGCTATTCGGCGCTGCCGGCCACTCACGCCGTCCCCCCTTCAGCCAGGGAACTGATGATGAGCTCCAGCGGCAGATAGACCGCCCCGCTCAGTCCAGCTCCACCGTCAGCAGGCTCTCCGAGATGGCGAAGACGCAGGAGCTGCGGTCGCCGCCGATGGAGGGCCGCCAGATGTCCCGCAGATAGGGCTCGCCGGCCACGGCGCGTCCGTCCAGGGTGATGGAGGACTCGTCGGCGAAGTGCAGCAGGGAGCAGACGTAGTTGCTGGCGCTGTCGCCGGGCCAGGGGCCGGCGGCGATCACCACCGGGTGGATCCGCCCCCAACTTGCCGTGATCTCGCGGCCGGCGGCGGCGATCGTCCACGAGGGGTCGCGGGTCACGTGGCCGCCCTGGGTGAAGCGGGCCTCCACCACGGGCAGCTCTACGTCGTAGGGCGGATGACTGGCGCTCTGGACGACCTGCTCGCGGACGAAGCCGGCCAGCTCGCGGTTGTCCGTGCACAGGCCCTTGAAGGCCGGACCGCCGCCGTCGTCGATGACGACGAAGGCGACGAAGCCGTGGCCGGCCTCGGTGTAGCGCATGTTGTAGAGGCTGACCATGCCGCAGTCCGCCGCGGCGCCGGGCCGGCGCAGATAGCTGATCCAGTGCTCGCCGGACCAGTTGACTCTTCCCTGCAGAACCAGGTCGGTCATGGGTCGATGAACTCGTCCACGAAACGGGTGTACTGCTGCGGCTTCGGCTTGTCCGCGTCCTCGGCCTTCACGTAGGTGATGGTGGTGCGCCCCTTGTAGGCCCGGGGCACCGCCATGGCGCGCACGAAGCTCGTCGGCTCGTCGGAAGCGCGGGCGTAGATCGGGTCGGGACCGCGCTCGAACCAGGTCTCCCCGGGCCGCACCATCCACTCCTGGCTGTCCTCCACCCGCACCATCAGCTCGCCCCGCAGCAGGCAGCGCAGCCCCGGCCCCGAGTGGACGTGGGTGTAGGCGATGCCGCCGGGCGGGAAGTCGACGCGGTCGCAGCGCATCATCCACTCCTCTGCCGGGTCCAGCTCCAGGCCGTGGGACGCCTTGAGGACGCAGGTCGCCTCCTCGCCCTCGGCTCGCCATCCGCCGTCGCCCCGCACCATCTCCCAGCGCCACAGGGTGGCCCCGCCGGCGCCGGCCCTCACGGCGCAGACCTCGGCCCCGAAGCGCGCCGAGTTCTCCTCCAGCTCCTCCCGACCGCCGCCCGATGGCGCGACCTCCGCGCCGCCATGGGCCACGTAGGTGACGCGGAACCCGGCCAGCGCCGGGACGGCGATCCGGGCGCCGGGGGCCAACTCGTCCTCCACCAGCCGCAGGTCGTAGTCCTTGATCATCGGTCACTCCACCGAAACCCTGGCCCAGCGGGCGCTCGCGACCTCGTGATCGCCCGCGTACCAGACGACGAAGACCTCCCCGTTGGGCAGCAGCGCCGCGCGGGGATGGCCGAAACGCCAGCTCTCCATGTCGCTCCACAGATCGGCATCGGACCGCCGGAGCCCGACCCCTGATTCGGTGCCCTCGCTGCTGTCGTAGACCACCAGGTCGCGGGAGCGGTCCCAGCTCCGGCCGAAGTCCTGGCTGATGGAGAGGACGATCCCGGGCGGGTCCCGGCGGCGCGGGTACGCCACCAGCAGGCGGTCGCCGCCGAGGGAGAGGGGCTGGCTGTGCTGTCCCGGCAGGCCCGTGGACCGCGGCTCCGACCACTGGCGGCCGTCCGCCGATCCCCAGGCGATGTGGCTGTCCACGTCCTGGCCGGCGTCGAAGTCGTGGGTCCAGAACATGGCCACCAGGCGGCCGCTCTCCGGGTGCGTCTCCAGCCGCTGGTCCCAGTAGGCCATGCGGTGCTCCGGGTGGCGGCCCACGGTGGCATACTCGGGCCAGGTGGCGCCGCCATCGAAGGAGAACCGCAGGAGGGCGCCGGGCTTCCCCGGCGTCGGGTCGTCGTACTCCTTCCAGTGCTCGTACGGCTGGGCCAGGACGCCGCCGGGCAGGGGCATCACCGCGTGGGTGCAGGTCGACGCCCCCGGATGGGGGCTCGTCTCCATCGCCCGCGGCGGGCCCCAGGTGCGCGCCCCATCGGTGGAGGTGGCGTGCACCACGCGCATGGGCAGCAGCCCCTGGGTCCGCGGGTTGACGAAGGGCCGCTCCGGCCGCGAGCGGTCGACGAGCAGGGAGGTGGAGATGAACTCGCCCGGGGCCAGCTCGGTGAGGGCCAGGCACTTGTTCTCGCCGGGACCGCCGTCCCAGTCCCAGCGGCCGTGGCCGTCGTGGCGCATTTCCCAGGTCTCGCCGAGGTCGCGGCTGGCGAAGATGCAGGGATGGCCGTCGAGGGACTCGCGCTGGCTGCCCCAGCGTCCGGTGACGTAGAGGGTGCCGTCCCGGGCGAGGTAGGCCGTGGTGAAGGCGCAGGACCTTCGGTGCGGCGGCCCTGCGCGGCCGTCGTGGACGCAGCCTGAGGCGGTGATCTTCATGGGGAGCTAATCACGCATGAGAGCCGCCGGCGGGGCAACCGCATCAGTGTCCTCCCACCTGCGGCAGGTGCTCCAGGAGGCGGCGGCGCTCGCGGAAGGGACCCTCCAGCTCCTCCCGGAAGTGGCGCGCCGTCAGCTCCCGGGGGTTCGCCTCCAGGGCCTGCGCGTAGGCGGCCACGGCCCCGGACCAGTCCTCGCTCAGGCGCAGGATATCCCCCTTCAGCACGTGGCGCTTGCCCTCGAACCAGATCTTCAGAAGCGACTCCATCTCCAGGCGCACGGCCTCGTCCGGGTAAGCCAGCCACGGTCCCGGCGCCGGCGGATGCTCCTCCAGGTGGCGGTCGAGGTCGGCCAGGACGCGCCACACGTCGGCGGTGTAGCCGCGGCGGCTGGCGAAGCTCAGGTGCGGGTGGTCGTCGCTGTTGACGGGGCCCTCCCCCACGTAGGCGGCGAAGGAGTCCTCGTCGAGGAGGAAGCAGCTCAGCACGTCGAGGGGGGTTCCCAGGTCGGCCTCCTCGAGGCTCTCCCTCACGGCGCGGCGATCGTACCTCGCCTCCAGCTCCGCCAAGTCGACGCGCAGGGGCCCGGTGGTACCCACCATGATGGAGTAGTGGTTGGTGCGCCACAGGGTGGCGTGCTCGAAGACGCTCCCGAAGGTGCGCAGCACCGTCTTGAAGTCGTCGACCTGGAGGCCGTGGAAGGGCAGCCACTGCACGAAGATGCCGTCCTCTTTCAGACGCGACCGGCACAGCTCGTAGAAGTCGCGGGTGTAGAGGATCCAGCTGTCGGTGCTGGTGGGATGGGTGGCGTCGCCGGTGATCACGTCGTACCGGCGCCCCGAGGCCAGCAGGTGGTTGCGGCCGTCGTCGATGGAGATGTGGACGCGGTGCTCCTCCAGACGGTCGAGGACGCGGTGGTTGAAGCTCCCGTACTCCTGGCGGGCGGCGGCCACCATGTCGGGGACGATCTCGACGCACTCGACGCGGGTCAGGTCGTGCCGGGCCACGGCCCCCAGGGCGATGCCGCCTCCGAGAGCCACGACCAGGACCTCCCGCGGGTCTTCGTGCAACAGCAGCGGCAGGTGGCCGAGGAGCCGGAAGACCTGGAAGGAGCCGTAGTCGGTGGGCACCTGGCTGCCCCGGTTGAACCTCATCTCGCGGTACCCGGGCTCGGCGGCGACCGTGACCACCCCCTCGCGGCCCTCGCGGTAGAACACCAGCTCGGCCCCCGGCCGGCGCGGCTCCACGATCCCGCGCAGGACGTCCTCCGGGGCCAGGGACACGGCAGCGACGGAGAGAGCCAGCGCGCCGGCGGCCACCGCCTTGTTGCGACGCAGGGGCCGGTGGCGCTGGTGCAGCCCCAGGACCACGAGGCCGGCGGCGACGTTGACGAGGCCCAGGAGCTTGAAGGCCCCCTCGGTGCCGAAGGCGGGAACGAGGGCGAAACCGGTGGCGGCGGCGCCGGCGATGGCGCCGAGACTGTTGACCGCGTAGGCGTCGCCGACGCCGCGGCCGAGGCGCCCGAGGCCGGGGGTGTTGATGCGGCTCACCACCGGGAAGAGGGCGCCCATGAGCAGGGTGGGGACGAGCATGATGGCGAAGGAGACGGCGAAGATGCCCAGGCGGTGGCTCCACCAGGTGCCGGAGCGCTGGACCCAGCCGCTCCACTCCGGCCACCAGGCGAAGAGGAAGACCGAGCAGAGACCCACCAGGCCGATGAGGACCTCCATCGTGCCGAAGAGGGCGGGCAGGTCCCGCTCCGCCCGCAGGTAGCGGCTGCAGGCGAGGCTGCCCAGGGAGATCCCCAGGAGGAAGGCGATGAGGATGATGCTGAACTCGTAGTGGGTGTTGACGCCGAAGGAGACGATGAAGAGGCGCAGCCAGGCGACCTCGTACCCGAGGGCGGCGAAGCCGGAGAGGCCGAAGGCGGCGATGACGGCGGTGACGATGTGGCGCGGGACCGGTTCGGCGGCCGGCGGCGGGTCCGCGGCCATCCCCTGATCCAACGGCGGTGCGGGCGCGGCTATCTCCGGCGTCCCGGCGGGTTCGAGGCCGGTGTCGGGAGATGGGTCCGTTGCGGGGGCCGGCGGGGGAGTGGCCTCCGGGTCTCCAGACGATTCGTGGGCGGCTGCGGGAGAGGTGCCCGCTGCCGGCTCGCCCAGCCGCCGGTCGACCAGCAGGGCGAGGGCGGTGACGGAGAAGTTGACGGCCGCCACCACCCAGGTGGTGCCCTTCAGCCCGAGGGCCTCCATCAGGAAGAAGGTGACCAGGACGACGCCGGCCACGGCGCCCAGGGTGTTGATCCCGTAGAGCAGGCCCACCCCCGGGCCGGCGCCCGCCAGCCGGCGCACGACGAACTTCGACAGCACCGGCAGGGTGGCGCCCATGAGCGTCGTCGGCACCAGCAGCAGCAGGAAGGTGATGACGAAGCGCAGGACCGGGCCGAGGGCGCCGCCCTCCGGGCCGAGAGCCTGTACCAGGGCCGCCGACGATCCGATCCCGCCGGCCAGGGCGGGAAAGAGCAGGGCGTAGAGACCGACGCCGGCTTCGAGGAGGGCGAAGATGCGCAGCGGCCGGCCGAGCCCTGAGCCGGCGCCGCCGCCGTCGACGTAGCGCCCGCAGAGGAAGCTGCCGAGGGCGAGGCCCGCCATGAAGGCGCTCAGCACCGTGCTCACGGCGAGCATGGTGGCGCCGAAGACGACGACGAGCATGCGCGCCCAGACGACCTGGTAGACGAGGCCGCAGGCGCCGGAGAGGAAGAACAGGCACGGGACGATCAGAAGCGTCCGCGGCGCCAGGTCGCGACGGGGAGGTCCGTCAGCGGTCACGGGCGTTGCGGCCGGCCGATGACGACCACCTTCGAGCCGGGGGCCTTGCGCCTTGCAGCCCCCCGTGGGCCGCCCCTCTTTACTCCCGACCGATTCAAGGAAGGCGCGCCGTGAACCTGAATTCCCTCTTCGCAGAGTTGCCCCCCGGCCACGTCACCAGCATCGCGGGGGCGCCCCACGAGACCGGCGTTCCAGCCAAAGAGGCCCACGTGGGCTGGCCCATCGGCGTCGTCCGCCGCGCCGACGGCGACCTGATCGTCGCCGACTGGCACGCCAACCGCCTCTGGCGCATCGACGGGGACGGCATCCTGCACGCCTTCGCCGGCGACGGCGTCCCGGGGAACCGCGGCGACGGCGGGCCGGCGCTGGAGGCGCGGCTTCGCGGGCCCCACAGCCTGACCCTGGACCGCCACGGCAACATCTACACCGCCGACCTGGCGAACCGCACGATCCGCCGGATCGACGCGGAGACCGGCATCATCACCCGGGTGGCCGGCTCCGGCCGGGCCGGCCGCGGCGGCGACGGGGGTCCCGCCCTCGAGGCGGAACTGGACGTCCACTGCGGCATCGCCGTCGATGGGGCGGACAACCTCTACCTGTCCAGCGAGTGGCAGAACACGATTCGGAAGGTGGACGCAAGGACCGGCATCATCGAGCTCTTCGCCGGCCACGACGCCCGTCACTATCCGTCGGAGAAAGGAAGGAGCCGGCCCTACCTGGGCAAGGGGCTGGAAGACTGGGGCGGCCTCAACTGGGGCGGCTACCACGGCGACGGCGGTCCCGCCGCGGACGCCTCCTTCTACCATCCCGAGCACCTGGCCTTCGACTCCCGGGGCGATCTCTACGTCTGCGACAACTCGAACCACCGCATCCGCAAGATCGACATGGCCACCGGCATCATCACCACCGTGCTCGGCAACGGCATGCCCGCCTCCAACGGCGACGGCGGGCCCGCCACCGAGGCCAGCACGCTGATGCCGGACGCCATCTGCCTGGACGCCCACGACAACCTCTTCGTGGGCGAGAAGTACGGCTACCGCGTCCGCCGGGTCGACGCCGCCACCGGCATCGTGACGACGCTGGTGGGCACCGGCGTTCCCGGCTGGGGTGACGAGGGGGTGCACGGCTCCGAGGCGGTCTGCAACTCGGTGGAGGCCGGCATTCTCGCCGACCCGGACGGGACCCTGTTCTGGTGCGACTGTTCCGGACGGATGCGCCGCTACGACGGGGAGACGGGCATCGTCACCACCGCCCTCGGCGGCACCAGCATCCACGACGGCGAGCCGGCGCGGCAGGGCTTCCTGGCGGCCCCCGCGGGAATCGCCGCGGGACCGGACGGCCACATCTACTTCGCCGACTTCTTCAATCAGCGGATCCGGGCGATCGACCCGTCCAGCGGCCTCATCCGCACCGTCGCCGGCAACGGCGCCAGGGCCTGCGGCGGCGACGGCGGACCCGCCCCCGACGCCTACCTGAGCAATCCCCGCGACGTCTCCGTCGACGCCCGGGGACGCGCGGTCATCGCCGACACCCGTCACGGCTACGTCCGCCGCGTAGAGGAGAGCGGGACCATCCAGACCATCGCCGGCACCGGCCTGCAGTGGGACAAGGGGGACGGCGGACCCGCGGCCGGCGCCTGCATGCTGTCGGTGACCGCCGTGGCCCACGGACCGGGCGGCGACGTCTTCCTCGCCGACGGCACCATCGGCCGGGTGCGCCGCATCGACGCGAAGACCGGCATCATCACCACCGTCGCCGGCATCGGGGAGCCCGGATACTCCGGGGACGGAGGGCCCGCCACCGCCGCCCGCATCGGCTCGGTGAACGCCATCCGCTTCGACGGGCTCGGCCGCATGTACCTGGCCGACAGCTCCAACCACGCCGTCCGCAGGGTCGATGCGGGCGGGACCATCGCCACCATCGTTGGCACCGGCGAACCCGGGTGCTCCCCCGAAGGCACCCGCCCCGAGGAGGCCCGGCTGAACACCCCCAACGGCATCGCCGTCACCGCCAACGGGGTCCTCTACGTATGCGACTCCATGAACAACCGCCTCCTCCGCTGCGCCCCGGGGGGCGCGCTGGAGGTGGTGGCGGGCGGGGAGGGCCAGGGATTCGCGGGAGACGGCGGGCCGGCGAGGCAGGCGGTCTTCAACGAGCCGTACGGCATCTGCCTGTACGGCGATGAGATCCTGCTGGTCACCGACTACTTCAACAACCGCATCCGGGCGATCAGGCTGAAGTAGCCGGCGACCCTCCGACGCTACTCGACGGGGACCGTCCCGCCGTGCCAGGGGAAGGCGTAGGTAGGGTCGTTGGCGAACCGCTTCATGCCGCAGGTCAGGCGCACCGAGGTCATGGGCGGCAGGGCCACGGTGAAGTGCCGCCCGTCGACCTGGACGCTGCCGCTCGTGGCCGTCTTCTCGGCGCGCACGCGGGCGTTGGGGTTGGGATCGTCGCTGTCGATGGCCGTCCCCGTGAACCCCACCTGGGTGAAGGAGTGCTCGCCGAAGGCCCCGGACTGGACGATCAGGTTGCGGCTCTCGCTGTGGCTGGTGTTCACCAGCTGGATCCCGCAGCCGTCGGCGGAGAGGTCGTCCACCAGGGCGGCCACATCCGGCGGCAGGCCGGGGCGGGTGGCGTCGGCGTCGAAGTAGCGCACCGTGGCGCGCAGGATGCCGCCGTTGTAGAGCTGGCCCGGGCAGCCCATGGTGGTCTGCACCAGGCCTTTGACGATCACCGGGTTCGGCGGCCAGGCGTTGTCGTCGATGATCTGCTGCACGCTGCGGTCGTCGCGGTTCATGCCCTCGAGGAAGGCGGCGGCCTGCTGGTAGTCGGACTGCAGGCACTGCACCGGCCAGCCCGGGTTCCTGCCGTCGTAGTACTGGAAGCGGGCGAACTCGGTGCGGGCGCCGCCGCGGTCGCCGATGGCGGGCAGCTCGTTCCAGTCGGTGCCGCCGCCGTCGCGCACGCGCGTGACCAGCTCGTAGTCGCCTTGTGACATCGACTCGTGCCAAAGGTTGACCAGGTGGGCGGGTCCGCCGCGGATGGTGAACTCGTCGTACCCGAACCAGCCCTCGGGACCGTGGCTCTTGGGCACCACCAGGCGGCCGTCCTCCATGCGGCCGCGGTCGAGGAGGGCGACGACCTGCGAGCGCAGGACCTCCAGGTAGCCGTCGTCGCCGCCGCTGAGCAGGTGGGCGCACTGGGCCCCGACGATGAGCCCGAGGAAGAGCCGGTCGGCGGCGCTCTCGCTGCTGCTCCAGCCGTGCAGCCCTCCCCACCACTGGCCGTCGCGGTGCTCGCCGACCTGGCCGGTGGGGCCGACGTTGTCGGGGATGACGCCGTCGTTGGCACGGATGCGTTCGATCCAGCTGCCCACGTAGTCGAGGACCCACCTCTTGTACTTCTCGTCGCCGGTGTAGAGGTAGGCGTTGGTCACCAGGGCGGTGGCGCAGAGGCCGGCGGGCTCGTCGCCCTGGAGGGCCATCTTGTCGAAGAGGTCGAGGATCTCCTCGCGGCGGGCCTCGTCCTCGTACCAGCGCGACTCCAGCTCCTTGATCTTCGGGTAGAGGAAGTGGGGGGTCAGCGGCCCCGGGCTCGGGTTGTCCTGGATCACGTTGCGGTGTCCGAAGTCGCCGATGGAACCCCGGTCGAGCCAGTGGCGCACGAGGTGGACGTAGTTGGAGACGCCTCCCTCCCTGTGGATGATCTCCTTGTGCTGGCGCACCGAGGTCATGGGGCCGGCGCCGCCGTGGAGGGGCGAGCGGAAGATCCCGCGCTCGGCGTCGAAGTTGGGGGCTGCCGGGTCCTCGCCGATGTACATGGCCGCGAACCTGCGGGCCCGCTCGCGGTTGGAGGGGTTCGTCGGGTCGGCGACGCCGAAGTCGTAGAGCATCTGGTTGCCCTCGCCCATGTGGAACCAGTCGGCGTTGAAGGGCACGTTGAGGTTCCAGTACTCGTTGCGCAGCTGCGGCATGTACATGGGGTGCATCGGCTCGTCGTCGGTGAGCTTGCGCTCCTCGCTGTAGAGCCAGGTGATGGCGTCCCACTCGCGCTTGGCGATGTGCAGGAAGCGCTCGTGGCCGCCGAGGGCGTAGAGCATGCCCCGCATGGAGCGGCTCTCGTAGGCGTCGTCCACGTCGAAGAAGTGGTAGACCCGGCCGTCGGAGCGGGCGTAGCCCTCGGTGGCGGCGTCGCCGGCGGTTTCCAGGATGTTGAAGAGGCGGCGCTGCAGCAGGGCCCACTCGGGCGGGGGGACGATGTCGGTGGCGACGATGGCCGCTGTGGATGCCATGGGGGAGCGTCTCCTCTGATGTCGATGGACTTGCGGTGACCCCGGGGCGGGTCCATTGGGACCGCTCGGGCCGGGCGCCTGGCCGGACGGGGGCGGCAAGTATAGGCCGGCTCCCTCGCCGGAGGAAGCGTTCCCGCACGGCCGCGGGCCTGGCAGGCCGGCCAGATCCGGCCATGTTCACTACCTTCGGACCCCGACCCCCCAGACCTTGCGGAGAGCCTGCATGATCATCGATTCACACGTCTACTGCTTCGAGCCGGCTACCAGCCCCGCCGGACACGCCACCGGCGAGGACCACATGAAGTGGCTGCAACTGGCCCACGCCGCCCATCATCAGCCGGCGATCCGCATCCGCGACCGGTCGCCAGGGCCGTCGACACCGCTCAATCCCTCGGGCCGCTGGGACCCCGGCGCCGCGCCGGACGTGAACTTCCGGATCAACTCCGCCAGGGGCCGGGTGGTGTGGAACCACGAGGGCGAGGAGTACACCAAGCACTTCTATCCCCCGGACATGGGAGAGCTGGACTACACCCACTTCAGCCTGACCTGCGAGATGGACTACGCCGGCGTCGACATGGCCCTGCTCCACGTCGACCCCATTCTCGGGCGGGACAGCGCCTTCCAGGCCGCCTGCGTCGAGCGCTTCCCCGACCGCCTGCGCTCCATGGCGCCGGTCGACGAGTGGCGCATCGTCCCGGAGACCGACGCCGTCATCGCCGAGCTGCAGCGGGCGATCGGCGAGCTCGGCCTGCACGCCGTCAAGTTCTGTCCGCCCCACGCCTACCTGGGCAACCAGGAGCCCTGGGACGACGGGCCCTTCCGCCCCTTCTGGGAGGCGGCCACGGCCCTGGGCGTGCCGGTCTTCTTCACCCTGGGGTCGGGCCCCGCCGGGATGGCGGGCGAGGATCCGCCCGGCGGGGAGCGGCAGGAGTACCTGGACGAGCTGCGCATTCTCACCCGCTGGATGGAGCGCTACCCCGAGACCGTCTGCTCCCTCACCCACGGCTTCCCGTGGCGGCTCTTCCTCGAGGGCGGCCGCATCGTCCTGCCGGAGGAGGTCTGGGAACCCTTCGCCAGCCCGAGCTGCCACCTCGAGGTCTGCTTCCCGGTGCGGCTCGGCGACCTCTTCGACTTCCCCTGGCGGGAGGTCTGGCCGACGCTGGAGGAGATGGTCGCCCGCGTCGGCTCCGACCGCCTGCTGTGGGGGACCGACATGCCCTTCCAGAACCGGTTCTGCACCTACCGGCAGTCGCGCCGGTGGATCGAGCACTACTGCGACTTTCTGACCGACGCTGACAGGGACGCCATCATGGGTCTGACAGCGGCGCGCATCCTGGGGATCGAGACCGGGGGCGGCCGGGTATGAGCAGCCGGTATTTCCACATATATTGGAGCCCCGGAGCCCTCGCCCCCCGGCTGACCCGGCCGGCGGCGCAAGCCTCGCCCGCCGCCACGGGGAGGCCCCGCAGCCGCTCACTCCTCCGGTCCCTGGTGGCCGGGCCGAAGGCGCTCCCCATGCAGATGGCCATGCCGATTCCGAAGGCCCCCGCCCGCCGCTTGTCCATCCCCTCCTCCACCCGGGTGCGCTTCCTCGCGCCCGCCCTCCTCGCCGCCCTGCTCGCCGGCTGCGGTCCCGACGAACTGGTTCTGGCCCGGGTCGGGGATTCCGAGATCACCGACTCCGGACTGCAGAGGTTCGTCGACCGGTTGCCCGACCACCTGGTGAGCGACCAGCAGGGGGTCGCAGCCGACCGGGACCACCTGGAGAGCCTGGTCGACCAGGAGCTGCTGCTGCTGGAGGCCCGCAGCCGGGGGCTGGACACCACCTCGGCGCTGGCCCGGCAGATGGAGGACGCGGAGCGGGCCTGGCTCTCCCGGCGCTACCAGCGCCAGGTGATCGCCCCCAAGGTCGAGATCGGCCCCAAGGAGGTGGAGCGCGCCTTTCACGACATGGGCTTCGACCGCGAGCGGCTGCTGCAGCGCATCGTCCTCAAGGGGAGCGAGGCCGAGGCCCGCGCCGTCTTCGAGCAGCTCGAGTCGCGAACCGACTACGACGAGCTGGCCAGGGAGTACGCCCCCAACGACCCCAGCACCGACTCGACCGGAACCATCGGCTGGGTCGGCGTGCCCGGACTCAAGCGCCTGCGGGTGCCGCAGGGCGAGTTCCTCTCCCTGCCGGTGGGAACGCCGGCCCTGCTCCCCCTCTCGCAGCTGGTGTGGCAGATCATCCGCTTCGCCGAAGACCGCGAGGCGCCGATCCAGCTCTACGCCGAGGACGTCCGCAAGCTCCTCTACATGGAGCAGTGGTGGCGCCGCACGGAGGAGGAGATCGAGCTGCTCCGACGGGACCAGGACGTGCGCCCCCGCCCGGAGGGGGTGCGGGCCCTCATCGAGCGCACCGAAGCGCGCCAGCCGGAGCTGACCCCGGAGCAGGCCCGCCAGCCGCTGTTCACCTGGGCCGGCGGCGGCCCCATCACCGCCGCCGACTTCGTCGACCGGGTCCGCAAGATGGCCAAGAGCTCGGCCCTGTCGGACAGCGCCCTCATCCTCTCCATCGCCGAGCGGGAGCTCCTCTACCCCCGTCTCTTCGCCTTCGCGGCCCGGCAACGAGGATGGCACCAGGACGAGGCCTTCGACGAGTGGCGGGCCCACACCCGCGACGGGCTCCTTGTGGACCACCTTATGCAGACCGAGGTGGAGGACCACCTGGTGTTCTCGGAGGAGGAGGTTCGGGGCTACTTCGAGGCCAACCGCGAGTTGTTCAGCGCCGGCGACAGGGCCCGCATCGAGGAAGTGCACACGGAGGACGAGGACGAGGCCCGGGGGTGGCGCGGCGAGATCGAGGGGGGAGCAACCTTCGCCGAGATCCTCCGGCGTCCGGGCGCGGCCTCCCACGGCATCCACAGGAGGGGCGGCGAGATGGTCCTGCAGCGCCATCTCGCCGAGGGCTTTCCGGAGCTGGTGGAAGCCGCCTTCTCGGCGCCCGTGGGCGAGGTGCTGGGTCCCCTGTACCTGGAGAAGGTCGACAGCCATGCGATCCTGCGGGTCCTGGAGCGGGAGGGCAGCCGCCTCCTGACCTTCGAGGAGGCGAGCGCCGCCGTGGCGCAACACCTGCGCGCCAAGGAGCGGGACACCCGGGTCTCCGCTCTCTTCGAGTCCCTGCGGAGCAGATACGGGGATCGCATACAGGTCTTCGAGGACCGCCTGGAACAACGGCACGCAAAGGGGTAAGGAGCCAGTCGATGAACCTGCACGGCAATCCGGCAGCCGCTCTCGGTCTCCTGGGGCTGCTCGCCCTGGGCCTGCTGCCCGCCTCGGCGCAGCAGGACTACGGTGCGCGGCTGGGCCTGCGCCAGGGGGAGGAGTACAGCCTCGCTCCCCAGGGGCCGGGAGTGATGCTCAACGCCGTCGACCCGGCCATGCGCAAGTGGTACGTGCCCCAGGAGCTCTACCTGGACTACCGCTGGCGCCAGTGGGACTACACCAACTACGCCCGCGACCACTACCAGCGCTACATCGACACCACCCTCGAGGGCGAGCACTTCT